>JBDKUC010000009.1:0-17563 GCA_039679885.1 Thermoguttaceae bacterium | reverse complement strand
CGGCGATTGTCACGATTTGTCGCTGGCCTGTGAATGCCTAGATCTTGCCGGCTGTTTTTTTCGCGGTTGGTGGCCGCGGGGGTTGCCAAAACGGCGAGATTTGGTAGCATCTTTACTGGGGCAGCCTTTTCTCGTCAGCGTTCGCGCATCGTAAGAGAGGGCGGCGCGATGGAAACGATCTCATCTCAGTGTGAGTTGGACGTTCAGCGGGGACCGGACTGGCTGTTAGTCCGCATCAAAGGTTGTGATCCCGGTGACGTCGGCACGTCGTCTCTGGCAGACCGGATATGGCAACTGCTCGAGCAGCACTTCACTTACCGGCTTGTGCTCGAGATGGATGAGGTGCCGGTGCTCGACAGCGGATTGATCAGCCAACTGCTTGATCTGTATCACTGGGTCGACGGCCGCGGCGGCGTGATGCGTGTTTGTGGGCTTTCGCCCCACAATCGCCGCGTTCTGCGACTGTCGAGACTCGACGAGCAACTGCTGCCGTACCGCGACCGTCAGGAAGCGGTGATGGGCGGCGTGCTGCGGCCGCGCTAGGCCCAGCAGACTTCCAGCTCGTTGGCGATTTCATCGACGCCGTCGACGTGGCGAATCGCCTCTTGGGCCATCTGCTTCTGAAAGTAGGTGTTGACCACGCCCCGCAAGATGACGCGCCCCGCACTGGTCTCGAATCGCAGGTTGCGGCGCGCGATGTAAGGATTGCATTCCAGGGCGGTGAGCACTCGATCGTCCAACGGCATGTCGATCATCTCTCGTTTACCTGTCTAGCCGGTCGTCCCCTGCGGTTGCTTTACGCACGGAAACCATTCTCCGGCTGCCCAACTTGATGATATTCGACTACTTCCATCGGCAATCCACGGCTGGGCCGCCAGCCAGACTCTTTCACGAAGCTGGGTATTTTGCGTTAGGCGGTGGCAATTTACCGTATTTGCCGGCCGTTCCGTTCGGCCGCCGGTCGCTCGCCTTCCGCTCTCCGGCCAGGGTGGGGTGCCCAAGGTGGGACGGCTGCCTCCAAGGCAACCGCGTAATCAACAGTAGCTCGCAGCGATCAGGATGGGAGAATCAGAGCGAAGAAATCTACCGCGCAGACTGAATCGGTCGTCCGGCGGCTCACAAAGCCGCGACCGTTGGTCGCGCCCAAAGTGCCGTCTTGTGGGTGTCATGCTTGCCTAGCCAGCGCAGCAGACACAGAAAGCATGGTTGCCCTTCCCATGCCCACGACAAGCGTCGGCATGCCAACCAGCTTTTCCAAATCTCGCGCGATAAGCGCCGTCAAGTACGAGACGCGATGCTAACCGGCGTTCGGTCCTCGCGACGGCATATTGACCGACTGCTTGATCGCCCCGGTGGCAAAGAAGTCGATCAGGAGCTGAGCCGCCTCGCCAGCCACGTTGTTTTGGGCGTCCTCGGTGCTGGCGCCGAGGTGCGGCGTGCAAACGACCCCGGGCATGCCGAACAGCGGGCTGGCCGTGCACGGCTCGGTCGAGTAGACATCGAGCGCCACGCCGGCGATTTGTCCGCTGCGGAGCCCTTCGGCCAGCGCCGCCTCGTCATAGATGCCGCCGCGGGCGCAATTGATCAGCCGCGCCCCCTTCTTCAGCATCGGAACTTCCTTGGCGCCAATCAGCCCCTTCGTTTCCGGCGTCAGTGTCGTGTGGACGGTCAGATAATCGACGCGCGGAAGCATCTCATGCGCGGAGGCGCAAGGCTCGATGCCGAGCTGCTTGATCTTCTCGGCCGGCACCATCGGGTCGTAGCCGAGCAGCCGCATTTCCAAGCCTCGGGCGCGAGTGGCCACAGCTTGCCCGACGCGGCCAAGGCCGATGATGCCCAACGTCTTGCCCGCCACTTGCACGCCCATGAACTTCTTGCGATCCCAGCGGCCTTCGAGCAGACTCTGGTAGGCCGGGGCGATGTGTCGCGAGACGGCCAGCATCAGCGCGATCGTCAACTCGGCGGTCGAAAGGGTGTTGCCGCCCGGCGTGTTCATCACGGCGATGCCCAGTTGCGTGGCGGTCGGGACGTCGATGTTGTCCACGCCGACGCCGGCCCGAGCGATGGCCTTCAGCCGGTTGTTCCCCTTGAGCACGTCGGCCGTAATCTTGACGCCGCTACGGCAGATGGCCCCATCGGCTTCGAGCAACGCATTACGCAGGTCGTCTCCCTTCAAGCCGGTACGGATTTCGACGGTCAGCGTCTTGACCGCTTTCAGCAACTCGATGCCGTCCTGGGAAAGATCGTCGAGAACAATGATTTTGGGCATAGTCGGTCCGCTCCTTTCGCAGCAGAATCGATCGGTGATGGGCGTTTTTTCTTTTGAGCGCGCAAAACATCATCGGGCCGCCTTGACCGGTTTGACCACCAAGGCGGCGACCTCGGCCTTTGCTTCGCTGCCGAGTGCGGTCATTATTGCCGCCAAAGGAGAACGATGCAATGGCGCGAGCGTACAGCTTTGTTGTTCGTAGTTCCGCCCTTAGACGCAATACCGTTGAATTAGCGCCGACGAACCTTGTTCCCACGCTCCCGCGTGGGAACACACTCGTGGCGACGCTCCCGCGTCGTCGGGATCGCCAACCAATTTCAAGCCAATACGCGATGCTGAGGACGCCGGAGCGTCCAACCGGTGCGTTCCCACGGGGGACCATGGGAACGAGAGTGAAGGAGAACGATGCAATGGCGCGAGCGTACGGCTTTGTTGTTCGCAGTTCCCCCTTTAGGCGGCGATTTCGCTCGGACTACCGCCTAAAGGCGGAACTACGAGCGACTCTGCGGTCAACCCGCCTAGGGCTCGTCTCGCCGGTCCGGGCCGTGCAGCGTCGCGGTGGCGGTGGTCAGCAGAAGGCAGACGAGGTCGATGATCCAGAGAATGCCACCGGCCTGCGCCACGCGAAGCAGCACCGCGCCACCAGATCGATCGCCCATCCCCCACATGAGTGACGCGACGGCCGCGACAACGCAAGCCGCGATAGGCAAAAGCAGAGCCGTGGCAATTAGCACGACGACAAGACGCTGCGGAATGAAAGGTTGCTGCACGGCAAAGTCCCACTAAGTCCCCTAATTTTGCGGGGCGGCGGCCAAGCTGTCAAGACAGGGCCGCAGCAACATCAGGATCAGCGTGCAAGTTCTGCTCTGCAATGAGGGGGACGTCTCCGCCATAAAGCCGCGACCGGTGGTCGCGCCCCCGAGGTTTTCGAGAAAAACCGGCGTCCTCGCGCGACCACCGGTCGCGGTTTTTTGGTTGAAACCGGTTGGCGATCCGGCGACGCAGGAGCATCGCCACGCGTGTGTTCCCACGCGTGAGGTCCAATTGCCCTCTGGACCGCTACGGCACGTCGGTTGCACGCAACGTTGGGAGGCGGCCTTGCACGCGCTCATCACCCCTTCCAACCGAAAGATCCGGGGAAGCCGATGGGGCACATCGCGACGCTCGATCACAAATACGGATTATTGCAGCGGCAGCTTGAACGAACCGTCACCGGCGCCCCGCCGTCGCCCCGGCTGCTCGAGATTCTTCGGCTGCTTTACTCCAAGGAAGACGTCGAGCTGGCCGCGCGATTGCCGCTCCCGCTTACCGACGCGAAGAGGCTCGCCCGGCGGCTCCGCCTGCCGCTGCCGTTGCTGGTTGACCGCCTTTCGGCCATGGCGCAACGAGGACTGGTCTTCGACGTCGAACACGAAGGCCGGCGGTACTTCTCCCTGGCGCCACTGGCGCTGGGATTCTTTGAATTCACCTTCATGCGGACGCGCGGCGACCTGCCGCAGCGGCAACTCGCCCAACTGTTTGACGACTATATGCGGGAGGACGCCGCCGGCGGCATCTACCGGTCGGTCTTCGAGGGCCCTACGCAGATCGGCCGCACTCTCGTCCGAGAAGAGTCGCTCTCAGAACGCCAAACGGAGGTTCTCGATTGGGAGCGAGCCAGTCACCTGGTGAAGACGGCCTCCGCCATCGGCGTCGGGCTATGCGCGTGCCGCCACTTGGCGAGCCATCTGGGGCAAGCCTGCGACCGCCCGCAGAGAGTCTGCCTGACGCTGAATTACGCGGCCAAATCGCTCGTCCGCAATGGCTTGGCCGATCCGGTGACAGCGGGTGAGGCAATGCGGATCCTCGAACAGTCGAAAGAGTCCGGCCTAGTCCAAATCGCCGACAACGTGAAGCAGCGAGTCGCCTACATCTGCAATTGCTGCGGCTGCTGCTGCGAAATGTTTCACGCCGTCCACGTCGGCAACATCCGCAACGCCATCACCTCGTCGAACTGGATCATGCAGATCGATCGGCCGAAGTGCAGCGGATGCGGCCAATGCGCAAGCGTGTGCCCGATGCGGGCCATCGCGCTGACGCCAGCCGGCGATGACGCGGCGCCGGCCGGTCACGCCCAGACGCCACAGCATCAGGCGGCTCGTCTCTGTCAGGAACTGTGTCTCGGCTGCGGCGTCTGCGTCGCCGCCTGTCCCAACCGGGCGATTTCGATGAGCCCGCGCGAGCAACGCGCGCTTACGCCCGCGACAGTCGTTGAACGCATGCTGCTGATGGCGATTGAACGCAGGAGACTCGCGGACTTCCTGTTCGACCGTCATGGGCCCGTCAGTCACCGGGTCCTTGGCCATTTGGTGGCCATTCTGGAACGAACCCCGCTGCCGAAGGCGCTGGCGGCCATTCGACCGCTGCGGTCAATATTCCTCAACGCGGCCGTCGCGATCAGTCCGAAGCCGCTGGTGGAGTTGACCCGCGAAACGGGCGATGAGCAAGCGAATCGGTAGCGAACCGGGAATGTCAATGCCGTCGTCGGCAAGCGGCTTGGGGGGCGGGTCTTGACCGCCGGCCGGACCACCGAAAAATGCCAACGGAAGGGCGACGCCCGGCCAGCGAACCGCCACGCGGCAGACACTCCCCAACGGGGCTAGGGACTTTTCCCCTCTTGCGGTGACCCGGTTGCGCCGACATACTTCAGTCTCTTGTCCTTTACTGATCGATCTTTCGCTGAACAGTCCTTACCACCTCTCGTGTGGGCGCGTTGCTTTCCTTTTTCAGTCCGATGGCAACCGGGAGAATCGCATGCATACTGAAAACAGCGAGCCGGACGACAAGCGACCCCATCTCGCAAAATGTCCCACGGGTATCCGTGGCCTCGATGAAATCACTGATGGCGGGCTGCCGCTAGGTCGCCCCACGCTCGTTTGCGGATGTGCGGGATGCGGCAAGACTCTGTTCGGCATGGAGTTCCTCGTCCGCGGCGTCACGCAGTTCGGCGACCCCGGCCTCTTTCTCAGCTTCGAAGAAACGGAATCGGAACTGAAGAAGAACGTCGCCTCGCTCGGCTTCGATCTCGATCGCCTGGTGGCCGACAAGATGATGCGGCTCGATCACGTCCGGGTCGAACGCAGCGAAATCGAAGAGACCGGCGAGTACGACCTCGAGGGGCTCTTCGTCCGTCTTGGCTACGCCATTGACGCGATCGGCGCCAAACGCGTCGTGTTGGACACGATCGAGTCTCTCTTTTCCTCCTTCAACGACTTCGCCGTCCTCCGCGCCGAATTGCGGCGACTCTTCGGCTGGCTCAAGGACAAGGGCGTTACGGCGGTCGTGACGGGCGAACGGGGCGACGGCTGCGGGCTGACACGCCACGGAATCGAAGAATACGTCTCCGACTGCGTGATCGTGCTGGATCACCGCGTCGTAAACCAGCTGTCGACGCGGCGTCTCCGGGTGGTGAAATATCGCGGCAGCACCCACGGCACCAATGAATATCCCTTCATCATCACCGACCGCGGCATCTCCGTCCTGCCGGTCACTTCGCTCGGGCTGCAACACAAAGTCTCACGCGAGAGAGTATCGACAGGTCTCGAGCGTCTCGATGCGATGCTCGGCGGACACGGCGTCTTTCGCGGCAGCACCACCGTGGTCTCGGGCACGGCCGGAACCGGCAAAAGCAGCCTGGCCGCCCATCTGGTCGACGCGGCCTGCCGCCGCGGCGAGCGTTGTCTCTACTTCGCGTTCGAGGAATCGCCCAGCCAGATCGTCCGCAACATGGAGTCGATCGGATTCCGGCTCGACGAGCACGTCAACCGCGGACTCCTGCGATTCGTCGCAGCGCGCCCGACGCTGCACGGCCTGGAGCTGCATCTGGCGCTCGCGCACGAGGCAATCGACGAGTACAAGCCCTCGATCGTCGTGCTCGACCCGGTGACGAACCTCATGGCCGCCGGCAACCTGAGCGAGGTCCACTCGATGCTCTTGCGGCTGATCGATTATCTGAAAAGCTGCGGCATCACAACACTGATGACCACGTTGACGAGCGCCGGCCAACCGATCGAGTCCACCGAAACAGATATTTCGTCGCTGGTCGACACCTGGATTCTCCTGCGAGACATCGAATCGAGCGGCGAGCGAAACCGCGGGCTGTGCGTGGTCAAGAGCCGGGGTATGGCCCACTCGAATCAGCTTCGGGAGTATCGCATCACCGATCGCGGCTTGGAGATTCTCGACGTCTACCTCGGCGGCGGCGGAACGTTGACCGGCTCCGCGAGACTCGCCCAAGAGGCCCGGGAAAAGGCGGAAGAGGCCCTGCACGAGCAGGAGCACCAACGCCGCCAGGCGGAAATCGAGGCCGAGCGAACGGCAATCGAGTCGCAGATCGCCGCCCTGACGGCCAAGCTCAAGGCAACCGAGAATGCGATGGAGTTCGCCGAGAGCCAGGAAGAACTGCGGCGAACCGAGATGGCAACGGCTCACCGGGAAATGGCCAGGAGTCGCCAGGCCAACGCCGTGGCTCAAGCAGGTGAGCACTAACTGCTACTTGGGAGAACGGAGAATGCGGATGGACAATCAGCAGCAGGGTCGGAACTACGGCGGCGATAGCTGGGAACTGCGGCTCTACGTCGCCGGGCAGACACCGAAGTCCGTCAGGGCGTTCGCCAACCTCAAGCGAATCTGCGAGCAGCATCTGGCCGGGCAATATCGAATCGAAGTGGTCGACTTGCTGAAGAATCCCCAATTGGCCGAAGGAGACCAGATTCTGGCGATCCCCACCCTCGTGCGGAAGCTGCCCGAGCCGGTCAAGAAGATCATCGGTGATTTATCCAACACGGAACGGGTGCTCGTCGGCCTCGACCTCCGGCATGTGGCCGCCGCGAACTTGCCGTAGCATGGGCGGCGAGCGTCGTCGGCTGCGGCCGACTCGCTCGACAGGAACAGACTCATCATGGGCGAAGACAAAGACAACGAAGGCGTGTTCGCAAGCGACATCGCAGCAGATCTCGCCGCATTCGAAAAAGCCATCGCTGACGGTTCCCAGGTCAGGTACGTCCTGCATCTCTACGTCACCGGGTTGCGTCCCCGATCGCAGCGGGCGATCGAGAACATCCGGCGGCTTTGCGACGAACACCTGGCCGGGCGCTACGAGCTAAAAATCATCGACATTTATCAGCAACCCGCCTTGGCCGAGGACGCGCAGATCCTCGCGGCCCCAACGTTGGTCCGGACCCTGCCGCTCCCCCTGCGAAAGCTCATCGGCGACATGTCCGACGAAGGACGAGTGCTGATCGCGCTGGGCATCGAAGTGCCAAGCCCCGAGGAGCCACCGCCCGAGTAACCGCCGAGACGTCTATGCCTGAAACGACATCGAATCGGCTGCCGCAGGAGATCGAGACGCTCCGCGCCCGGCTCGCCGTACGAGAAACGGAACTCGCCGAAGCGCGCGAGACCCTGCGGGCGATCCGCGAAGGCGAGGTGGACGCCCTGGTCGTTTCCACCTCCGACGGCCAACGAATATTCACCCTTCAATCGGCGGACCAGGCGTATCAGGCGATCGTCGAACAAATGCAGGAGGGCGCGCTGACGCTCTTCGGCGACGGCCATATCCATTACAGCAATCACCGCTTCGCCGAGATCGTCCGACGCCCATTGGACGACGTCATCGGCTCGCAGTTCGCCGACCACCTGATCGAGACGGACCGAGTGCGGATGCGGCGGCTGCTCGACGAAGTGCGGCAGGGCCCCGCCCGCAGCGAGTTGACCCTCCAACGGGACGACGGTTCCCTCATTCCGATCCACGTGAGCTTGGGGCAGGTCGTGCGCGACGGCCAGAATTCCGTCTCGATGGTGGTCACCGATCTGACCGAGCGAAGACGGGTCGAGGAGGTCTTGGCCAGCGAGCGCTTCGTCCGCTCGATTCTCGACCAGGCCGCCGACGGCATTCTGGTCTGCGATGCGGCTGGGCGCGTCACCTTCGCCAACAAGGCGGTCCGCGAGCTGGTCGCCGGCGTCGAGCCGGTCGGCCTGACCATGGTCGACGCGATCGCCAACTGGGGCGAGGCGTTCTACGCCGACGGGCGTCCGGTCCGCCCCGGCGTGCGGTCGCTGACCATGACGCTCCGGGGCAGGGTGACCTCCGATGCGGAACTCCGCGTCATCCTCCCCACCGGCCGCCGCTGCGACATCCTGGCGAACGCCAGCCCGCTGCGCGACGACGACGGCCGCATCATCGGCGCGGTGGCGACCTTCACCGACATCACCGAACGCAAACGCGCCGAGGATGCGGAACGCCAGCAGCGTGAATGGCTTCGGGTGATCATCAGCAGCATCGGCGACGCGATGATCGCCACCGACACCAGCGCGATCGTGACGCTATTCAATCCGGTCGCCGCGGTGCTGACCGGCTGGAGCGCCGCCGAAGCCGTCGGGCGGCCCATCGCCGAGATTTTTCCCGTCATCAACGAGCGGACGCGGCAGAACGCCGAGGACGTGGTCGCACGCGTGCTCGCCGAGAAGCAAACGTTGACGCTCGCCGACGGCAGCGTGCTGCTGGCTCGTGACGGACGGGAAGTGCCCATCGAGGACAGCGCCTCGCCGATCTTCGACGCCGACGGCAACCTGCTCGGGGCCGTGCTGATCTTCCACGACGTCAGCGCAAAGCGGCGATCCGACGAGGAGACGCGGCGATACATCGAGCGGCTGCGGACCACCAACGAACAACTGGCGCTGTTCAACTCCGCGATGGTCGATCGTGAGTTGCGGATGGTGGAATTGAAACGAGAGGTGAACGATCTTTGCGACCGGTGCGGCGCCGCGCGGCGGTACGTGCTGGCATTCACGGAGTGACGGTCATGAGGCCCGGGGCGGGTATCATTTGGAGATATGGTCAATCGCTGGCGGCGGTCGCCGTCGCCTGGGCGGCGCACCGCGGGCTGACGCTCCTGGTCGGCCCCGGCTTGCCGCCTTACCTCACGTTCTACCCTGCGGTCATGGTCGCCGCGTTGGTCGGCGGCATCGGGCCAGGCGTCGTCGCCACTGTCGCCGCGGCCCTGGTGGTTGCCTATTGGATATTGCCGCCTGCAGGCACTTTTGCCCTAACGTTGGCCGCAGACGCCGTGAGCGTCTGCGTGTTTGCGTTCATTGGCCTGATGATCAGCATTGTCGGCGGCCGCTACTGGCAGAGCCGCGCGCGTCTGGAGGAACTGGTTTCTTCCCGAACCGCAACCTTGACGACGACGAACGCGCGTCTGAACGAGGAAATCGCCGAACGCCGGAAGGCCGAGGAATCGCTGCGGCAACTCAATGTCGACCTCGAAAGCCGCGTCGCTGCGCAGACGTCTGAGATTCGAGCCATCAACGAGGGCCTGGAACAACGCGTCGTCGCGCGCACCGCCGAACTCGAGGCGGCCAATCAGTCCCTGGACGCGTCCCGCGTCGCCGCCATGAACGTCTTGCAGGACGTCATCGCCGCGCGGCAAAAGGCGGAAGAAGCCGAAAGGGCCCTGCGTGAAAGCGAGCAGCGAGTCCGCCGAAAGCTGGATGCCGTCCTTTCGCCCGAGGGAGATCTGGGCGTCCTCGAACTGGGCGACCTGATCGACGTCCAAGCCCTGCAGAAGCTCGTCGACGACTTCTACGCCGTCGCGCACATCCCGATGAGCATCGTCGATCTCAAGGGACGACAGTTGGTTGGCATCGGCTGGCAGGAGATTTGCACCAAGTTCCACCGCGTGCACCCCGAGGCTTGCCAGTATTGCTTCGAGAGCGACACCGAGCTTCCCGCCGGCCTCGAACACGGTCAATTTCGGCTCTACCGCTGCAAGAATAACATGTGGGACATGGCGACCCCGATCTTTGTCGCAGGACAACGCGTCGGGAACCTTTTCAGCGGTCAGTTCTTCTTCGACGACGAGACGGTCGATCGCGAGACGTTTGTCGCCCAGGCGCGGCAATATGGTTTCAACGAATCGCTGTACCTGGCCGCGCTCGACCAGGTCCCCCGGCTCAGCCGCGACGCGGTCGAGCATGGCATGGCGTTCTTTCTGCAATTGGCCGACACGCTGTCGCGCATGGGGCATAGCAATGTCAAGCTCGCCCGGCTGCTCGCCGAACGCGATCGCCTGACGTCCTCGCTCCGCGAAAGCGAAGAGCGATTGCGGACGACCGGCGACCAGATCCCCGGCGGCGCAATCTACCGCGAGGTGTTGCGTCCCGACGGCAACGTCGCCGTCGCCTACATCAGCGCCGGAATCGAGAAGCTTTTCGGCATCTCAGCCGAGAGCATCCTCCGCGACGCGACGGTCCTCTGGAATCTGGTCGTCGAGGAAGACCGGCCCTTGCTTGCGGAAGCCGAGCGGCGTTCGGCCCGCGATTTAACGCCGATCGACGTTGCGTTCCGTCAACGGACGGCCACAGGCGAGGTGAAATGGGTGCAGTGTCGGTCGATGCCGCGGCGGGACGACGCCGGCGCCATCGTCTGGGACGGCGTTGTCGTGGATGTCACGGAGCGCAAACGCGCCGAAGAATCGCTGCAGGCCAGCATGCAGCGGTTCTACTTCGCGCTCTCCGGCATGTACGGCGCCGTGGTGCTCACGACCGACCAGGGACGCGTCGAGTTCGTCAACCAGTCTTTTTGCGATCTCTTCGAGTTGGGGGTCGCCCCCGAGCGTCTCATTGGGTTGCCGCCGAACGACGTCCTCCAGACGATCAAGAGCCACCACAAGCATCCCGACGAGGCGGTCGCGCGCATCATCGAAATTGTCCAACGAGGCGAACCCATCCGTGGCGAGGAAGTTGTCTTGGCCGGCGGCCGAACCTGTCTGCGGGACTTCATTCCGATCCAGTTCGAGGGAAAATCCCACGGCCGCCTCTGGTATCTGCTCGACATCTCGCAACGCAAGCAGGCCGAAGAGGCGCTCCGCGACAGCGAACGCCGGCTCGCCTTGGCGTTGGAGGCCACGCACCTGGGAACCTGGGACTTCGATCCCCGTATGCGCGTCCTGAAGTGGGACGCCCGGTGCAAGGAACTGTTCGGCCTGCCTCAAGACGCGCCCGTCGATTGGGGCGCCTTCATTGCCGGTCTGCATCCTGAAGATCGCCAGCGCAGCGAACGCCTGGCCAACGACGCACTGCGCCCCGAAAATGGCGGCGACTACAGCGATGAGTACCGCACGGTCGGCCTGCGCGACGGCGGCGTCGTGCGATGGGTCCGCGCCACCGGCCGGGCGTTCTTCGACGAGGCCGGCGAACCCATTCGATTCGTCGGGACCATCGAAGACGTCACCGAACGCAGACGCGCCGAGGAGGCCGTCCGCGAGAGCGGGCAGCGGTTCCGAACCATGGCAGACGCGATTCCCCAACTGGCCTGGGTTGCGAAGCCGGACGGCTGGATCTATTGGTACAACCGCCGCTGGTATGAATATACCGGCACGACAGCCGAACAGGTCGAGGGCTGGGGCTGGAAGATTGTTCTCGAACCTGAGACGCTCCTCCCGGTGCTCGAACGGTGGAACGCCTCGCTTCGGATCGGCCAGCCGTTCGACATGACATTTCCGCTCCGCGGCGCCGATGGCATTCTGCGCCCGTTCCTGACCCGCATCATTCCCTTGAAGAACGAACGCGGCGAAGTCGTTCAATGGTTCGGCACCGCCACCGACATCTCCGAGCAGAAAGCCATTGAGGAAGAGCTGGCCAGGGCGAAAGCCGCGGCCGAAGGCGCGAAGGCCGCGGCCGAGGAGGCGAACCGCGCGAAGGACCACTTCCTCGCCACCCTCAGCCACGAATTACGGACGCCGCTGACTCCGGTCGTCATGGGCCTGTCGCTTCTCGATCAACACGCGACGCTCGACGCCCGGTCGCGTGACACGCTCGAGATGATACGCCGCAACGTCAACATGGAGGCCCGTCTCATTGACGATCTGCTGGACGTGACCGGCATTGCGAAGGGAAAGATCGAACTGAGCCGCAGCCCCGTCGACCTGTGCGCCGTCATCAACAGCGCCGCGGAGGTGTGCCGCTCGGACATTGTGTCGCGGCGACTGTACTTCAACGTCGACACCGGCCCGGACTTGCACTACTGGGTCGAGGCGGATCCGGCCCGCTTGCAACAAGTGTTCTGGAACCTGCTGAAGAACGCGATCAAGTTCACGCCCCAGGAAGGCTACATCAGCGTCCGTTGCCAGCCGCACGAGGGGCATGTTGCTGTCGAGATCAAGGACAACGGCATCGGTATCGAGCCCGAGGCCCTCGGCCGCGTCTTCAACGTGTTCGAGCAGGGCGAACGGTCGATCACCCGGCAGTTTGGCGGGCTCGGCCTGGGACTCGCGATCAGCAAGGCTTTGGTCGAGATGCATGGCGGCCAGATCGAGGCCGAGAGCGACGGGCTGGGCAAAGGATCGACTTTTCGCGTTTGGCTGCCGCTCGTGTCGCCGGTCGGGCCGCCAACCGGACTGCCGACCGGCCCCACGCCATCGGCCCGCATCCGCCCGATGCGCATTCTCCTCGTCGAAGACCACGCCGTCACGGCGCAGATGTTGCAGATGGTGCTCACCGACGAGGGCCACCAGGTCGAGACGGCCGCTGACGTGGCGACGGCGCTCGATGCGGCCTCCAGGCATCCGTTCGATCTCCTGATCAGCGATCTCGGTCTCCCGGACGGGAGCGGCTGCGACTTGTTGCGTCGCCTTAGAGAACGGGGTGATTCGCTTCCCGCCATTGCGCTGAGCGGCTATGGGCAGGAGAACGACGTTCGCCGCAGCCGGGAGGCCGGTTTCACGACTCACCTGATCAAGCCGGCTTCGCGCGAGGCGATCGCTGCCGCGATTGCCGAGGTCGCCGGCCAGCGACCGGAAGCAACCTCGCGCGAGGACCGATTGCCTCCCCCGCCGCCAGACCGCCGGACGTTCGACCCGCCAACGGCCATGCGGCACTGCCTGGGCAAGCCGCAACTGCTGGCGCAGATGGTCCGTTTCTTCCTTGACGACGTTGACAATGCGTTGCCCCAGATCGAGTCTGCGCTCCAGCGGCGCGATATCCCGGAGCTCGAACGGCTTGTTCACCGGCTTAAGGGAACGGTTTCTCACCTGGCCGCCGACCGCGCCACGCAAGCCGCCGAGCGAGCTCAACGCCTCTGTCACATCGAGCCGGACAGCGACGAGATCGAATCGGCCGTCCATACGCTGGAGCAGGAATGCCGCACGCTGGCCTCTGCGGTCGTGCGCTACCAAGCCGCCAAGGCGCCGGCCTGAGGTCGCCCCCGTATTTGTCACCAAGGCGTAGGGTGGGTCAAGCAAACCAGGACGCTGGTGGGGCTTCCGTCGCAGCAACTTGTACTGCAAATCGACAGAGTGCAAATCACCGTTGATTGGTTTGCGAAGCCCCACCATGTACCTTGCGACGTCGACCCACCCTACGTGCGCCTAGTTCTTGGCAAAGCACACTTCGATAAGCGTCAGGTCGTCGTCAAGCCGGACCGCGTTGGAATACTTCAACAACTGCTCCTCGACGGCGGCAACCTGGATGTCTGAGCCGGGATAGCCCTGCTGCTTGAGAATCGCCACGAGCCCATCGACGCCGAGCAGGTCGTTTTCGGCATCGTGAATCTCGGTCGCCCCGTCGCTGAACAACAGCAGGCGATCGCCGGGCGAGAAATCCAAATCGATCTGCTCGTAGGGCGCGTCCTCCATGACGCCAAGCGGCAGCCCGGCGCACTCGACCTGCTCGAATTGTCCTGCGGCGCGGACAACCAACGGAGGCGGATTGCCCGCCGCCGCCAAGATGACATGCCTGCGGCGAGCGTCGACCAGGCCGCAAGCCGCTGCGGCAAACGAATCGCCCCCCTTCACAATGCGGCAGAGCTTGTCGTTCAGCTTCGCCAAGAAGTCCAGCGGCGATTCCACGAGCGGATGGTATCGATCCCAGAGCGAGCTGAGGTGCATTGTGTACAGCGCGGCCGTCAGACCGTGGCCCATCACATCGGCCAAGAAGAAACCGTAGCGGTCGGCGTCGAGCCGCCGGATTCCGTAGAAGTCGCCCCCGACGACGTCATGCGGGATGTAGTGGGTCTCGAAACGGATCCGGGCGTCGTGCGGCAAGTCCTGCTCAAGCGAGACCGATTGGATCGCCTTGGCTCGCTCAAGATCGCGCACGGTCGAAGAGATATCGCGAAACACCTCGACGCCGCCAATGATTTCGCCCGCCTGATTGCGAATGGGGGCCACGGTAACCTGCAACGGCATTCGGCGGCCGTCCTTCCGCAGGGCGAACACCAGCGGGCAACCGCTGCCGGCGCCGGTGACGATCGAGCGGTGCAGGGGGCAATATTCCTGACCGCAAAGCTGATGGCCGTCCTTGTCGACGTGCGATAGCAGGTTGTCGTAGCAATAGCGGTCGATCATGTCCTCGGCCGCCCAGCCCGTTATCCGCGCCGCCGCGGCATTCCAGTAGACGATGCGGCGATCGACGTCGGTCACGTAGACGCCGTCGCCCAGCGAACTGAGAATGAGCCGGGCGTCCATCGGGTCGCCGATTCCCAACCCGTTGGGGGCCTGCGTGGCAGCCCCGGACAGCGGCTCTCCGCCCGCCTTGCGTTCGCATGACGCTTCCATCGGACCCTCCCCGGCAGGCCAAGCCGGTCGTATTCCGGCGTGCCGCCCGCGTGTGAAATCGAGTTGTTCGCACTATTCTACTCGGGCGGACAACGCCCGGCTGCGGCAGATCTAGCCCGCATTTCTCACCGAGGCGTAGGGTGGGTCAAGCAAACCAGGGCGATGGTGGGGCTTCCGTCGCGGCAACTCGTTCTGCAAACCGACAGAGTGCATATCACCGTTGATTGGTTTGCGAAGCCCCACCATGTACTTGCGACGTCGACCCACCCTACGGTGAGAAATGCGGGTTAGGATTCAGGGGCCATAGTGCACGGCAAGCCACACCGTCTTCATGGCCGGGTCCGTGGCCGCGACGCGATGCCTCGCGTGGGCAGGGATGTCGAGCCAGGCCCCACGCCGCAGTTCCACCGTCCCCCGTTCGCCCTCGAACTCGACCGCAGCGTTTCCCTCGAGCAGAAGCACCCACTCGTGCTGCGGTTGGTCGTACCAGAAGCCGGGCGGCGAAACATGGCCCTGCGACACGATCCGCTCGATGCGCACGCCTGGCGCAACCACGAGCGGCGTCACCAGCTCCTCCGGCAACTCTTCCGGGATATTCGCGAACAGGTTCTCGGCGGTCATGCGATGCGGCCTCTCTGCGGCTCCGCGGCTCCGCGTGATTACTGGAGTTCGATCAACCAAGGCTAAGGCTTGCCCATCCCGGCTCTCGCGTTGCCTCCGGTCGCCGCAACGTCGCTGCCTGGCATCGGCCGAAGATAAGGGCGAATTGCCTCCAACTTCTTGGGCCCAATGCCGCGGACGCGCCGCAGGTCCTCGGGATCGCGGAATGGGCCGGACACCTGACGTGAGTCGACGATCCGGTGCGCCAGCGTCTCGCCAACGCCCGGCAACTGCATCAGCTCCGGCCAATCGGCCTTGTTCAGATCGACCTCGAACCGGGCGGTAAGCGGCTCGGCCTGATCGATCTCAAGCAGCTTGCCTCGCCATCCGCCGTGAACCGCCCACCAACCGGCCACTGCCAGCATCGCCACCGAGACCAACGCCGCAACGGCGGCCTGATCGGCCCGGCGCAGGATCCAGCGGGGAGGTCGCGTCAGATTGGGCATGACACGATTATCGCCTCTGCGACGCCCGCTGTCACGCCCACCCCGCAGGACGACTTTATGTCCAGGCGGACTGCAAAGTCCGTTGCAGGCGTTCGTAGTTCCGCCTTTAGGCGGCAAATGACCGGCTAAAGCCGGAACTACGAACAACTTTGCAGTCCTCCTGACTTTATGTCCGGTCGGCCGAGTGTTATCCTAGAGGCCATGATCAACGACTTCCATCAAATCACCTGGAATGACCGGCTCCGTGAGGATTGGGCGGCGATTCTGCGGCTGGCCATGGCCGAGGACTTCGGCGCGGCGGGCGACCTGACCAGCAATGCCCTGGTGCCAGAGGACGCCATCGGCCGGGCCGCCGTCGTCGCTCGTCGCCCTGGCGTCGTGGCCGGTCTGCCGGCCGTCGAGATGACCCTCCAGGCCGTCGACCGCGGGTTGCACTGGTCGCCGCAATGCGAAGATGGGCGACCCGTCGCGGCTCGCCAATGCGTTGGCACGATCGAAGGCCCCGCACGCGGGCTCTTGGCGGCCGAGCGGATTGTGCTCAATGTCCTCGGGCGTCTGTCGGGCATTGCCACGCTCACGCGGCGCTACGTCGACGCCGTCGCGGGCGCTCCGGCCCGCATCTACGACACCCGCAAGACCACGCCCGGCTGGCGAAGGCTCGAAAAGTACGCCGTCCGTTGCGGCGGTGGGCGGAACCATCGCGGCGGCCTCGACGAAGCGGTGCTCATCAAGGACAACCACCTCGCCCTCGGGGCGCAAACAGCCGCCGGCTTCACACCGGCCGAGGCCGTTCAGATTGCGAGACAATTCATCGATCGCAACGTCTCCCGCCGCGGCGTGATCGTCGAGATCGAGGTCGACACCCTCGAACAATTCGACGCCCTGCTCCGCACTAAAGGGGTCGGGAGTCTTTGTGCGGCAAAGGGGTCCGCCCCCTGTGTGCCGGATGCCCCCTTTCTGCCGGACATCGTTCTACTGGACAACATGACGCCGGACGAGTTGCGAGAAGCGGTGACGCGGCGCAATGCGGCAGACGCAGGCTTTGAACTCGAAGCCTCCGGCGGCGTCGACCTGACCACGGTCCGCGCCATCGCCGAGTCGGGCGTCGAGCGGATCAGCGTCGGCGCGCTAACGCATTCGGTTGTCACCCTCGACTTCGGCCTCGACTGGCAGTAGGCCGAACGGCTGAACGCGGAGAGACCAGAAGAGGAGCCTTTCAATCGAGATGGAAGACCTCTTCCATGTCGGCCCACCATTCGCCTTCGCGTCGGTCGGCCAGGGGCGTTTGCAGCGGCTTGCAGCAGTCCCACCAGCGTTGCGTCGTCGCATCGGCCGCCATCTTGGCCATGTCCGCGGCAAAGTCGTCGCCGACGTACTCGAAATAGCTGAACAGGTAATCGCGGCCGTCCAGTTTGCGAAGATAAATCGAGTAGTTGCGGATGTTGCACTTCGTAATCATCTGCAGGACGTCAGGCCACACCGCTGCGTGGAGTCGCTTGTACTCATCCAGTTTGGCGGCGTTCAAACCGATCACACTCGCGTACCGCTTCATGATCGACTCTCCTTAGTAGTGTTTCGCGCAGATGGTGACTTAT
>JBDKUC010000059.1:0-17598 GCA_039679885.1 Thermoguttaceae bacterium | reverse complement strand
ATCGCACTTGACCTTTGTCAGCTTCTTGCTCGCGGCGTTTGTCTGGTCGGCCTATCGGCTCGTCAAAGACCGCTCAGGGTGGTGGAAAACCGCGGCCGCGCTCGCTTCGTGTCATGCGGCCCCGTTCGCAATGCTCGGCCTGCTGTACCTGATCGACCTCCGCTATCTCGAGATCGGCGGTGGAACCCTCACCAATCCCCTGTTCGCATACGGCAGCGCGCTGGCCTGGACGCTCGGCACTCCTTTGTCCGGTTCGATGGTCCTTGTGACCTGCATCCTGGCGGTCATCGGGCTCGACCTCGGGCTGCGCCTCCTTTGGCGCGAGAACTCAGACCGCCTGGTCTTCTTCGCAAGCGCAGTCGTGATCTTCCCCGTTGCCCTCGTCGTCCTTCATGCCTCGGGTGCGCTTTACCCTCGCTACTTCCTCATCGCAATCGCCTTCCTGCTGCTTTTGCTGAGCGACGTGCTGGGCGATCTCTATCATCGCGGGCCGGGAGGAAAAGCCGTCTGTGTTCTCGCCTTGCTCGCGTTTCTCGCCGCCAACGGTTGTCACATCGCGACTCTGCTCGAAAATGGGCGAGGGCAGCCGCGGGCCGCAGCCCGCTACATGGCCTGCCACGCCAACCGTGAGCCCGCCACCGTGGGAGGCGACCACGATTTCCGCATTGGCCTCGTGCTGCAATTCTACGGCGCCACCACCCCTGACTCCGAACCCGTGCGCTACTGTCGGCAGGGCTCCTGGCCGCCCGGTGGACCCGAGTGGCTCGTTTGCCACAAGGAATCGTTCGAAGCCCCCGTGCCTCCGTCGCTCGAAGGACCAGGCAACGCCTACGAGTTCGTCAAGACTTTCCCCACCGCCCCGCTCTCCGGGCTTCATTGGTTCGTCTTTCACAACCGTGGCTGGCAAACCCCGCCAGGAAACCCCAGCCAAGCCCCTTGATGTGCTAAGCTTCAGTAATCGTCATCCGAGGACGCCATCTTCGAGGTCTCCATGCGCAACTTTCTCGTGACCGGTGGGGCCGGCTTCATCGGCTCGCAAATTGCCGAAGCCTTGGTCCGCCGCGGCGACCGCGTCCGCGTGCTCGACAACCTGAGCACCGGCTTCGTCGCGAACATGGAATCCTTCCGCCGCAACGTCGAGTTCATCGAGGGAGATGTGACCGATGCGAAGACCGTGGCCCAGGCCGTCGAAGGCGTCGATTGCGTCTTCCACGAAGCGGCTCTGGCCTCCGTACCCGCCAGCATGGATCGGCCCTTGGCCAGCCACGCCGCCTGTCTGACGGGCACCGTCGTGCTGTTGGATGCCGCACAGCGGGCCGGCGTTCGCCGGGTGGTCTATGCCGCCAGCAGCGCAGCCTACGGAGATCAGCCCACCAGCAGCAAGCGGGAATCCGACCTCCCCGCCCCGCTGTCCCCCTATGCCGCCGCGAAGGCCGCCGGCGAGCTTTACTGCCAAGCCTTTACGGCCAGCTTCGGCATCGAGACCGTGGCGCTGCGATACTTCAACGTCTTCGGACCGCGGCAAGACCCCAAGAGCCAATATTCGGCCGTGATTCCGCTCTGGATCACAACGCTGCTGGCCGGCCACCAGCCGATCGTCTACGGCGACGGGCGGCAATCGCGAGATTTCTGTTTCGTCGGAAACGTCGTCCACGCAAATCTTCTGGCCGCCGACGCGCCCGGCATCGCCGGCCGGACGATCAACGCCGCCAGCGGCCGCTCGATCGACCTGTTGCAGCTCTTGGACGTTCTTAACCGGCTCTTGGGCACCCGAGTCGATCCGCAGTTCCTGCCGCCGCGTCCCGGCGACGTCCGCGAGAGCCAAGCCGACATCACGCTGGCCCGTCAGTTGCTCCACTACGAGCCGCAAGTCGATTTTGAAGAGGGCTTGCGGCAGTCGATCGACTACTATCGGTCGATCATCAAGCGGTAGCGGCACGCCCTGGTCCGCACACTGGTTCCGAAGCAAATCCCGTGGGACGGACTTCCTAATCCGTCCCAAAAGACTGAACGGGTTAGGAAACCCGTCCTACAGATGAACCGTCGGCCTATTCTCTGACGGACGCTTAGCCGCCCGTCGTCAACTGTCGTTGCAGCGCGGCGACTTCTTGCGACCGGAGTTCCAACTCCTGCCGAAACCGCTCCGCGCGTTGGCAACTGATCTCGATGCCTGCAAACAGCCCGGCCGCCGCGGAGCCGTCTTGCCAACCGGCGGCAAGCTGAGCAATGGCCCCGCGCAGCCCCCGCCGCAACCGGCTGCAAAACGCCCAGAGCAGCACGAGGCACCACAGGACGAACCACGCGCCGGCCGTGAGATAGAAGTCGATCCCGTAGACCGCTGTTGGCCGATCGGCCAGCCATGAGTCGTAGAAAAAGTTCTTCCCGAGCCGGTACAAGAGCAACCCCAGCATCACGAGCAGACAGATCTCGTATCGCCAGCGGGTGAGCCAGCCGGTGTGTCGCCGGGCGAGCCGGCCGAGGAGCGAGTCAAGCTCGCCGGAGACCCGAGCGACAAACCCGGCGGCGGCCGCTTCCGACTCCGCGGCAAGAAAAGCGGGGCAGGCATCCTTGCCCGCCCCCGCGCCTGCCTCAGAGAGACAGGCAGGTCGATCCAACAGGCCGGCCTCGGCCGCATAGCCGTCGATGATGACGGCCGCTTTCCGGAGTTCGGCCGTGTCCCAGCCGGCGGCCGTGTGGTCCAACTGCCGCTCGGCTTGGCGATTTCGCCGCCATCGCCGCCACGTGTGCGTTCCTTCGAGCGCGCCCCAGAGGGCCAGTTGGGCTGGCGTCCGCGCCCGATACAGCATCGCACTGGCCACGATGCCACCCAACCCTTGATAGATTCTCAGCACGAGCGAGAAGGGGCTCAATCCCCATCGCGATGCCGCTTGGCCCAGCAGGCGATTCTCCCACTGGCGGCGGTTGGCCAGCAGTCCGGCCTGCATGTCGGCCGCAAGCTGCCGAGCCAGAACCGCACGCTGCTGGTCGATCGCCGTCTGTGTTTCACGAACGCTCGTCATGGCTGCGCCGAGCGTTGCTCGGCAAGAGTCAAGCGTTTCCGCGACCAACTCGAGGAAGTTCACCCGACGAATTCGATTCGCCGCCGCGCCGACCATCTGCCGCGTGAGCAGGTCGACCAACTCGGCCATCTCGCCCCGCGGCTGCAAGCCGGCCCGGGCATCCTCCAAAGCGCGAAGCGAGTCGATGCGGAAGATGTGGGTTGGAAGCGGATGGGAGACGGAGATTCCGGGATTTGCGGATTTCGGGGCTGCCAATGACGCCGGTTCTGCGATCTCCGGCCTCTGCTCCAGCACTGCGAGCCAGTCGTCGCGGATGTCATCCTCGATGTCGGCGTGGGTCTGCACGAAGACGAGTTTTGCCCCGCGTGCCGCGGCGGTCAGCTCGTCGGCCATTCGGGCGCTGCGGTACTTCTGCTGCGTGGCCGTCACCAACAGCACGTCGCAATGCGGCAGAATCGCCCTAAGCCGGGCCAGATTCGAGGAAAGAGGAGATGGGAGAGGGGAGAGGGGAGAGAGACGGGCAGCGGCTGCGCCAGAAGCGTGTTCTCTCTCCTCTCTCCCCTCTCCCCTCTCCCCTTCTTCCGTCGTGTCCGGGTCGGGACAATCGACCAGCACCAAGTCCCTGAGCGCGGGCAGGTCGCGGTGGATCAGCTCGACGCTCGCCGGATCGATGCCGAGCATTTCGGGCGTCAAGTCGGGCCGGCAGATCAGCGTTGGCCGCATCGTCGTCGGCCGCGCCCGCCCGGTCTCGACCAGTTCCGTCCCAACCAGCGCGTTCACCAGCGCGCTCTTGCCCGTGCCCGTCCCGCCCAAGGTGGCGACGACTAGCGGCGCCTCGATTCGCACTCGGAGCCAACCGGCTCGCTCGACGAGCCGCCGCACCAGCGCCTGACACTTCTCGGCTGGCCGCCAGGCGGGCGCATCCTCGGCCCAGCGTTTCAGCCGATCCACCAAGGCATCGACTTCCGCTAGCAGTTCCAAGTGGGCCAAATCCGATTGCAGCATACCACCAAGATACCGGCGCTCGTAAGCTGCGACCAGGGGCGGGACGATCTATCTGGCGAAGGGAGAAGTCGATCCCTATCTCGAACCGGCCGACCTCGACGAATGTCTGCACAAGGAAACGTGGCAGAGAGGTCCGTAGTGCCAACGAAGCGGGCAATGCCGGTGGAGGGGGCCTTGATTCAAGGATAACGCAAGACGCGGCGAGAGCGGGAGGTGGAAACGAAGCACGGCATGCGCCGATTGAGACACAGCCGGGAAACCCCGAAACAGACTATGGCGAAGCCTACCCACCGCGCACCTCTCGACGCTACTTTTTGCCCTGACATCCACTTCTTCACTTTTCTGCGTCCTCCGCGTCCTCTGCGGTGAATCCTGTTAATGCACTTGTCCGGGCGTGGCGCCGCGCATCTGAATGATGTGGCGACAAGAAGGCACAAGGAGACTCACCGCAGGGGACGCGGAGGACGCAGAGAAAGCGGGAAACTTGGCTTTGTTAGGAATAAGGCGATTCCGTCGCCGCACGCGTGAAGGCTTGTCCGAAAGCCGGATGCGGGAAAACCGCCCTTCCGGTTTGACGAGCGGGAGGTGGAAACGGAGCACGGCATGCGCCGATTGAGACACAGCCGGGAAACCCCGAAACAGACTATGGCGAAGCCTGCCCCACCGCGTACCTCTCGACTCTACTTTTGTCTCCGCCGGTAGAATCGCACTAACACAATCATCGATCCAGACAGACCAGCCAGCAGGATTGCTGCTATGGCAAAGGCGACCGGATATTTCACCTGTGTTGCTATGATGGTCAGCCCGAACAGGCCGGCCAACACAAGCAGCGCAATAGCAAGACCGGACAGATATGCTATCACTGGATGCCATCGCTTGATGTCCGGTTGCACCGCCTTGCCGCCCGAACCGTGACCGAGCATCGCGAAGACAACGTCCAGCAGACCTAGGAGGCTTACAACCCCAAGGACAATTCCCAGGAGATTAAGAAGCAACCAATTCATCTCAGTCGCAAGGGATCAGCAGTTGAACGCCAAGTCCGCCCCCTCGCCTCACGGCTGCTTCGCGTAATAGCAGTCATCGCAGCAGTTCGAGAGACCTGCGCGAATGCCCTCGATCGTGCTGTGGAGCCGTTTGCGATTACCGGCGAAGCAGGCGACGAGCGGATCGCTCTGCGCCATCAGCGCATCGCCATACCGAATAGCGTCTTCCATGGCGAAGTCGTTCATGGCGTCAAAGACGCAGCCATGCGCTTCGCACTTTTCCAACAGCCCGACTTTCAGGGCGATCTCGATCGCAGCTGCCCTCTTGGCATCCTGCTCTGTTCCTATTCCGTGCAAGGCATCCATCTTCATCCTCCCATAGCCCGAAAAGGTTGATATGAAGCGTGGTAAAACCGTGTCAGACAACAGCGCTATGCCAGTTCAATGCTCCTTCGTGGATTCGCCTTTCCCCCAAGCGACGTCGATAAGACCCATTCTTCGTGAAGAGACTACTCGTAGCATAGTCACTCCGGCGGGCCCGTGCAATCCCCCAATGGCCAGTTCGATGGCTCGTCTGGACAACGGCCCCGCCGGCGGCCATCATAGGATGCGGCCACATCGATGCACGCGACCCGTCAACGTCCAGAATCCACGAGGACATTCGTGCTGAGCAACAACCAGGATAGCTCGCTGTCGGCCCCTGCCCTTTCCGCTTGCGACCGGCTTTGGACGAACGCCCGGCTGGCGACAATGGAGGCCGGCTCTCTCTCCTGCGGCGCACGGCCACGCTACGCGATCGGCGTTCGCGGCGACAAGATCGCCGCCGTCGTGCCGATGGATGCGCTGCCGCGCGATTGGCGGGCCGACGCGCCGGCGACCGCCAAACAGTCTGCTGGCTATCCGGAGGTGATTGACTGCCGCAACGCGTGGATCACGCCGGGGCTGGTCGATTGCCATACGCACTTGGTCTACGGCGGCAATCGGGCCCGCGAAATCGGGAAACGCTGGTCGGGAACGTCCTATGAAGAGATCGCCCGGCAAGGCGGCGGGATTCTGGCCACCGTCCGTGCCACGCGGGCGATGGACGAATCGCAATTGCTGATCGCCTCGCTGCCGCGGTTGCGGGCGCTCGCGGCCGAAGGCGTGACGACCGTCGAGATCAAGTCGGGCTACGGTTTGACTCTGCCCGACGAGTTGAAGATGCTTCGCGTTGCCCGGCGTCTGGCCGAGTGTGTGCCGGTCAACGTCTCGACAACGCTTCTGGCCGCCCATGCCTTTCCGCCGGAGTACGCCGGTCGGGCGGACGACTACGTCGCGCTCATCTGCGAGGAGATCATTCCCGCCGCCGCCCAACAGCGGTTGGCTGACGCGGTCGACGTGTTCTGCGATTCGATCGCCTTCTCACCGACACAATGTGAGCGGATATTTAGCGCGGCGCGGCAGCATGGCCTGCCGGTCAAAGGGCATTTCGAGCAACTTTCCAACCTGGGCGGCGCGAGGCTGGCGGCCCGCTACAAGGCCCTTTCCGCCGATCATCTCGAACACCTCGACACGGTCGGCGCCCAGCTGCTGGCCGAGGCGGGCACCGTGCCCGTGCTACTGCCCGGAGCGTGCTATTTCCTGCGCGAGACGCAGAAGCCGCCCGTGGCCGAACTTCGCGTGGCCGGAGCGCCGATGGCCGTGGCCAGCGACCTGAATCCCGGCACCTGTCCGTTGGCGTCGCTGCGATTGGCCATGAACATGGCTTGCACGTTGTTCGGCCTGACGCCCGAGGAGGCGTTCCGGGGCGTCACTTGTCACGCCGCTCGTGCGTTGGGGCTGGCCGATCGCATCGGCACGCTTGCCGTCGGCCGCCAGGCGGACTTCCTGGTCTGGGACGTCGACGAGCTGGCCGAATTGGTCTGCGAGTTCGGTGTTCCGCGGCTGCGGCAACGAGTCTACAAAGGGCAAATCACGGAGCACCAGCAATGACTTCGTCTAATCGCAACGATCCCTCCCGAGTCATCCGCGCCCCACGCGGCACGCAGCGGACAGCCAAGAGTTGGCTGACCGAGGCCGCGCTCCGGATGCTGATGAACAACCTCGATCCCGAGGTGGCCGAACGGCCGGCCGAGCTGGTCGTCTACGGCGGAATCGGTCGCGCCGCCCGCGATTGGGACTGCTACGACCGCATTGTCGAAGTGCTGCGTCGCCTCGAGAGCGACGAGACGCTCCTGATCCAATCGGGGAAACCCGTCGGCGTGTTCAAGACTCATGTGGACGCGCCTCGCGTGCTGCTGGCCAACTCAAACCTCGTGCCCCATTGGGCCACGTGGGAGAAGTTCAATGAACTGGACCGCCGAGGGCTGATGATGTTCGGCCAGATGACAGCCGGCTCCTGGATTTACATCGGCGCGCAGGGCATCATCCAGGGCACCTTCGAGACCTTCGCCGAGGCCGGCCGCCAACACTTCGCCGGCCGACTCGCCGGCCGCTGGATTCTGACCGGTGGGCTCGGCGGAATGGGCGGCGCTCAGCCGCTGGCAGCCACCATGGCCGGGGCCTCGATGCTCGCCGTCGAATGCGACCCGACGCGGATCGACCGCCGACTCAAGACCGGATTCCTCGATAGAAAAACCGAATCGCTCGACGAGGCCCTGCAATGGGTGCGAGAGGCCTGCGCCGAGGGCCGGGCCCTCTCGGTCGGCCTGTTGGGCAACTGCGCCGAAGTGCTGCCCGAACTGGTCCGCCGCGGCGTCACCCCCGACCTGTTGACCGATCAAACCAGCGCCCACGATCCGTTGAACGGCTATTTGCCGGCCGGTTGGACGTTGGAGAAGGCCCGGCAAATGCGGACCACCGATCCGGCCGCGGTGATCCACGCGGCCCGGCAGTCGATCGCCGTTCACGTTCGCGCGATGCTGGCGCTGCGGTCGCGCGGCGTGGCCACCTTCGACTACGGCAACAACATCCGGCAGGTAGCCTTCGACGAGGGCGTCACCGAGGCGTTCGCCTTCCCCGGCTTCGTGCCAGCCTACATCCGCCCGCAGTTCTGCCGCGGCGTGGGGCCATTCCGCTGGGTCGCGCTCTCCGGCGATCCGGAGGACATCTACCGGACCGACGAGAAGGTGAAGGAACTGATGCCGGACGATCCGCACCTCCACCAGTGGCTCGACATGGCGCGACAGCGAATCCAGTTCCAGGGCCTTCCCGCCCGCATCTGCTGGCTCGGACTCAAAGACCGCGCCCGCATTGGCCTGGCGTTCAATGACATGGTCTCTCGCGGCCAGCTCAAGGCCCCGATCGTCATCGGCCGCGACCATCTCGATTCCGGCTCGGTCGCTAGTCCGAACCGCGAAACCGAGGGAATGCGCGATGGTTCCGACGCCATCTCCGATTGGCCGCTCTTGAACGCGCTCTTGAACACGGCAAGCGGCGCCACCTGGGTCAGCTTCCATCATGGCGGCGGCGTGGGCATTGGCTTCAGCCAGCATGCAGGACTCGTGATCGTGGCTGACGGGACCGAGGCCGCCGCCCGGCGTCTGGCCCGCGCGCTCCGCAACGACCCGGCCACCGGCGTCATGCGGCACGCCGACGCCGGCTACGAAGACGCCATCGCCTGCGCCCGCGAGAACGGGCTGGACCTGCCGATGCTGGCTCGGCCGGCCTGACGTCGTCGCGACGGCTGGCGATGTAGGGGGAAGCTGCCCATGGGTGCGTTACTTGTCCACCCCGACGAGGCGGGGTAAGATAGTGCGGAGGTGACGTATGACCTATCACACAATAGCGGTTTCGCCGGCGTGAGGGGCACCGAAAGATGACGCCATACGAAGCAAGTCTGCCTCAGGCCGCGTTGAAGTACGACGCGGAGGTTCAGGAACACGGGAAGCTGGAGCTAACCGTCCCGTTTTCCCCGGGCGCGCGCGTCGCGGTGTTTGTCGTCGAAAAGAACGACGAGTTCGACGATCTGACGTCGGCAGCGCAGAGTAGTCTTGCATTCTGGGACAATCCCATGGACGACGAGGATTGGAACCATGCCGCTCCAGGGTGAGATCGTACTTCTGCCCATCCCATTCACTGATCTTTCCTCGCACAAACGGCGGCCTGTCATCGTCATCTCGAACGATGCTTACCATCGTTCGACGACCGACATGGTTGTGGTCGCCATGACCTCGAATCCAGCGGCGGTCGAATATGGATTTGTGATTGGGTCTACCGATTTAGAGCAGGGGCGTCTGAATCGGCCCGGCACCGTGCGGGTGGACAAGATTTACACGGTCTCTCAATCTCTGATTGTCATGCATTTCGGCCGCGTCCGCCGCGCCGTACTAGATCGCATTGGCGAACGGATACAGGAACTGCTCCGACCGCGAAGGTAAAGCCAATGTGGCGTGAACGGGTGGCAAGATCGACGACGCGCGGGGAGGAACTGCATCTCGTGGTTGTCGAAGATTTGTCTCCGCCAGTCGATCCGGACGAATGCCGCTGCGAGCTGTTCGTGAATCGGCGTCATCTCTCGGCCGAACGTGAAGAGGTTTTTCGCCGAGCCTTCGCAAATGTTGCCGATGCGCGGGCTTATTGCGCACGGGAGTACGGCGTTGGCGCCAGTGATTGGCAAGATCGAATTATCCAATCGTACACGTTCCAGTTCGACTACGAGATTACCAATCTTGGAGTACCTCAGCCGATCCCCGTTGGCTTTGACGAAAGCAAGATCGTGCTGCGACTTGCCCCTCGTGAGGACGAGAATGGCGTCATCACTTCGGCATTAAGCATCTGCGGTACGCGCGAGGGTCTGAGACGCCTCGCCGCAATGTGTTTGCTATGTGCCGACGCCGAACAGTACGACCCGGAGTTCCATATTCATCTCGAAAACGATGCGGACATCGAAAGCGATATTGTCGCCACGATCCGGGCGCCGGCCTACCTGGACATTCTCACCAGCCGGCAGTTCAGCGAGTTCCATGGAACGCCAACACGAACTGACCTTGATTAGCCGTCCTCCGGTACGCTCCTAGCCATGCTCCCTGACCTTTCCAATATGCTCTCCTGGTGGCAATGGATCGTGCTGGCCGGCATTCCGGCGGCGATCGTGCTGCTGTATTTCTTGAAGCTCAAGCGGCGGCCGATCGAGGTGCCGAGCACGTATCTCTGGCGCAAATCGGTTGAGGACCTCCACGTCAACGCCATCTGGCAGCGGCTTCGTCGCAACCTGCTCCTGTGGCTGCAATTGCTGGTCATTCTGCTGGCGGCTTGCGCACTGCTCCGGCCAAGCTGGCAGGGGATCAAGGCCCTGGACAACCGGCTGATTTTCTTGGTCGACAATTCGGCCAGCATGCAGGCGACGGACGTGGCCCCCTCGCGCCTGGCCGAGGCCAAGCGTCGTGTGGGCGAGTTGATCGACCAGATGCGCAACGGCGATGTGGCCATGTTGATCAGCTTTGCCGATACGGCCCGCGTCGAGCAGGGCTTTACGTACGACCGCCGCCAGTTGCATCGGGCGTTGGACGCCATCCAGCCGACCAACCGTGGAACGTCCCTCCTCGATGCCCTCAAGCTGGCTTCCGGCCTGGCCAACCCGGGCCGCAGCGCCCAGGACGTCAGCGACGTCCAGGTGGCCGAGGCCATGCCTGCCACGCTCTATATCTTCAGTGACGGGCGTTTTGGCCCCGTCGATGGCTTCGCCTTGGGCAATCTCGATCCGAAGTTCGTGCCGATCGGGACGACGGAAGCCCGCAATGTCGGCATCACGGCCTTCAACGTCCGTCGCAACGAGTCACGGTCCGACCGGCTCGAAGCGTTCGCCCGGCTCGAGAACTTTGGACGCGAGCCGGCCAAGGTCTCGCTCGAACTGTTCCGCGACGGCCAGTTGGTCGACGCCGACCACGTCGAGGTGACGCCCGACGCCAATCGCGGCGTGGCCTTCGACCTGGGCTCGGTCGACAGCGGCGTGTTGCAGATGAAGGCCAAGACAAACGACCATTTTGCCCTAGACGACACGGCCTACGCAACGATCAGCCCGCCGCGGCGAGGCCGGGCGTTGTTCGTCACGCCGGGAAACGATCACGTGCGGCTGGCGCTGCAAACCAAGGTGGCGGCCGATCTGGCCGACGTCCGCATCGAGTCGCCCGCTTTCCTCAAGACGAAGACCTACATCGAGCAGGCGGCGGCCGGGGCCTGGCAACTCGTGATTTACGACCGTTGCCGGCCCGGCCGAATGCCGGCCTGCAACACATTTTGGATTGGCTGCCTTCCGCCCGAGAGCGGCTGGTCGGCCGGTAAGTCGGTCGGCTCGCCGCAAATCATTGATGTCGTGGCCTCGCACCCGCTGCTGCAGTGGATCGAGCTCAATGACGTGATGATCGCCGATGGCACGCCGTTGAAGCCACCGCGGGGCGGCAGCGTGCTGGTGGACACCGATGCTGGCCCGATCCTGGCCATCGCTCCGCGTGACGCCTTCGAGGACGCGGTCTTGGGCTTCGTCATCGTCGAGGAGCGGAAGGAAGGCGGCCTGGAGGCCGGCACGAACTGGTACGTCAATAGGCCCAGCTTCCCCGTGTTCTGGATGAATTTGCTCGAGTACCTCTGCGGCGGGCGTGACGCCGCAGACGTGGTTAGCCTACGGCCAGGCAGCACTGTCGTTATGGACGTGGCATCGCTCCTGGGGCCATCGTCGGGAGAGAGTGGCTCGACAAAAAAAACGGCCGCGCTCCCCACGAAGCTGCACATCCGCGCGCCCGGCGGCCGGACCATCGACGTAACTCCGCAGGCGGGCAAAGTGGCTCTCACCGAGACTGGCAATCTGGGGGTCTACGACGTGCAAGCCGGTGGCAAGACGCTCCGCCAGTTGGCCGTCAATCTGTTTGATCCGGCCGAGAGTTCCATCCGTCCCGACCGCTCGCCGAGCATCAAAGTGGGCGACGTAAAGGTAAAAGCAGAAAGCGGTTGGGAATCGGCCAGGCGGGAGATTTGGAAGTACCTCGTCCTGACCGGTCTGGCGGTACTTTTGTTGGAATGGTATACCTATATTCGGCGAGTGTACTAAGCGGGATCCGTTGCGTGCAACTCGCCAAGGCGGGCGCGCCGAAAGGGCGTGGGGTCGCGCACCGCTCCTCCACACCGTTCAGTGCCACTCCCAAGTTCCGGCCAGCGGTCGCCCCCTGTTCCAGATGCCGGGGGCGTGCGTATTATATCAGCACGCCTTTGTCGCCGGATATTCAGCGGTCCATTCGGTTTCTATTGGCGGCGGGCAGCCGTCGCCCTCTAAGGTAAAGCCAGCGATCATGGCGTCTATGACAGACCGGCGTCACAAACGATCTCGCAAACATCTTCCCGGCTCGAACGAGGAAGGGAAGCCGGTGTTCAATCGGCTTCTTGAACACCGGCTGATCGATCGGGTCAGCTTCGAGGAATACCGCGAGAAGGTGCGAGATGTCTACGACGGCCCCCAGGGGGCCCTGCTGGCCACGTGCAGCCTGCTCTCGCTGCACACGCCGCTCGGCGCCCGGCTCTTTCGGGAGCGGAAGTTCGACCTTCGCGGCGCCCGGCGGCTCCTGGACGTCGGCAGCGGGGCGGGCCAGATCGCCAAACATCTCATCAAGTATTCCGATCCCCAGGCCGAAATCACCTGCTTCGATCTTTCGCACGAAATGCTCCGCCGCGCGCGGAACCGGCTTCGTTCCAATCGGCCTCGCTTCGTCGTCGGCGACCTGACGCGGCTGCCGTTTGCCGATGGCTCCTTCGATTGCGTCACCTGCGGCTATGTGCTCGAACATCTCCCCGACGCTCGCCTCGGTCTTGGCGAGCTCAGCCGCGTGATGCAGCCAGGGGCCCGGATGCTGTTGCTGACGACCGAGGATACTTTTTCCGGGGCATGGACGAGCCGGATGTGGTGCTGCCGCACCTACAACCGACGCGAACTGGCCCGCATTTGCGAAGACGTCGGGCTCGACTGGCGCCGTGAACTCTGGTTTACGGCCATGCACAAAGTCCTCCGGGCCGGCGGCATCTGCGTCGAGCTCGTGAAGAAGAACCGATAGTTTTTTGGATGACCGAATCTTTGGGTCTCGTGACAGCGGGACGCCGTCGCCATCGGCGAATCGCCCTTTTTTTGCGAGGATCGGCAACCGGAGTCGCACGTCGACGGCAGTGTCCGACTTGAGCGAAAGAACTTCTCCTCTTGACAATTTCTCCATAGGCGGTATGAATTGCTCTTAAGGTAAGGATTGTATTACCCGAAAGAAAAAGGAAAGAGAATCGCCATCTGGGCCGGGCATGGATTTGCTGACTCAGGCGGCACTTGGAAGGCTCGATAAGGAAGTCGAGCCCTCGGTTCTCATGGGTCCCTGGAGACGTCCCTAAATGGCCGGCATTGATGCTGAGGCGTGCTCGTACTGCGGAGCAGAGGACGAGGAACAACCTCCGAGTACGACGGTCCAATTTCTCACTTCTCGCGCGGGATCGCGGTTCTCTCGGCCAGCTCGGCCGCGTGCCATTGCGGAAAGGGACATTTTCGCCCCTGGCGCGTCGACGGGACGCACTCCCCGGAGCACCTTCCAAACCAGGGCCTTTCGCAGGGCCTTCTACCCCGGCGTTCCCGACCGGGAGTGGAACGATTGGCATTGGCAGGCCCGAAATCGCCTTCGGACCCTCGCTCAAGTCGAGCAGGTCCTGGTGCTTTCCGATGACGAGCGGGCGGCGCTGACCAACAGCGGCACGATGCTCCCGGTGAGCATCACGCCCTACTACATGAGCCTCATTTCCCGCGACGACCGCTGCCAGCCGCTGCGGCGAACCGTCATTCCAACCACGGCCGAATTCTTGCGCGGTCGCGGCGAAGCCGACGACCCGCTGGGCGAGGACGGCGACAGCCCGGTGCCGGGCCTCGTCCATCGCTACCCGGATCGCGTCCTGCTGCTGGTGACCGATTTCTGTTCGAGCTACTGCCGTTATTGCACTCGCTCGCGAATGGTCGGGCACGGCGGCGTCAGCCCGAGCGAATCGCGTCTCGAGCAGGCGTTCGACTACATCCGCCGAACCCCGGCGATTCGCGACGTGCTCATTTCCGGCGGCGATCCGCTGGCGCTGAGCGACGAGCGGCTCGACTGGATCCTCCGGCAGTTGCGGCAGATTCCGCACGTCGAGATGGTCCGCATCGGCACGAAGATGCCGGCCGTCCTGCCGCAACGGATCACGCCCGAACTGTGCAAGATGCTCCGCAAGCATCACCCGTTGTGGATGAGCATCCACTTCCTGCACCCGGACGAATGCACGCCCGAGTCCATGCTGGCTTGCGGCCGGCTGGCCGACGCCGGCATCCCGTTGGGCTCGCAGACGGTGCTCTTGGCGGGCGTCAACGACGACGTCGAGACGATGAAGCGGCTCGTCCACCGGCTGTTGATGATGCGGGTCCGCCCGTATTATCTCTACCAGTGCGACCCGATCAGCGGCTCGGCCCACTTTCGCACGCCGGTCAGCAAGGGCCTCGAGATCATCGAGGGCCTTCGCGGCCACACGAGCGGCTACGCGGTGCCGAACTACGTGATCGACGCCCCCGGCGGCGGCGGCAAGATCCCATTGCAGCCCAACTACGTCGTCGGCCGCGACGGCGACGACCTGCTGCTGCGGAACTTCCGCGGCGACACCTATCGCTACCCCGATCCGGTGTGAGCGCGATCGGCCTGGAATCGACCAAAGCCCACGGGTTGCCGCCTGTGGGCTTTGGCGTATTTGAACGACAACCCGGCAAGGCCCTGCTACGGCGCAACGCCGTTTGCATTGTCTGGTACTGAAGCACCGCCTTGAACTCGCAACCATTGCTTCATCGCTATTGGTTTCCTATATTACAAGCGGGGTCGAGGTCGTGACGCGCATGGCAACAGTCGAATTGACCAATGTCGACGAGTGGATGTATGCCGCATTGCTCGCGCGGGCGCAGCAAGAGAATCGCTCCGTGGGCGAGGAGGCCGAGCTGCTTCTCCGCGAGTCTTTGGCCTCGCAGATAAAGTCTCCCCGGAAAGCCACTGAAGCCGTTCTCGAAGTTGCCGGTTCGTGGCAAGACAGCCGCACCACCGAGGAAATTGTCGAGGATATTCGAGACTCGCGCCGTTCAGGAGATCGTCTCACGGGACTCGACGATGTATTTGATTGACACCGATGTGTTGGTGCATTTGCTTCGCGGCAATGCTACAGTGATTCGCTCGATGGCCGCACATGCCGACGATTTCAAGGCGATCTCGGCCACCTCGTTCGGCGAGTTGATTTACGGTTGCCATCGGTCCAATCATCGTGCCGAGAATGCCGCGAAAGTGTACCATGTCGCCGCTAATTTTCCGATCGTTGCGGCGTCCGAATCGATCATAGATCGCTACGGTGTTATGAAAGCGGACCTTGTGAACCAGGGCCGCAAGTTGGAGGATTTCGATCTGGTCATTGCGGCTACGGCCTTACATCTGGGCTACACGCTCGTCACTGGAAATGCTCGCCACTTCGACCGTGTCCCCGGCTTGCGAATCGAGAACTGGGCCGAAATGCAGGCGTAGCAAGTTGGGTTGCATGGCAGCCCAGGAAACAAGGCGAGCATCACCAAGGAAAACCGCTGAATTCGACGATGAACATTGGCATTACTTACGACCTTCGCGAAGACTATCTGGCCGAAGGCTATGGCGAAGAGGAGACGGCCGAGTTTGATCGGCCGGCGACAATCGAAGGCATCGAGGGCGCGCTCCAGGAACTCGGCTATGAGACCGACCGGATCGGGCACGCCCGGAACCTGATTGGCCGGCTGGCCCAGGGCGATCGCTGGGACTTGGTCTTCAACATCGCCGAAGGGCTCTCCGGCCTGGCTCGCGAGGCCCAGGTGCCCGCCATCCTCGATGTCTACCAGATTCCCTACACGTTCTCCGATCCGCTGGTTCTTTCGCTGACGCTCCACAAGGGCCTGACCAAGACCGTCGTCCGCGAGGCCGGCGTCCCCACGCCCGACTTCGCCGTCGTCGAGAAGCCCAGCGACGTGGACGCGGTCAACCTGCCGTTTCCGCTTTTTGCTAAACCGGTGGCCGAGGGAACGAGCAAAGGCATCAATGCGGCCTCGCGAATTCTCGATCAAGCGTCGCTCAGAAGTCGATGCGATGAATTGCTGCGGCAATTCCGCCAGCCCGTCCTGGTCGAGCGGTTTCTCGCCGGGCGTGAATTCACCGTGGGAGTCACGGGGACCGGCGCCGACGCGAAGGTCCTCGGCACGATGGAGATCCTGCTGCTGGCCGGCGCCGAGGCCGAGATCTATTCCTACACCAACAAGCAGCAATACGAGGAGCTAGTCCGCTATCGGCTCGTCAAGGCCAGCGAGGATCCGGTCGTGGCCCAGATCGAAACGATTGCCTTGCAAGCGTGGCAGGCCCTGGCCGTCCGGGACGGCGGCCGCGTCGACTTTCGTTGCGACGCCGAGGGGAAGCCCAGCTTCCTCGAGGTGAACCCGCTTCCCGGCCTCCATCCGCAACACTCGGACCTGCCCATTCTTTGCCGGTTCCTCGGCGTCACGTATATGGACCTGATCGATCGGATCGTCAGTTCCGCCCGGCGACGGCTCGCGAAGCACGCGACGGCGCGATCGCTGGTTTAGCGGCCGAATGCTGGCCGCAGCATGTTTAGCCGCCGCCGGCACGGCGGTCCTGTACTCCCGGATAACTCTTCCATGCGTGTCGCCGTCCTCCACAACGCCGTTGCCGCCGACGCCCCGCCGGAGGATCAGGACACGCTCGTCCAGGCCGAGGCGGTCAGCCGATCGCTCAGCCGCTTGGGGCACCAACCGCAGTTGCTCCCCTGCACCCTCGACCTCAACGAACTTCGGCGGGAACTGACGCGGCTTCGGCCCGACCTGGTGTTCAACCTGGTCGAATCGCTGGCCGACGCCGACTCGCTGCTCTATCTGCCCGTGGCGTTGCTCGACGCCATCGGGCTGCCCTACGTCGGCAACACGACCGAGGCCCTGTTCCTCACCACGCACAAACTCCTCGGCAAGCAGTACATGCGCCAGGCGGAATTGCCAACGCCCGATTGGATCGAATCCGACATAAGGCTGCGACCGGCGGTCACGCCCAGCGCCGCAGAATGTGTTCACAACGGGCCGGGCGCGATCAGCGACCGCGGCGCCCTGCGAGAGAAGTCCTGGATCATCAAGGGCGTCTGGGACCAGGGCTCTCGCGGCATGGAGGACGATGCGGTCGTTCGCAACGCCGTGTCGGCCGACCTATTGCCGCGGCTCGAACAGCGGCGGTCCGAAACCGGCCGGCCTTGTTTCGCCGAGCAGTTCATCGAGGGCCGCGAGTTCAACCTGGCCGTGCTGGGCGGTCCCAATGGCCCCGAGTCGCTCCCGCCCGCCGAAATCGACTTCTCGGCCTTTCCGAGCAACAAGCCCCGCATCGTCGGCTATCGAGCCAAGTGGCAAGAGGACTGTTTCGAGTACCAAAACACGCAACGCCGCTTCGACTTTCCTGCGTCGGATGCCGAACTGCTCGCTCGCCTTCGCACTTTGGCCCTTGGTTGCTGGCGGCTGTTTGATCTCCGCGGCTGGGCACGCGTCGACTTCCGCGTCGACGCGTCCGGACAGCCGT
>JBDKUC010000034.1:0-6319 GCA_039679885.1 Thermoguttaceae bacterium | reverse complement strand
AAAGGCGCAACTACGAACGACTCTGTCGTCCTCCTGGCAGGACACCATTCGAGCGTCGCCGCTAGATGATGCCGCCGTGCGTCCGGTAGGGCGTCAAGTGGCTCGGCTGGTCCAAGAACCAGACTCGCTCCCACTCGTCGAGGAACAGGCGGAGGTTCTCGGAGGTGAACATCAATTCCTGGGTGCGACGGACCGGATCGCCCGAGTAGGCCGGAATGATGCATCCGGCGGTGGTGGCGATCAGGAGGCCACCGGCCAACGTGAGCAACAAAGCGCGCATCAGATTCTCCTCCATGAGATGATGCTGTCGACTGCGAGAAAAGCTCCGATCGCGAGGCCCCGCTAGCGGTGGCCGGCGGTCGTGGATCCGGGGGCGACAGGTCGCCCTCGCGGACGAATTGATTCCGATGGATGAGACAAACGAATCGTGACTAGCCGGGCGTTGGCCCGTCGTAACCTGCTGTTGCGCCGAGGGCTTGCGACGTCGATTCCGCCGAGTCGTCGCCGCCCGTCTTGCTGCGGGCGCGAGCCGTCGCCGCGGCCTGACGCTCCAACTCCTTCACACGCTCTTCCATTTCCTTGCCGGGCTTGAATGTGACCACGAACTTCTCGGGCACGAACACCTTATCGCCGGTGCGAGGATTCCGGGCCTTGCGAGGGGCACGCCGTTTCACCTCGAAAACGCCAAAATTGCGAAGCTCGATCCGTCGTTCGACGACCAGGGCCTCAACAATCGCGTCGAAGGTCTTCTGCACGATCTCCTTCGTCTGCAACTGGGTCAGGCCGATTTCTTCGGAAATCGTCCTTACGATCTCTTTCTTGGTCACGACTCAGTTCTCCCGTGAGAAGGGTCGCCGCAGGCTCATTAGCTGCTCCAAGTGTAGATGCCGTAACGACTAGTGTCAAGGCCAATCCGGCTCGCCCAGCACCCGTTGCAGCTCGGGCGAGGCGGCCACGGCCAACACACGCGGCCATGACACAGCGTCAGACCACGCGACGAAAGGCCGCGAGCCTGTTATCGACCGCCGGAGTGGAAAACTCTAGCTAACCCAAAAAGTCGGCGAAATCGTCGCTCTCTTCCACCCAGCCGGGGCATGCGGCCGCCGATGTCGGATCCGGGGCGATAATAATTCAGTAATTTCCCCTTGTCTCGTCACCCCCGTTTCGGTATCTCTACGCACCCTGGGATTCCAGGGCGACTCGTGAGCAGCCCCTCGGCGGCTCGGGTCAGCAACGCGTTGGTGTGGCGTCAGATTGTCTCCGGCTCGTCGATTCCACTTCCCCTGCTCTAGCGACCAAAGACGGAAAGGGCCACGGATGGCCGACCTGCGAACCGACACGGGCCGACCCGCCTTCCTCGGGGGCATCTGCCTGCTGCTGACGGTCATCGTCGGTGGGATGGCCGCCGGCGCCCTCGCGCAGATGCGTCCGGAACCGGTCGGCATGATGCCGCCGGGCGCGGCGTCGCCGTCCAACGTGTCGCCAAACGCCGCCGAGCAAGTCGCGCGGACTCCGGCCGCCGGCGCGCCGGACGGCCGACAAGAACAAGTCGTTGACGTGCGGCTCGTCGGCAACAAGACGATTCCGACGGCCAAGATCATGCCGCAGATCCACACGCGGCGGGGCAGGCAGTTCGACGTCGAACAACTCGACGAGGACGTCCGGCGACTCCACAAGACCGGGATGTTTGTCAACGTCAGGACCTACTGGCAGCAGGTCCCCGGCGGCCGGATCGTCATCTTCGATCTTATCGAGCGGCCGCTGTTGCAGGCGGTGATTTTCTTCGGCAACACGGAGTTCCATCAGCGAGTGCTGCGAAAAGAGGCCGGCATCAAGGTCGGCGATCCGGCGAATCCATCCGCCGCCGAGGAAGCGAGGGCCAAGCTCGAAGAGTACTATCACAAGCATGGCTATGAGGATGTCCGCGTCAGACTCCGCGAGGGGACCAAGCCTGAAGATCGGCGCGTGATCTTCGAGTTCGACGAAGGCGTGAAGGTCAAGGTGCTGTCCACCACCTTCGTCGGCAACCAGATCGCCGACGATGGCCGCCTGCGAACGCAGATCGGCACGAGCCGGCCGTTCCTCTATCTCTTCAGCGGCGAGTTAGACCTCAAGAAGGTCGACGAAGACGTCGAAAAGCTGGTGGCCTACTACCGCGCCTTGGGTTTTTTCCGCGCGCGGATCGGCCGCGAGATCGAGTACAACAAGAAGCAGAGCTGGGCCACCGTCACGTTCGCCATCGACGAGGGACCCCGCTACAAGGTCCGCAACGTCTCGGTCCTCGGCAATACGAAGTACACGAGCGACGAGCTCACGGCCGACCTGCAACTCAAGAACGGCCAGTTCTTCAATCAGGGCATGATGGCCGCCGACCAGAACATGTTGCAGGACAAGTACGGCGGCGTGGGCTATGTCTTCGCCGACGTCAAGGCCGAGCCGCGGTTCCTCGAAGAGCCGGCCCAACTCGACCTCGTCTACAGCATCCGAGAGGGCGACCGCTACCGAGTCGGCAAGATCAATGTGTTGATCAAGGGCGATTATCCGCACACGCAACTGACCACGGTGCTCAACCGGCTCTCGCTGAAGCCGGGCGACATTCTCGACACGCGCGAGATCCGGGCGAGCGAGCGGCGTCTCAGGGCCAGCGGGCTGTTCGAATCGAACCCGGCCAATGGCAACCCGCCAAAGATCACCATGCGGCCGCCCGGCGAGGAATTGCTCGATGACGGGCAAGGCTCGAAGGGCGGCTCCGGACGTGGCGGGCGACGCGGCCTCGGACGCGGCACCGGCGGACCCGGCAGCGTCGGCAGCGACCCCACGTTCCGCGGCCAAAGTCCCGACGTTGAGCCGCAGGATCGCGTGATTGACATTACGCTGGATTGCGGCCAGTACATCGGGCCAAAAGAAGACAGCAGCGCCGCGACGAACAGTCACCGCGAACTGCAAACTCCCGCAGCGTCGTATCAGAATCCCAGCGTCTACCGAGCGCCCGCCCCAGCCTACGGCCAACCGCGGCCGCAGTACTTGGCCCCCGGCGATGACGCTCAGCCCGGCCAGCCGGCGCCACGGAACCTGGCGCCTGGCGATGATCGGACCGAACCGCGATGCCCGGCGTCGTCGGACGTGATCGAGGCCGCCAAGCGGTTGCGCGATGCGGCGGCCCGCTTGCCCCAGCGGCCGCGGCATGGAGTGATCGAGACGCAGCAGTATTCGCCCGATGCCGGCCGGACGAACCCGGCCTCGCAACCGACGGCGCAGTGGACGCCGATTGGGGCGAGCAGCAGGACGCAGCCGGCGGCCAACTACGGTGGCGGCCCGTCGTTGGGCTCGCCCGCCAACGGCACGACTACACAAAGCGGCAGCGGCGCGCAGCCTTATGCCGCAGGACAAGCGGGCAGCGTGCCGCCGAGCAACAACGGCTACGCCGGCGGAACGCAGGCGCCGCCCGCCGCGCCGGTGCAGTCTAGCCCAGCCTATGGCCAACAGTTGGCGCCGACCCAAGCCCCGCAGCGAGCGATTGACTCGCCGGAGGGACCGTATCTGCCTGGCCCGATCTTCAGCGAGAACTCGCCGTTCCGCGACGGCGCGCCCGACGGCGGTGAGACGGCCGACCCCTTGACGATACGCATCGCCGCGCAGGAGGCGATGACCGGTCGCTTGATGTTCGGCGTGGGCGTGAACTCGGACGCCGGATTGGTGGGTCAGATCGTCATGGACGAGCAGAACTTCGATCCGTTTCGATTCCCCACGAGTTGGGATCAGGTTCGCAACGGCACGGCGTGGCGCGGCGGCGGCAAGCGGCTCCGCATCGAGGCCGTCCCCGGCACGCAGTTGCAGCGGTACATGATCGACTACCAGGACCCATTCCTGTTCGATACGCAGGTCAGCATGGGCCTGAGCGGCTATTTCTACAATCGGCAATACACCGAGTACCTGGAGCAGCGGATCGGCGGACGCGTCTCGCTCGGCTACCAGTTCGCCCCGGACCTCTCCGGAACGATCGCCTATCGCGGGGCGAAGGTGAACATCACCGACCCGGTCGATCCCTTCCTGCCGGATTTGATCGAGGTGACCGGCCGCGATCTGGCCCTGCACGGCCTCTCCGCGTCACTGGCCCACGACACTCGCGACAACGCCTTCTTAGCGACCGAGGGGCACTTGATGCAGGCATCGGTCGAACAGGTGCTCGGCTCGTTCAGCTACCCCCACGCCGAGCTCGATCTGCGGAAGTACTTCACCCTTTGCCAGCGGCCAGACGGTTCGGGCCGCCAGGTGTTGACGCTCTCGGCCCGGGCGGGCGTGACGGGCGACAACACGCCAATCTACGAGCGGTACTACGCCGGCGGTTTCTCGACGATCCGCGGCTTCCAATTCCGCGACGCATCGCCGCACGTCTACAGCCTCTACGCCGGGCGTGACATCTTCGTCGGCGGCGATTTCGAACTGTTCGCTTCGGCCGAATACATGTTCCCCATCACGGCCGACGACATGATCCGCGGCGTGGTCTTCTGCGACACCGGCACGGTCGAGCCGACCATCAACAACTGGACGGACCGCTACCGCGTTGCGCCCGGCTTCGGCCTGCGAATCTGCGTCCCGGCGATGGGCCCCGCGCCGATCGCTCTCGACTTCGCGTTCCCAGTCTCCTGGCAGCCCGGCGACCGCTTCGAGGTCTTCAGCTTCTTCGTCGGATTTGGACGGTAGGAAGCGAGTGGGCAGTGGGCAGTGAGCAGTGGGCAGTGGGCAGTCGGCAGTGGGCAGTGGGCAGTGAAAATGTGGAGGCGGGCTGATGGCTGTTCGGAATTATCGCGACCTAATCTTGTGGCAAAGGGCAATGGACCTGGTGGAGCTCGTCTATCGACTCACGGCAGGTTTTCCCCAAGAAGAGCTTTACGGTCTCCGAAGCCAACTGAGAAGAGCATCCGTCTCGATCCCCTCCAACATCGCCGAGGGCGAAGGACGGGAATCGAGCGGCGACTTTGCTCGTTTTCTGCAAATCGCCAATGGGTCTCGCCGCGAGGTGGAAACTCAGACGCTGATCGCGCAGCGTCTTGGATATGTCACCGAGCAGCAATGTGCGGACGTGCTTGCGCTGACATCGGAAGTTGGCCGGCTTCGACAAGGGCTCGTCGATTCCATCAACGGCAAGCGACTATCGTAGCCCTTCCTACCGACTACCACGGAGCGGTTGCGGTCGGCATAATTCTGCCGACTGCCCACGAAGCGTTTGCCGTGCTGTTTCGAGTCGGCATTGTACTGCCTACTGCCGACTGCCCACTGCCCACTATTCTCCAAATTTCAGGAGACTCGTCGTCTTGTACTGCGCGATTCGCTGGGTGCCTTTGAGATCGGCCAGCTCGATCAGGAACGAGCAGCCCACGACGACGCCGCCCATCTTCTCGACCAGCCGGCAGCAGGCCTCGACGGTGCCGCCGGTGGCGAGCAGGTCGTCAACCACTAATACCCTGGCGCCGGGCGTAATGGCGTCGGCGTGGATCTCGAGCGTGTCGCTGCCGTACTCCAAATCGTAGCAAAACGACTCGGTCTTGAACGGCAGTTTGCCCGGCTTGCGGATCGGCACCAATCCGGCGTTCAACTCCAGGGCCACCGGCGCGGCGAAGATGAACCCGCGGGCCTCGGCCGCCACGACGACGTCGATCTTTGCCGCGCGGAACGGATTGGCCATCTCGACGACCGCCGAGCGGAACGCGGCCGGATCCGCCAGGAGCGGCGTAATGTCGTAAAACAGAATTCCCGGCTTCGGGAAATCAGGAATGTGGCGGATGTAGCTGGCGAGGTTTAGGGCAGCAGGCATGGATGCAGGTCGGGGGTCAGAGGGCAATACCGTTGACTTAGGCAAGCAACCGACAATCTCGTTCCCACGGTCCCCGTGGGAATGTACCGGTTGGACGCTCCGGCGTCCTCAGCATAACGCATTGGCTTGAAACTGGTTGGCGATCCCGACGACGCAGGAGCGTCGCCACGAGTGTGTTCCCACGCGGGAGCATGGGAACAAGGTCTTTCGGCGTTAATTCAAGTATTGGGATCAAAGGGGCAGAAATCAGAAATCCGGCGTAGGCTCGGTGTTGCGACCATGATGCGCTTCGCGGCCGAGTTTGTCCAGGCCAAGCGACGCCGCCTGCAATTGGCAGCGATTGGCCGAAAGAGAGGGCATGCGGCACAGAGGAGTTCGCTCGTGATCTGTGCGTTCTTTCGCGGCCGATCACAACGACGACCACAAATGCTGACGTCAGGAGCAGGCGATTAGGACGCCGGCGCTGCCACCCGTGACTGGCCCACCTGTTTCTTTTCCTTGATC
>JBDKUC010000349.1:0-8385 GCA_039679885.1 Thermoguttaceae bacterium | reverse complement strand
CGTCGGTGCCGGTGCGGAAATAAGGATCGGAACCGGTCAGGGCCACGCTGCTGACCAGGTGCGGTCCGAGCAGCCGCCCTACGCCCGTCGCCGAGAGGCACAACTGCCGCTGATAGCGCTGGGCGGTGCGGGCGTCTTCCGAGCGCGGCTCGGCAAGGAACAAAACCGGCGTGCCCTGGCGGTCGGCCTCATCGGCCGTTTGCATCGCGGCGGAAAACGAGGGGAAGAACACGACGTGCTGGTCGGCCGGAATGAACGAGGCCAACGGGTCCAGTTCCGGCTTGAGTCCCTTCACCAACGGCTGCCAGTCGATCTGCGGCACGGAAATGCCCTCGATGCCGTCGATGTCCACGGTAGCTTCCTGACGGTCGGTTTCGCGGAGCATCCGGTCGAGTTGCAGGTTCTCGCTCATCGCCCGGCCACCGGTAAAGAGGGCATACGTGTCGGCCAGCCGGTTAAAGGACGGCCCGAACGCACCGGTCGTGAACGCCGGCCGCTTGGGCTTGCCATCAAGCGCCAGGCCGGCTTGGCGGGCCTCGTGACGGAACCACGCGGCACCGGGAATCCCCCGGGCCGTGAGTATCCGATAGTAGGCCTCCTTGGCGCGAAAGAACGACTCCGCATCCGCGCCTGCGGCGGTGGCCGGAACCCGGAACTTGAAGATCGCCATGCGGCTCCAATCGAGCTTCGGATAGAAGAGCCGGCCGGTGATGTCTCGCTTGGCGGCGGTGCGGATCAGAAGCATCTGCTGGTCCGCGCGCTCCGACAGCGAATACCAGAGGTTGATGTCGCCGAAGTCGACGTAAGCCTCGCCCGGACCATCGAGCACCACGTAGGGCTGCATAGAGAGAGCGCGGTCCCAGTACGGCCAATCTCGCGGAGTAGCCAGCGGCGCGGCCTTGCCCACGTCCAGCATGCTCAACGGGACCCGATAATAGACGTCGTCCGCTCGTGTTGCGGTGGACAAGGCAAGAACGCCAATCGCGACAACGGTTCCGGCGAGTCTGGATACCATGGTCGGTTCCCTTTCTGGGGCAGATCGTCAAAACGGCGCCGCGAACTGGAGGTGCGGCAAAGACAGAATGTGAGAAGCACTAACACGAATTGTACGCAGGCGACGACTCCTCGCAAGGCGCCCGCCGCGGTTTGGCTGGGCGTTTCCATCATGTTAGAATGTGGGTGCGCCGGCGATGGCGCTGCACCATGATTGTCCGCGAAACCGTCTGCAAAACGATTCTCAACCGCGGCGGGTTGGGCGATTACACGCTGAACTGCTACACCGGCTGCGAACATGCGTGCGTCTATTGCTACGCCCGCTTCATGCAGCGGTTCCATCCGCACGAGGAGGCATGGGGGCAGTTCGTCGACGTGAAGGTGAACGCCGTCGAGGTGCTCAAGCGGCAACTCCGCCGCGCGACGCCGGGCGAGGTGTTCATCAGCAGCGCCTGCGACGCCTGGCAACCGATCGAGGCTCGCTGGCGGCTCACTCGCCGCTGTTGCGAGCTGCTGTTGGAACGCGGCTTCTCGCTGAGCACGCTCACGAAGAGCGCGCTCATTCGTCGCGACTTCGATCTGTTCGTGGGCCGGCCGGTGCGGGTCGGCGTGACGCTGACGACGCTCGACCCGCGGCTGCAACGGCTCTGGGAGCCAGGGGCGGCGAGCGTCGAGGAACGGCTCGACGTGATTCGTGACGCTCGGCAAGCCGGCCTGCGGACGAGCGTGATGCTGGGGCCGCTGCTGCCGTTCCTCTCTGATGGTCCGGCGGAGATCGAAGCGATGCTCCAGCGCGTCGCCGAGTTGGGCGTCGAACGCGTCTGGGTCGACGCCTTGAACCCGCGGCCGCGCGTGTGGCCGGCGGTGGCGGCGTTGCTTCGGGCGGAGTTTCCCGACTTGCTGCCGCAATACCAGAGGATGCTTTTCGACGCCGCCGCGCGAGAAGACTATTTGAGGTCGCTGCGCGATCGCGTGCAGCACGCCGCCGAGCGAGCCTCGCTCGGTGGCCGAGTGTCTTCGTGCATGTGATGGAAGGGAATCGTGAAAGTCCCGAGGCAACGCAGCAGAACGCGCGCCAGTTCGCGTACGGGCCACGTCTTCCCGCCGCCTTTTCTCCGCCGCCGCCCTTTGCTACGATGACAGAAACACGTGATGTCTTGAACCGTTTACTTTCTGCCTGCCATGAACCATACGCTTTGCAATCAAATCGACTGGGTCGGCGCGGTCGATTGGAACATCCGCGACTTCCATAGCTATCAGACCGACCGGGGCGCGACCTACAACGCCTATCTCGTCCGCGATGAGAAGACGGCGTTGATCGACACGGTCAAGTCGCCCTTCGCCGCGGAGTTGCTCGGGAACGTCGCTTCGCTCACCGATCTGGCCCGGGTCGATTACGTCGTCTGCAACCATGCGGAACTCGATCATGCTGGATCGCTGCCGGCCGTGTTGCAGGCGATGCCGCAGGCCACGTTGGTGTGCGACAAGAAGTGCGCGGCCACGCTGGCCGCCCATTTCGATACGTCCGCCTGGAAGATGCAGATTGTGACCACCGGCGAGACGTTGTCGCTCGGTCGGCGAACGCTGCAGTTTGTCGAGACGCCGATGGCCCATTGGCCCGAGTCGATGGCCACGTATGTGCCCGACGAAAAGCTGCTGTTCTCGATGGACATTTTCGGGCAGCATTACGCGACGAGCCTGCGGTTCGACGACGAGGCCGACCTGGCCACGGTGATGGACGAGGCGAAGACGTACTATGCCAACATCGTCGTGCCGTATGGCCAAGCGGTGCTCAAGACGCTCGAACGGCTTGGCGGGATCGAGATCAAGATGATCGCGCCGAGCCACGGGCTGATCTGGCGCACGAACGCCGACAAGATCGTTGCCGCCTATCGAGACTGGGCGAACCACCGCGCAAGGCCGAAGGTCGTGATTCTCTACGACACGATGTGGGAGAGCACCGGCATGATGGCTCACGCCATTCTGGAAGGCGCGACCCGGCCGGGCGTCAGCGCGATGCTCATGCACGTGCGGCGCACGAACTTGACGCGGATCGCCGCGGAAGTGCTCGACGCGGCGGCGGTGGCCGTCGGGTCGGCGACGCTCAATCGCGGGATGATGCCCACGGCCGCCTCGGCGCTCTGCTATCTCGAAGGCTTGCGTCCGCAGGGCAAGGCGGCCGTGGCGTTCGGCTCCTATGGCTGGGGGCCTGGCGGACCGGAGGCCATCCACGCGGCGCTCGGCCGAATCGGCTGGGAGGTCGTCACCGATCCGATCCGCGCCCAGTGGCGGCCTACGCCTGAGGTGTTGGCCGAGTGCCGCCGCGTCGGCAGCCTGCTGGCCGATCGGGCTGCGGAAGCACGCTAGACGCATGTCAGGAGGCCACTCGGCAGGGTTTCCTCATCCGTTCGTGGAGATCGGACGGACTGGGACATCCGCCCGTAATCGTTCAGACGCTGGCCTGTCATTCTGAGCGCAGCGAAGAATCTGGTTTGCATTTCTGTCGAGGCGAGATTCTTCGCTGCGCTCAGAATGACGGTGTTCCTCCGGCTCTTTGCAGGAGCGACGGGTTTGGCTATAATGCGGCTGCACAAACGTTGTCGCTTGCGTTTCCTATCCGGCAAATCCTACCTTCCTCCCGGGAGACTCCCATGCTCGCAAGAATCGTGTTCTGTCTGTTGTTGGCCTCCGGGACCCTCGCGGCGGCCGAAGACGCCCCGGCAACTCGCCGGCTGCCGGTCAGCGTCTATCGCGACAAGATGCAGGGCGCTTGGCTCGGCCAGATGGTCGGCGTCGGTTGGGGGCAGCCGACCGAGTTCCGCTTCACCGGCCAGATCATTCCCAAGGATCAGTTCCCCGCGTGGAAGCCGGAGTGGGTCAATCAACACGCCAACGATGACTGCTACGTCGAGATGACGTTCGTCAAAACGCTTGAGGATCACGGCTTCGACGTCTCGATGCGTCAGGCGAGCTTCGACTTCGCCAACAGCGGCTTCGGGCTTTGCCACGCCAACTTGATCGGCCGCAACAACCTCCGCCGCGGCATCGCCGGGCCTGACAGCGGCCACCCGAAGTTCAACCGCCACGCGGACGACATCGACTTCCAGATCGAAGCCGACTTCGCAGGCATCATCTCGCCGGGCATGCCGAACGAGTCAAACCGGCTGGGCTGGCTCTTCGGCCATTTGATGAACTACGGCGACGGCGTCTACGCCGGCCAGTTCATCGCCGCAATGTACACGGAAGCCTATTTCGAGTCGGACATGAAACGGCTGATCGAGAACGCCCTGCGGTCGATCCCGGCCGAAAGCCAGTACGCCGAGATGGTTCGCGACGTGCTCCGCTGGCATGACGAGAATCCGACGAATTGGGAAAAGACCTGGCAGCTTGTCGAGGACAAGTATCACAAGGATCCCCGCTACTCGCACGGGCTTTGCTGCAAGGCGGGTGGCAAGGGCGCCTTCAGCATCGACGTGAAACTCAACGGGGCCTACGTGTTGATGGGCCTCCTCTATGGCCGGAACAACATCGAAGACACGATCGAGATCGCGTGCCGTTGCGGACAGGATAGCGACTGCAACCCATCGAACGCCGCCGGCATTCTGTTCACCGTGCTCGGCGCGAAGAAGATTCCGGCGAAATACGTCGATCAACTCGATGTCAACGCCAAGTACAGCCATACCGAGTACACGGCGCCCAAGGTGTACGAGGTGGCTGAGAAACTCACTCGGGCGAACCTGTTGCGGGCGGGCGGACGGATCGAGAAGGACGCCGACGGCCAAGAGGTGTTCGTCATCCCGGTCGAGGCGCCGAAGCCGTCGCTGCTGGAGAAGTCCTACGAGCCTGGTCCGATCGCCAACAGCCGGTTCACGCCGGAAGAGCGGGCGAAGATCACCAAGAAGCCCGATCCGGAGAATCTGTGCGGCGGCATGTAGCGGCGTGAGCGATCGTCGGTCTGAACGGTTATGCGGTCAGGCCTTCTTGCCGTCATGCGGCCTGTAACGTATCTTTGCTGTGGCAATCCGTCCCAGGAGCCCCACAGCCATGAAAGCAACCGATCCGCTTCCGCCGGGCGAAAAGGTCCGGCTTAAGGATTTCGACGCTGGAGACACGGGCGGCCTGAAGAGCAAGAAGGACGTTGGGGCCGAGCTGAGCGAGAACCTCGCCGTCCTCGACGATCTCGGCTACCGGCTCTATGCCGAGAACCGCCGCGCGCTGCTGTTTGTGCTGCAAGGCATGGACACGGCCGGCAAGGACGGCACGATTCGCCACGTCACGCAGGGGTTCAACCCGCAGAGTTGCCGGGTTGCATCGTTCAAGCAGCCGGGCGTCGAGGAACTCGCCCACGACTTCCTTTGGCGCATCAGCCTGGCGGTGCCCCGCAAGGGGTTCGTCGGCATCTTCAATCGCTCGCACTACGAGGATGTGCTCGTGGTGCGGGTCCATAATCTGGCGCCTCGGGAGGAATGGGAGAGCCGGTACGAGCGGATCAATCTCTTCGAGAAGATGCTGAGCGACGGCGGCGTAACGATCGTCAAGGTGTTTCTCCACATCAGCCGCGGCGAGCAGCGGCAGCGGTTGCAGGCGCGACTCGACAATCCGGACAAACGCTGGAAGTTCAGCCGCGCCGATCTCAAAGAGCGGGAGTACTGGGACGATTATCAGCGGGCGTACGAGGTGGCGATGACCCGCTGCAACACCGAACATGCCCCGTGGTACATCGTGCCGGCCAATCACAAATGGTACCGGAACCTGGTCGTCAGCCGGATCTTGCGGAAGACGCTCGAACGGATGGACCCTCAGTTCCCGCCGGCCGAAGAAGGGCTCGACGGAGTGGTCGTTGAGTGAGGGGGCGTCTCGATCGGTTTGCGGCTCATCGTGGGGCAGATTGGAAATCTGCCCAGGGCGACTGCAAGGTTGTTCGTAGTTCCGGCTTTAGCCGGTCATTTGCCGCCTAAAGGCGGAACTACGAACGCTTGCAACGGACTTTGAAGTCCGCCTGCAATTCTGCCGCGGCAGGTTAACAACCTGCCCCACGTGGTCGATCGCACGTTGCGGCACGATGCCCCCCACGCCCTTTCAGGGCGTGCCACCCAATTTCGATAACTCGCACACCCCAACAACGTGCCCGACGGCATCCGCGGCATCTTTCTGGCAGGTTGACAACCTGCCCCATGGCATGTGGCAAGGGGCGTTGTTTGGTGAAGGTTTGCCGGCGCAGTGGAGTGTGCCGGCTCGGGCCTGGTAAGCGGTAACGGTTGCATCGATGCTGCGACAGGAAAAACCGGATCGTCTGTTGGTTTCCTCAAATTCCCACCACGCCGGGCGACGATTCCTGTAACGAGGAAGACGGATCGGCCGGATTCGCGCCAAAGGAGTGGGATATGAAGTTCGTCCGCATTGCCCTTGTTGCGAGCATTGTCGCGTGCGTTGCATCGGCGGGCCGGGCCCAGTACGGCTTATATGGCGCTCCGGAGACCCTTCGAGTGCCGCAGCAGAGCAGCGTTTCGAGCTACGACGCAGCGAGCTATGCCGCGCCGTCGCCACCTCCACCAACGTCGAGTCCCGCGACGTACGCGGCGCCGGCTGGCTATCCGAACACGAACTATCCGGCCGCGGGCGTGCCGACGGTCCAGCCGGGGCCGCGGGGCGGCTATTATCAGCAGCCGTATCAGACGTATTCGCCGCAAGCGGCCGCGCAGTATCGAGGCGCGCCGCAGCCGCAGGCGACTGCGATGTATCAGCCGTATCCGACGTCCCAATATCGCAATGCCAACGCCTATGGCCGCCCGACGACGCAGATGATGGCCAGCCAAAGCGGCGCGACGCCGTCGATGCCCGCGCCGCCCACGGCGCCAGCGGCGTTGCCGCCGACGGCGGTTGCGGATTACAACTACGCTCCGACACCGGTGCCGACTCCGGCGCCGACTCCGGTGCCGACGCCGGCGCCGCAGCCGCAGGGGCTGATGGGCCAGATGCTCAGCGAGCAAAATCAATATGGCAGCGGGGCTGACGGTTGTTCGCCGTGCCGTAGCGGGTGCAATGCGGGATGCGAGGGCTGCGGGCTGGACTGCTGCGAGCAGGGGTGTGGTTCGCGCTGGTACGCCGGCCTTTCGGCCCTGGTCCTTGGCCGCAGCGACGCGCCGCGGGTGTGGACAACCTACCGGGACGGGCACAACGAGACCGAACTGATGAATACACAGTTCGGCACGAAGTGGTCCTGGGGCGGAGAAGCCCGCTTGGGCTACCGCTTCTGCTCCGACTGCGTTCCGTATGCAATCGAGGCGACCTACTGGACCACCGAGCCGATGACCGGCAGCCGGAGTTGCATGTGGCCGGGCGGCTATGTCAGCACGCCGCTGGTCGTCCGTTACATCGACTTCAACGGCGAGAGCGCCCAGAATTGGTTTGACGGCGCCGAAGAGCACCGCCTTTCCCGCCGCGACGAGCTCCATAACTTCGAGATCAACCTGCTCCGCGAGCAACTGGCCTGGGCGTGCGACTCGCCGTGGGACATCGGCTGGTCGGTGGGCGTCCGCTACTTCCGCTTCCAGGAAGACTTGGACTTCGAGACGCGACGGCAGGGGGCCCAATGGACGGACCTGCCGGGCGTTGCGTACCTGGATGACACGGTCACGAACAACCTGATCGGCGTTCAGTTCGGCTTCGATGCGGCCTACTGCGTGGGCAGCGGCGTGCGGCTCTTCGTTCGTCCAGAGGTTGGAATGTATGACAACATTATGGACAGCGACTTCCGATGCGCGACGGGCAACAACATTCCCGGCCACACCGCTGACTTCGGGTCCTTCCCTGCAAAGGGGCACAAGAACGGCATCGCCTTCCTGACCGAAATCGACCTTGGCGTGGATTGGCAGATTACCCGTTGCTGGTCAGCCCGGGCTGGCTATCGCGTGGTCGCCATCACTGGGGTGGCGTTGGCCGACAGTCAGTTCCCGCCGTACGTCAACGACATTACAGACAGCATCGAGGACGTCCGGCATACGGACAGCCTGGTATTGCACGGCGCCTTCTTCGGGATTACGTACAGTTTCTAAGTCGCCAAGGCGTAGGGTGGGTCAAGCGAACCAAGGCGGTGGTGGGGCTTCCGTCGCGGCAACTCGTCCTGCTTCGACGGAGTGCAAATCATCGTTGATTGGTTTGCGAAGCCCCACCATATATTTGCGACGTCAACCCACCCTACGGTGAGAAATGCGGGCTAGAATGGACGGGCTGGGAAGCCCGTCCTACGGGAAGGAAGCCCATCCTACAGATGCAAGGCGTGTGGCCGACTATTTGGCGCCCGCGCAGATGGCCTTGAAGTCGGGATCGGATCGAAGCGGGTCGAAGTCAGCTTCGTCCTCGGCGAGCAAACGATAGGCTGGGTTCTGCGAC
>JBDKUC010000403.1:0-5956 GCA_039679885.1 Thermoguttaceae bacterium | reverse complement strand
CCACTCCAAGCGTGCTGGCCACGCTGGCCAACAACCAGCAGACGGCCAGCGAAACGCAAAGCCATATGACGGATACGATCCACGTCGCCTCGGCAGGCGCCATGAACACCGGCGCTACGAGCAGCACCTGAAGGACGGCGACGCCGCGCAACGAGTAGAGGCAGCCGAGAACCTTGGCGAAAAAGATCTCGGCGGGCCCCAGCGGACTGGTCAAGATTCCGTCCCAACAGCCGCGTTCCTTCTCCGAGGTGACAGAGACCGCGCCTCGGACGCCGCCGGCCAGCGCGCCGACCAGGCCGACGACGGAGGCAATGCCCATCGCAGAGAATGCGTATTCTTGCCAGGCACGCGACGGTCCGCCCACGGCGACCTGGGCCAGACAATAGAGATCGGCCCCGATGGCTCCCAAGAAGACGATCGCGACAAGGGTGCGGCCGATGAAGCCGAGCCGCACGGTGGCCGCCTCGGCGAACAGCTCTTTCCAAAGCATTGGCCGGTCGCCAATGCGAGGCCGCCAGAGTTGGAACCGGAACAACCGTCGCGATGGTCGCCCTGTCTGCTTGAGGTGCAACCGGCGGACCGCGAACACAGCAACCGCCAGCACGACGCTGGCGCCGATCAGTTGGTTGCCGGCCATGCGCCAAACCATGTCGATCGCTGCAGCCGCGTCCTGCGAGCTTGCGGCCGCCAATGCGTAGGAAAGCACCCACAACGGGTTTGCCGCGACCAGTTGATCGTTGAGCCAGTCGAGCCACGCCAGATAGTTCGGCAACGGAGGGCAGTGACGTACGATCAACGGCGTCCATAGAAGGATTGCCAGCAGCAGATACGCCCGGACGATGGCGTCCCTCGCCCGGGGCGCGGCGGCCGAAAGGGCGATCGAAAGCATCGTGACCGCCAGCAGGGTGCTGGTCGCAATGGCCATCACGACGATGAGAGCCTCCATAGCGATGCCACCAAGAAGGGCCGCCAAAGAAAGCACCGGCAGGCCGGCAAGGAGGAGGCCAATCAACTGAAGCGTCTTGGCGGCCAGTTTATCGAGCAGAATTTCCGCGTTTGTCAGCGGCGAAGCGAAGAGGTATTCGATGGTTCGCCGCTCGCGTTCCGTGGCCACCGCGCCGGCCGCCATCGCCGGGCCAAAGGCCAGCACGGCGAGCACCTGGAGCACGGCGAAGGCCATGAAGAAGCCGGCCGTTGCGTTGGCCACCGCGCCACTGGTCGCCGAAAAAGTTGGCAACGCGCAGATCAGCAGCGCCGCCAGCAAAATGACGCAATAGAACACGCGCAGCACATAATGCCGCGCTCGCCGCGCGCTGCTGACCACTTCCACGGAAAAGACCGGCCCAAGCAGCATTAGACACCCCCGAGCACTAGAATACCCGCCGGGCGGCTTGCTGCAAAGATGCCGGAGAATGTCGAAGCCCGAATGACGAATGACGAAAGGCCAGTTCGCGAGGACCGCCGGCCTCATCCGACGATTTTCTCGGCGTCTCGGTACTTCTCCCGCATGTGCTGTTTCGGAAGATACTCGTCTTCGAGCCTCTTGTACTCCTTGAGGCCGACGAAGTCGGTGTACTCCTCAAAACCGGCAATCCACTGGGTTTCGCCAGGCAGGATTCCCTTCGGCGAGGCCTTCAACGCGGTGAAGAAGTCCATCAGCGCCTTGTGGGCGACCATGCACGAGGCGACCGGAATAGACACCCGCCCGACGCCCATCTTGGCCAGTTCGGGGATCGGAATCAGTTCGGTCTTCATGCCGGAGATGGCGTCCATCAGGTTGATCGAGACGGGACCGTCGACCGCCGCGACCGCCCGCTCGATGTCGGCCCGGCTCTTGATCCCGTCGATGAACGCCAAATCGGCGCCGGCGTCGAGATAAAGGTTGCAGCGGCGGATCGCCTCGTCGAGGCCGGCGGTGGCGAAGACGTCGGTCCGGGCGTTGATGATGAAGTCCCTATCCAATCGGTTCCGGACGTCGGAACACGCGCGGACTTTCCCGGCCATCTCGTCGGCCGAGATGAATTCCTTGCCGGCCATGTGGCCGCACCGCTTCGGAAAAACCTGGTCCTCGATGTTCATGCCGGCCGTGCCCATCTGGATGAGCCGCTCGGTGATCCACGCGGCGTTGACCGCGTTGCCGCCGCCCGTGTCGATGTCGGCCATGACCGGAATGTCGACCGCAGCGACGATGTTCCAGGTCATGTCCAAGACGTCTTTCATCTGCACCAGGCCGACATCGGGAACGCCAAGCAGGCAGGCGGCCAGCCCGTAGCCGGAGATCTGGATGGCCTCGAAGCCGCACTTCTTAATCACCTTTGCACTCAAGGCGTCATGAGCGCCCGGCACGACGACGGCCCGACGGTCCATGATCGCTTTCCGCAAAACAGTCGTTTTCTTCACGGCAGGATCTCCTTGGGGTCGTGTTTTGTATGATCACGGTCGTTCGTTGCGCGCTCAGCTTGGCTCGCGCGTGTAGGGTGCGTGCTTGAACGCACGCGATTACTTCATCGTTCTCCTTCGTGCGCTCAGCTTGGCCCGCACATAGGGCAACAGGCCGCCGGCTCGCCGGATGGCCAGAATCTCGTCGGGCAGCGATGGGAACGAAAACGCACGGCCGCCGACGCTGATGGTTCCAGCGGCTGGATCGAGCACCACGGCGTCTCCTTCGTGGTAGGCGTCGACCGCCTCGGGGCACTCGACGAGCAACAGGCCCTGGTTGATCGCGGCGCGGAAAAAGATTCGGGCGAAGCTCTTCGCCACGACCGCTTCGACGCCGGCCGCCTTGAGGCCGACGGCCGGCTGCTCGCGCGAGCTGCCGCAGCCGAAGTTCCTGCCCGCCAGCAGCAGGTCGCCGGGGCGAACCTCGCCTGCAAACCGCGGGTCGAGGTCTTCGAGCAAGTGCGGCAGAATCTGCTCCGTCTTCGAGCATGAGTATGTGTACTTGCCCGGAAAGAGCATGTCGGTGTTGATGTCGTCGCCGTAATGCCAGACTTTGCTCATCTGTGTTGCTGGGTGGCACGCCCTGAAAGGGCGTGAAGTCCAGACTCTTTCTTGTGGTGCGTTGTTTAGCGGCCGCCGGCGCGGCGGCCAGCGTCAATCTCCTTGCGTGGGTCGCGAATGCTTCCGTAGATTGCCGAGGCCGCGACCGTCGCGGGGCTAGCCAGGAAGATCTCGGCGGCCGGACAGCCCATCCGCCACTTGAAGTTCCGGTTCGATGTCGAGAGTCACCGCTCGCCGCCGGCCAGCACGCCAAGATGCGCGCCGAGGCACGGACCACAGCCCGGCGGCAGGAGCAGCCCGCCGGCCTCGATCAGTGCCGCCATCGCGCCGGAGTCCATCGTCTGACGCAACACCTCTCGGGAGGCCGGCAGCAGCAGAAGTCTGGCGCCGTCGGCCACGTGCTTGCCGCGAAGAAGTGACGCGGCCAACTCGAAATCGCTCGCGCGGCCGTTCGTGCACGTGCCAAGGACGAACTGGTCGATCGGCGTCCCTTCGACCGCTTCGACCGGCACAACGTTGTCGACCGCGTGCGGCCTCGCCACGACTGGGCCGATCGCGGCCAGATCATACGTCTGGTTCTGCGAATACACGGCGTCGGCGTCGGCCCAGACTGGTTCGTAGCTCTCTCGCGAGACGCCGGCCGCGCTGAAATAGTCGATCGTTCGCTGATCGACCGGGAAAGCGGCCGTCTTCGCGCCCATCTCGATGCCCATGTTCGCCACGGTCAGACGGTCGTCGATCGAGAGCGAGGCCACGTCGCCGTGGAACTCGACCGATTGATAGTTGGCCCCATCGGCGCCCAATCGGCCGATGATCGTCAGGATGAGGTCCTTCGCCGTGACGCCGGGCTGGAGCCGCCCGCGGAGCTCGATGCGGATGCTCTCGGGGACCTTGAGCCACATTTCGCCGGTCAGCAGCAACGCGGCGGCCTCGGTCCGGTCGATGCCGGTGGCCAGCGCCCCGACCGCTCCGTACATACACGTGTGCGAATCGCTCCCGACGACCAACATGCCCGGCCGAGCCAGTCCCTTCTCGACCATGATCTGATGACAAACGCCTGTGCCCACATCGTAGAAATGGCGGACGCCATAACGGGCGACGTACTGCCGAATCGCCCGGTGGTTCTCGGCGTCCTTCTGGCTCGATGCCGGCACGACGTGGTCGAGGACGACGACGTGCAGGTCCGGGTTGGCGACGCCGAACTCGGCTAGGTCGCCTGCGATCTTCTCGACGATCGCCGCTGTGTTGTCGTGCGAGAGGAGATGATCCGGCCGCACCGTGACGATCTCGCCCGGCCGAACCCTTTCGCGGCCCGACTTGAGAGCCAGCAGTTTTTCGGTAAAGGTCCTTTTCATCTTCATGTCCCCTCTCCCTTTGGGAGAGGGCTAGGATGAGGGCAGCCGGGCCTGCAATGCGTTTCTGTGTCGCCTCATCCAAGCCACCGTCCGGACGAAAGACCCACGCAAAGGCACAAAGACACAAAAGAAAGGATTGTATTCGGGAGACATATCGTGGAATCGCGGTTGAATAGTCTCTTTCTTCTTCTCTGCGCCTTCGCGACTTTGCGTGAGGCCGTCATGTCCGCTCTCATAGCCGGCCAATGATCGCGTCCGTCATCTGTTGGGTGCTGGCTGCGCCTTGTCCAATCGCCGCGGACCCGCCGGGCAGCCGCATCATGTCGTAGGTCTTAACACGGCCTTCGGCCACGACCTGGCCAATGGCTCGCCGGATCCGTTCGGCCATCGGGCTTTGGTCGATATGGTCGAGCATCATGCAGGCGGCCAGGATCATAGCGATCGGATTGACGATCGACGGTTGCAGGGCGGCGTACTTCGGGGCCGAGCCATGTGTCGGCTCGAAGACGGCCACCTCGCGGCCGATGTTCGCACTGGCCGCGAAGCCCAGCCCGCCCACCAGCCCGGCAAAGCCGTCTGATAGGATGTCGCCGAACATGTTGCTGGCCACCAGGACGCCGTAGTCCTCGGGGTTCTTCGTCAGCCACATCATCTGGGCGTCGATGTTCGTCGACCGCAGGGCGATGTCCTGATAGTCGACGGCGATCCGCTTGGCTTCCTCTTCCATCATGCCGGACGTTTCGCGGAGCACGTTTGGCTTCTCACAGATTGTGACCGACTTGTAGCCGAACCGCTTGGCATAGCCGAACGCCGCGCGGAGGATCCGCTGGCAGGCCGGGCGAGTGATGATCCGGCAGGAGATGGCCAGGTCGCAGCCGTCGACCGTCGCGTAGCTTTTCATTTGCGGGTGCGTACCTAGCGCGTCGCGGACTTGCTTCGGCGGGTCGGTCCACTCGACGCCCGAGTAGAGCCCCTCGGTGTTCTGCCGGAAAATGACCGCGTCGATCTTCGGCTCCTCAAAAAGCCGCGACCGTTGGTCGCGCCCACCGGCGCGGCGGACGAAATTGAGCGGATTGCCCGGGAACGATTGACACGGCCGGATGCAGATGTCGAGGTCGAAGAGTTGCCGCATCCGGACGATGGGGCTGTAGTAGACGCAACCGCGGTCGCGAAGGGCGGGCGCCAGTTCGGCCTCGGCCGCCTTCTTTGGTTTCGACGTGATCGCGCCAAACAGCCCGATCCGATGCCGCCGCAGCAGCTCGATCGTCCGATCCGGCAGGGCGTTGCCTTCCGCTTGCCAGAACTGCCAGCCAATGTCGCCGTGGACATAGTCGGCGTCAAACCCTGCTGCGTCCAAGACGCGGACCGCCTCGGGCAGCACGATTCGCCCAATGCCGTCGCCCGGCATGGTCACGATCGTCGCTCTGTTCATGGTCGAAAAGGCCCTGAGCGGTTTCGGGGCCGATAAGCCGGTTGCCCCAAGTGCCTAGAACCACAACAGTTGCGTCACGCGGGCATTGTACCGGCCTCGCAAATAGGAAGCAATAGTCCGGCCGAAGAGCGAACTTGCGATCCGTAGGGTGGTTGCTTGCAACCACGCG
>JBDKUC010000460.1:0-6588 GCA_039679885.1 Thermoguttaceae bacterium | reverse complement strand
GCGCGGTTCGTCCATTGCATGCAAACGCCGCGCGACCTGGCCGAGTCGCTCGTCCTGCTGGCGGCGTTGGCCGCGGTGGCGATGCTGGGCGAGCGGTGCTTGCCCAACTGGAACTCGGCCTTCGCCCGGCTCTCGGCCCCCTGGGCGTTCGTCCCGTCGCGCGGCTCGGTCGAGATCGTTCGCGTTGCCCCCGGCAATACGGAAGTTCTTGTTGGAACGGATGTCGAGGTTTCGGCTGAGACGAGCAACGCGGCCGGCCGGCAGTCTTCGGCCTGGCTGTATGTCAGTTCGGACGGCGGGCAGGAGACGCGCGTCGCGATGACGGCCGATGAGAAGCGACCTCGCTACCGTGCGACGATTCCGGCGGTCCTCAAGCCGCTGAAGTACCGTCTGGAGATCGGCGATTCGCAGACACCCATCTATGCGGTCGGCGTTCGCAGCAAGCCGGCGGTCGAGAGTGTGGAGGTGACGTTCCACTATCCCGTGTACCTCGATCGCAAAGACGAGACGTTCTCTCGGCGGGATTTGGACCTGGAAGGGCCGCAATACAGCGTCGCCGAGCTTCGGCTGCGGACCGCCGCGCCCGTGGCGAAAGGCTTCTTGGAATCGGCTGGCCGGCAGTTCGCCGGGCGGGTTGAAGATGGCGGCCGGCAGTTGGTCGCCGCCATCCCGTTGCTCAACAACGGCTCGTACACGGTGCGGCTCTTCGATGACGCGGGGCTCACGGATCCGAATCCACGGGCGAATCGGATCGCGGTCGTTGCCGATCGGCCGCCGACGGTCGAATTGCTCAAGCCAGGCCGGCAAAGCACCGCCACGCCCGGCAGCGAGGTGCTCGTGATGCTCCGCGCCACCGACGACCACGGCCTCGGCCGCCTCGAACTGGAGATGAGCGCCGACCAAGGGCTGGGCACTTCAGTGCCCAGTAGGGCCGCCAGCGCGCCTTCGCTCCTGAAGCAATGGACCGATTTCGGCCCCGACGCGACGGCCGCCGCCCGGCGATATCGCTTGCGGCTCGATCCCAAAAGGTTCACGCCCGGCCAGACGGTCCTGCTGCGAGCGGTCGCATGGGACAAGCGAACGATCAACGATTGGGGAGTGAATCTCGATCCGCAGCGGGCCGAAAGCGAGTGGCATGCGGTCACGATTGTTGCCAACGAGGCCGAGCAAGCAGCCGCGTTTCAGGAGATGGACGCCCTTCGCGCGGCCATTTGGAAGCTGCTCGAACGACAGCTTGCCGCACGAGCGGCCGCTGCGACGATTCCGGCACGCGCGACCACCGGTCGCGGCTTTGTGGAAGCGGCGGCCGACGTCCGCACACGGCAGATCGAAATCCAGAAGTCGACCGTCGAGCTGGCCGGTTCGATTGGCCCAACCGATCGCCACGAGCGGCTCGTCGCCAAGCGGGTGCTCGGCTCGCTCGCTTTCGGCGAGATGCTTCAAGCGGTCGCCCGGTGCGATGAGCTGGTCAAGGGGACCGACGTGCCGTCGCCCGCTAAGCAATTGACCGCCGCGCAGCAGCGGATCATCGACGCGCTCAGGAAACTGTTGGACGCGGTGCGGCACGGCGAATCGGACATGTTGGCCGAGATGAAGAACCGGCCGGGCGGCGATTTGCCGAACGACGTGCGAGAGAAGCTCGAAGCGATGCGCGACAAGCTGGACAAGTTCCTCCGGCAGCAGAAGAAGGTGGTCGAGGCCAGCGAGAATCTGGCAAAAACGCCGGTCGACGATTTCACCAAGCCGCAGGAGGAACTGCTCAAGGGGCTGGCCGCGGCCGAGGATCAACTGTCGAAGCTCATGCAGGAGTTGCACTCGGACCTGAGCAAACTGCCCGAGCAGGACTTTGCCAACCCGACGTTGGCGAAGGAGCTGGTCGAGATTCAGACCGAGCTGAAGATGGCCGAGGACGCGCTGCTGAAGAAGTCGGTCGACATCGCGGTGCCGTTGGAGCAGTTGGGCTATGAGCGGGCGGAGGAGTTGAAGACGAACCTCGAAAAGTGGCTGCCCGACACGCCTGACCGCGAAAAGTGGAGTCAGGAGGAGTCGCTGACCGACAGGGACAAAGAGGCCCCGATGGCCGAGTTGCCGGGCGAGTTGGAGGACATGATCGGCAAGTTGATGGAGCAGGAGGAAGACCTGTTCGACGAGATGGAGGACGCTTCGAGCAGTGCGGCCGATTCGCTCGACAAGGGAGCCGGTTGGGACGCGATGGACGGCCCGATCTCGAACACGAGCGCCAAGGGCGTGACCGGCAACCGGCTGCCCAACAAGAGCGAGATCGCCGGCCGGTCGGGCGAAGGACGTCAAGGCAAGGCGAGCGGCGAGTTCGTCGGCGATGAGGCCGTCGGCAAGGGCGGCCGCCGAACGCCTAGCCGGCTCACGCCCGATCCGTTCGTCAAAGGCCAGATCAAAGATCACAGCAAGGACCCGACTGGCGGCGCCACCGGCGGCGGCAAGGAGAGCGGTCGCGGCGGCGAGGGACTCGAAGGACCCGTGCCGCGTTCGCCCGGGCGGCGCAAGATGCAGCGGCTCGCCGGCCGCCAGGCCGAACTGCGGAACAAGGCCGAAGGGATCGAGCTGAAGCTCCAAGTCGCCAACTTCCAGCACACGGACCTTGAGAAGCTGATCGGCGTGATGTCGCAGGTCGAGAAAGACCTGAAGGCCGGCCGCTATCAAAACGCCGTGCGGCAGCGCGACGTGCTCCTTGAGGGCCTCGGCAACGTGAAGCAATACCTGCGGGGCGAGTTTGAAGTCCGCCGCGACAAGACGGTGAACCTGCCAGCCAACGTGCAGAAGGAAATCCTCGGGGCCATGGGCGATCCTTCGCCCGCCGGCTGGGAAGAACTGAACCGGCAGTACTTTGAGAGGCTGGGGAAGGGGAGGGACCGTGGAGAGTAATGACGAAGTTCGAATGACGAATGACGAAGGAAGTCCGAAATCCGAAATCCAAAATCCGAAGTTTCGAGCTTCGAGCTTCGGACTTAGGGCTTCCTTCGTCCTTCGTCATTCGTCATTCGTCATTTTCCTTGCTCTCTCCCTTCTTTCGGGTTCCACTTCTCTGCGCTGCCATGCCGCGGAGACGCGCAAGACGGTCATCCCGTTCGATTTCGTCTCGAAGTTCGACGACGGCCGCTATGGGCAACTCTTGGGCGACCTGATCTGGAAGAAGCTCTCGCGGCAGGGCGGATTCGTCATTCCCGAGACGATGCAGGACGTCCGCGACTATTGCGAAAGCCACAAGCTCGCTCCCGGACCAGAGACCGACCTGGACGAAATGCGGAAGATCGTAGTCGACGGCTTCGAAGCCCAGATCGGCGTTTGGGGAAGCGTCGAGCGGGCGGCCGGCGCGGAGGGCGAACTCTACGCCCTGGTGATCAAGTGCGTCGATTTCTCGGCCGGCTCGAAGCCGAAGGTGATTTACGAGAAGAAGGCCCGCACCCGCTCGGTGAGCGAGATTCCGCACCGCTACGTCGCCGAGATGCTTGACGCGTTGTATGGCCGCAAGCCCGGCGAGCCGGCCGCTCCTGATCCCGCGGCCGAAGCGAACTGGAAGAAGAACACGAGCCTGGTGGTTGGCGATTTTCAGTACGGTCGCAACGGAGTGCCCAACGGTTGGGACAGCCGGGCGGGCCAGCAACGCGAGCCGCTCGGGCGGCTGGTGCAATGGACCGCCGAGGAGAACAACCCGTCCAACAAGCTCATCCGTTTTACGCTCGACAAGCCGGTGGCCGAGAACGAAGGGGTGATGTACTATAGCGATTGGTTTCCGGTCGTCGAAGGGGCGACCTATCGCTTCCAATGTCGCTGGCGGTCGGACGGCCCAGCGGCGAAGGTGTTCGTCAAGTGCTATGAACACCTTTCCGAAAGCGGCCAGCGTCGCGAGGTCTACCGCAGCCAGCAGAACCTCAAGGGCCCGCGGAACGTCTGGAACACGCACACGGAGGACTTTGCGCCCGTCGCGCCGAAGTATTCGCCCGAGCTAGGCCGAGTGATGCTCTACGCGTACATGAAGCCGGGCCGCGTGGAGTTCGATGACGTCGTCGTCAAGCAGATTCGCCCCGCCCCGGCAGGCCAGCCGGCGAAGGTCCGCCGCCCGTCAAGCGAGAGCCGCGTGACGACCGAAGAGATGCAGAAGAACGAGCGACGGAGCCGAGGGCAGAAAGCAGAGAGCAACGAGTGAACGCCAGCCGCAGTTATTCCCGCGACGACTTGAGCCGTAGCCCGCTGATGTTCTATTACGAGGTCACGCTGGCTTGCGATCTCGTGTGCAAGCACTGCCGGGCGTCGGCGCAGGAACAGCCGGATCCCGACGAGCTTTCGACGGATCGGGCGAAGGCGCTGCTGGATCAGGTGGCTGCGTTTCCGCGGCGGCCGCATCTGGTGCTGACGGGCGGCGATCCACTGAAGCGGGCGGACCTGTTCGAGCTGATCCGCCACGCGGCCGCGACCGGGCTGCGCGTGGCGCTGACGCCGTCGGCCACGCCGCTGGCCACGTTCGAGGCGTTCGATCGGGCGAAGCAGGCCGGCGTTCGCTCGCTGGGCATCAGCCTCGACGGCGCCGAGCCTGCCACGCACGACGGCATCCGCGGCATCGACGGAAGCTTCCAACGCACGCTCGACATGCTGGGCTTCGCTCGGCGTCTTGGGCTGCCAGTGCAAATCAACACGACGATCACCCGGCGGAACGTCGGCCAGGTCGACGCGATGGCCGCGTTGTTGGCCTCGCGGGGAATCGCCACCTGGTCGGTCTTCTTCCTCGTGCCGGTCGGGCGCGGCGTCGAGGAAGAACGGATCCGGCCCGAGGAGTACGAACAGGTTTTCGTCCGCCTTTGGCAACAGTCGCAACGGCGGACGTATGCCGTGCGGACGACCGAGGCCCCGCACTATCGGCGGTTTGTGCTTCAGCAGGAGAGCCGTGAAACAGATAGGCGGCAGGAGTCGCCTGGCGCCATCTCGACGCTCGGCGTCGGCGACGGCAAGGGGGTGATGTTCGTCAGCCACACGGGCGACATTTTCCCCGCTGGCTTCCTCCCGTTGCGTTGCGGCCGCTTCCCGCACGACTCCGTGGTCGACGTCTATCAGCGCCACCCAACATTCCTCGCCTTGCGCGACGCCGACCATTTCCGTGGCCGCTGCGGCATCTGCGAGTATCGCCGCATCTGTGGCGGCAGCCGGGCACGGGCGTACGCGCTGACCGGAGACTTCTTGGAGACGGACCCGGATTGCGGCTATGTGCCGAAGGCTCCGTAGGACGAGTCTCTTGAGCCGAGATGTAGGACGGGGTTCCTACCCCGTCCCACAAAAACTGGACGGATTGGGAAATCCGTCCTACGGGGCCGCTGACAGCTACTTCCCGACGCAGAAGCGGCTGAAGATGCGGTCCAGGACGTCATCGGTGTGGACGGCGCCGGTGACCTTGCCCAACTCCTCCAAAGCGACGCGGACCTCGGCCGCCGCCAGTTCCTCGTGGTCAGCCACTCGCCGGGCAAGGCCAATCGACTGCCCAGCCAACCGCAACGACTCCTCGCAGCGCAAGGCGGTTCCCGCCAAAACGCCGGCCCGGCCGCCGGCGGCAATCGCCGCTTCGCGCAGACGGCCGCGGAGCCGCTCGATCCCCTGGCCAGTCCGGCTGCTGGTTCGCAATCCATCGCTCGGCAGGCCCACGGTCGTCGCCAGATCGCATTTCGTCAACACAGTGATCCGTTGGCGAGGCGACTCACACTGCAAGCCGTGCATCGCCTGTTCTTTCAGCCGCCCGGTCGTGTCGAGGCAGAGCAATTCGATGTCGGCCGCGTGGTGCTGCTCGGCGGCGGCTCGCTGAGCGGCGGCGTCGGCATCTCGCACCGCCTCCGACTTATCTACTCTCCACTCTCCACTCTCCACTCCCGCCGTATCGACCAACTGACACCGCACGCCACCGAGATCCAGTTCCGCGGTGAGATAGTCGCGGGTGGTGCCGGGCCGATCGGACACCAGGGCCGCGCCGCCGCCAACCAGCGCGTTCCATAGGCTGCTCTTGCCGCTGTTGGGCTGGCCGGTGAGAACGACACGGAGCAGCGAAGCGGTCTCGCCGCGGGAGGCCATCTGTCGGCTGATCGCCGTAAGCTGATCTTCCGCCTCGGCGAGCCGCCGGTCCAACTCCTCGCGGGAGATGAACGACAAATCTTCGTCAGCGAAATCGAAGCCCGCTTCGAGATGGGCCAACAGCTCCAGGAGCGACTCGCGAAGCCCGTTGAGCGGCCGGGCGAGTCCGCCGGCCAGTTGGCCCAGGGCCAGTCGGAGTTCGGCCGGGTTGGCCGCATCGATGATGCCGAGCACGGCTTCGGCCTGTCCCAGATCGATCCGTCCGGCGAGAAACGCCCGGAGGGTGAACTCGCCCGGTCCGGCCATGCGCGCCCCGGCGTTGCCGAGCGATCGCAGCACGAGTTGCAGCAGCGGCGGCGAGCCCAGCGTGTGAATTTCGGCGACCGGCTGGCCGGTATAACTGCGAACGCGCTCAGTCGCCGCGTACCACACGTAGACTTCGCAAGGCAACGGCGAATGGATGCCTGGCAGCCGCAACGAACCGGCGACCGGACAGGGAAA
>JBDKUC010000108.1:0-11927 GCA_039679885.1 Thermoguttaceae bacterium | reverse complement strand
ACGCTCCCCGACTCCCCACTTCCATGCGTATCCTCCAACTCATTCCAACGCTCGACCGCGCCGGCGCGGAAAAGCAGCTCTGCCTCCTGGCCGCGGGCCTTCCCCGCGACGAGTTCGAGGTGCATGTCTGCGCCTTGACTCGCGGCGGACCGCTGGCCGCGGAGCTGGACGCCGCCGGCGTGCCGTTGCGCGTGATTGGAAAACGTTGGAAGGTGGATCCTGGGGCATTCTGGCGACTGCGAGAGCACATTGCCCGGCTCCGTCCCGACTTAATCCACACGTGGATGTTCGCCGCCAATTCCTATGGCATGGCGGCGGCCCGATCCTGTGGCATCACGAACGTCGTGATTGCCCAGCGGTGCGTCGATCCTTGGAAGAACCGTCTGCAATTGGCCGTCGATCGTGCGATGGCCCGGCGTTCGCGAGCCGTCGTCGTCAACAGCGAAGGCGTGAAGGACTTCTACGTTCGGCATGGCACGCCCTCCGACCGCGTCCGCGTGATTCCCAACGGCGTTGCGTCGCCCCCGCCGGCCGACACGACCCGCAGACAGATGTTGGCCGAGTTGGGCCTACCCGAGGGGAGCCGGATCATCGGCGCCGTCGGCCGACTCTGGCCGCAAAAACGGCTCAAAGACGCTATTTGGGCGGCCGAACTGCTCCGCGTCATCCGCGACGATGTCCATCTGCTGGTCATTGGCGACGGGCCGCAGCGCGACCTCCTGCGACGCTACGCTCATCAAGTCGGCGTTGGCAAGAAGGTGCACTTCCTCGGCCAGAGGAACGACGTCGCCAGGCTCTTGCCTCACTTCGACCTGCTTTGGTCGAGCAGTGGCTACGAAGGGCAATCGAACGCGATTCTGGAGGCGATGGCCGCCGGCATCCCGATCGTCGCGACCGACATTCCCGGCACGCGGGAACTCGTCGTGCCGGACGTGACCGGCTATCTCGTGCCTGTCGGCGATCGCGCGGCGTTGGCGAAGTATGCCGAGCGGCTACTGAACGACGCGGCCCTGGCCGCCCGGCTGGGCGCCGCCGCCCGCGAGCGTGTCGACCGCGAGTTCAGCGTCTCCGCGATGATCGACCGTCACATCGCGCTCTATCGGGAACTGCTGGGGCGATGAGCAGGTCGAGCCTCAGTCGCATAGCAGACTAGAGTGACGAACGAGCCGTGGGATGGATTTCCTAATCCGTCTCTCAACCGGACGGACTGGGAAGTCCGTCCTACGGCTCATTGCGCAACCTGTCACGCCATGACTCGTTATTCGACCAGTGTTGCTTCCCGGATCCGAGCCGTGCCGCCGTCGGAGTAGTTGATCAAGACGTTGCCGTTGCCGCCCAGGTTGAGCGTGCGGCTGACATACTGCGATCCGATCGTGGCGGTGCCATTGCCAGTGATCTGGAGCGTGGCGTTGGCGGCGTAGAACGTGCCTGAAAGGGTGAAGTCGCCGCCGCCCGAGATTGACATCGGCTGCGCGGCGGCCCGATCCTGCCAGAACAGCATGCCGGCGTACGGTCCCTCGGTGAGCGAGGAGAGATTGACTCTGCCGGACGAGTTTCCGGTGATCTGAATTTGCCCGGAGTTCGCGCCGCTCGTGGGGTGGTTGTAGATCATCACGCCGCCCGAGGTGTTCGGGTCCATAGTGATGGTCGCACCGGTGGATTTCAGACCGCCGCCATCGATATAGTAAATGCCTCCGGCGCCATTGGCGCTGGCCTGCTGCAACACAACCTCGTCGCCGGATTGGAAGTTCGGCAGAGTCGTGTAGCGGCCCGGCGTAAGTGTGTATCGCTTGCTGCCGGTGCCGAGGTTGGTGACGGTCATTTGGCCGTTGGGCGGAGCCGGCGGCTCAGGCAGGTAACGCAACGGGTCTGGCGAGGCGGGAACGCCCGTCGTAACCGAACCGTTCAACACGCCGGCGTACGAGCCGGTGATCTCGAAATCCGCGGCCGTGATTCCGCCGCCGCCGGTGACCACGGCGGCCTCGCCGCTGTTCGAATCGACGATGACGCCCGCGCCGCCTCTGACGGTCACGCCGCCAGACCCCGAGGCGTTCAAGGAACTCTTGGCCACCGGGTCGAGGACGATGATGCCGATCCCCGAGCCGCCCCAACGGCCACGGGCCACCGCCCGGCCGGTGACCGGCAGCGCGCCGCTGCCAAAGACTTGGCTGAAGACCCGTTGCTGGCGGCACGTGATCCGCACTTCGACGTAGCCGGCACGCCCGACGAACGGACCGCTGCTCGGCGGGATGTCCACGGCGACCACCGCCTGGCCCTCGCCGCTGGAATAGCCGTTAGCCGCCGCCGAAGCCAATGCCGCCGCTGCCGCTTTTCCGCCTGGATCGACGTCGCTGTAGCCGCTCGCGACAATGGCAGGATAGTTGATGAATAGCTCGGTGGCCGCGGCCAGCGCCGCCGCATCGCAGGCCCCCTGCACTCGGCGATGATCGTCCCGCAACAATCCGCCGTCGAGCACCAGCGCGAGCACACCGAGAATCGCCACCAGCGACACCGTCACCAGGACCAACACCGTCCCTCGCCGCCGGATGCCGTGACGATCGACACCGATTCCCAACATCACAATCTCCTCACTCCCGCATGGCGGGCCTAGTTCTCAATGAAACCGTGACCTATGGGCGTCATGCTTGCTAAGCGAGCGCAGCGAGACGGCAAGCATGTTTGCCGCTTCTTCATGCCCACGGCAAGCGTGGGCATGGCGCCCACCTTTTCTAGATCGCGCATGATAAACACTGTGGTCTGCGACGCTAGTAGCACATCGGCATCTCCGAGGTGCTCGTGAGCGTGATCGGACCAACGCCGAATCCAGGAGACCATTGATAGCTCAAGGTCACCACCACGCTGTTTTGGATGATCGACTGGCCCGGCACCGCCAAGGCCGGGTCCGTGTTGTCGTAGCTGGGCATGTTGACCGGCTCGACGCCGCTGGGACCAGTCCAGGAAACGCTGATGCGAATTTGGCTCGGATCCAACGTCATTGCCCCGCGGGCAAGCAGGCTTCGCAACTCGTCCGAGGAGTCAACGGCGGGAACGCCGGTCCGTCGGTCGATCCCCTCTCGTTGATAGGCGCCGCCGTGCGTCGAGGCGTATCGAGCGCAATCGCGAGCCAGATGCGCCAGTTCTTGATAGCGACAGACGCCCAGGCCGCCGAGCATCTCGCCGAAGATCAGCAACAGGACGAGCGGCGCAACGATGGCGAACTCGACGACGGTGGCCCCGCGGCGTTGTTTGACGCGCTTCGTGGCCAACATGAACACACTCCTTCGCGAAGAACGCGTCTTCTTCAATGACTGAAGTTGGGCGTCTGGGGCAGCACGCTCATTCGCACGGTGCGGGTGAGATCTGTCTGCCGCGGAATCCCCGGATATTGCATGATGGTTGTAAACGGATAATGAACGGTAACCGCAACTTCGCTCGGGTTGCCTCCGCTGATTGCGGAGCTAACGCTTAACATCTGCAAATTGAGATTGCTCGCGTCGGCCTTCGCGGCCGTCTCAATGCCGCCTGTGTCTTCGGCGTGGCTCCCGTCGGCGCTGCCGTATAGAGCGCCGTTGCGGGCACAGTTGTCCACCGTGATCGAGCAGTAAAAGATCCGGCAATAATCGATGCTCACTAGGAAAGCGAGGCACAAGAAGGGCAGCAGCATCGCGCACTCGACGGCGGCCAGCCCACGACGAAGACGCCGCGGCGCGGAAGATGAGCGGCTCATATCGCAGCCTCTTGTTCGACAAGCTTGCGGAGACGGCACAGAGATGTCCGGTTCTCCCAATCAAACCTAGGTCGGGCCGGGCACTAGGTCAAACCGCATAACCGGCGCATTCGGCCCGCGGCGTCCGGCCGCGCGCCTCCGCACGCTTTTCGCTCTTTTGCAACCCACAAACTGGCCGTTGTTGCACATCACCGTTTTGACGAGCGCCAGTTTGTGACCTACGAATTGTATGGATGGGACTAGGTTCGCCCCGAATGCAGTGCCGGGCGGAATCACGTCGAAAAGGCAAACCGATCGCGAGGTCGGGACGCAAAGCCATGGGACTCCCCGGCGGGAGTTCGCCAGGCCGCCGAAACCGAAGTCCGCCTAACATGGTCGGAACGGGCGGCGTGCGTCTCGTCGCTCGCGAGCTATGTTTTTGGCCGTCACGAACCCACGGCCCGCCGTCTCCTTTTCATCGAGAACTTGCCATGAGTCGCACCAAAACAAACTCGCAGCAGCGCCGCCGCCGCGGTGTGATGGCCGTTCTGGCCGCCCTCTTGATGACCGTTCTCTTTGCCATGGTGGCGATGGCCATCGATCTGGGATACATCGCCTTAGCGAAAACGCAACTCCAGACAGCCGCCGACTCGGCGGCTCTGGCCGCGGCGGGCGCGTCCGGGCTCGACGGCAATGGCATGAAGGCCGTCGCCCAGGCGTTCGCCAGCTACCACCAGGTGGCCGGCCGCCCGATTCAACTCAACGCGGCCGACGTGGAACTGGGAAGTTGGGACGCGGCGACGCGGACCTTCACGCCCGGCACGTCGGTCGGCACTGCCGTCAAGGTCACCGTGCGGACGAGCGGCGACAGCGGCGGCAAGACCGCCCTGTTCTTCGGCCGGCTCATGGGCCTCTCGACGATCGCCCAGCAGGCGTCCGCGGTCGCCACGGTCAATCCGCGCGACATCGCCTTCGTCGTCGACTTGTCCGGATCGATGAGCAACGATACGAACCCGAGCAGCGACTCCTGTTCGACGGCTCTGATGCAGAACGTCTACAACGATATGGGCTTTGGCGTCTATCCGGGCACGTCGCAGACGAGAACGTGGGGAAAGTCGACGGCCTGGCTGATGGACAATCAGGTGAAGTCGCTCATGCCAAACGCGATCCCCGCGCCCAACAGCTCGAACTCGGCGTCGGTGAGCTACTGGGGCAGCTATTTCAGCTTTATCGGCAGTAGTGGAAAGATCGGATACAAGACTTACCTCCAGTTCATGATGAGCAACGGACGCGACGTGGCGCCGGACGGCTCGCACTACACGCCGCTGTCGGTCAACAGCAATCTCTGCGCTTGTCCGATGCATTCCGAAACGGTCGGCGACGCCACGTTTCAGTTTCCGCCGCGGGAGATGCCGGCGCACGCCTGCCGACGAGCTCTGATTGCGGCGCTGCAGGTGATCGAAAGCCGCAATCAGAAAATCACGGATCCGAATCAGCGCGATTGGGTGTCGATCGTCACCTTCGACAAAGTCAGCTCGAGCAGCCCGAAGATCGCCCAGACGCTGACGAGCGACTACAGCAGCGTGATGAACTCCTGCACCCAGCTCGAAGCGTGCGGCAACAAGGGGCTCTGCACCTGCACTGAGGCCGGCTTGGCCCTGGCCCAGAGCCACATCAAGCCGGCAAGCGAGGGCGGAGCCGGCCGCGAGCGAACCAACAAGATCGTGGTGTTGCTGACCGATGGCCAGCCCAACCTGAAGCAAAGTTCGTCGACCACGATCAGCAGCTACAAGAGCGCCAATCCCAGCACGTGGACGAACCCGGTGACCGGCCAAGTCGTCAACAACTGGAGCGTCACCGGCAGCTACACGACCGAACAGCAGGCCGCCTTGATGCGAGCGTCGATGATGCAAGGCGACGGTTGGTCCACCTACGCCGTGGGCGTCGGCCTCGATTGCAGCTCCAACTTCATGGACCGCCTCGCCCGGATGGGCGCCACGGCCAACCCGACCACCGGCCAGGCGCCCGCCACCGCCGGCGACTCGACCACCGCCGAAGCCAACCTGACGGCCATCTTCAACCGAATCATCACCAACCCGAAGTTGCGGTTGGTGCAGTAGACGGGACGCGGCGCCGGCGGCACGTCACCTTTCACACGCACCCGTGGCAACAAGGGCTGTCTGGCCTCCGACGCCAGCCCCGCCCCAAGTTGTTCTATCCTTACACCCAGAGGGACATTTCTATCTGGGAGGGGACGTTTTCTCCCTGTGGACAATACAAGCCGCGACGGTGGCTTTACGGGACCGCTTTTTGGGGTTAGAATTAGAGCGACGTTGGTCACGGCGAGCCCGGGGCCCACGGAGAGGTGGCTGAGTGGTCGAAAGCGCCGGTTTGCTAAATCGGTGGGTGGGAAACTGCCCCGCAGGTTCGAATCCTGTCCTCTCCGCTGATGATTTTTGCAGGTCGTGGAAAGTCGTCGCAATATTTTCCATAAGCCCTTGAACCGCAAGGGCTTATTGCGTTTCTTGCGGACTCCTGCGAGTTGCTGCGGCAGGCTGCTGCACTGTGTTTTGCACCGGAATTCTGCTCCAACTAGCATGGAACAACCGTGGCCAGGACTCCAGCCCCGCTCGCTTGATGATCCGGCCGAACTGGGTTCGGAGGTTGCAGTTCCTCCACCCGCCAGGGGTGTCGGACGCTTTGCGGTAGGCGTCGTTGCCAATGACATACACGGCTCCATCTTCCGCCGCCTCGAACGCCTCGGTGAGGTTTGCCCGAAGCTCCGGCCGGTCAATGCCGGCAGGCTGGAGTCCGATTGATCGAGGCCCTTGAGGAGCCGTCATTGGATCGCGTGGCGACGGACGATTGTCCAAGCGTGGAACCTTTACGAACTGCCGGCAAGCACTCTCAGCCGATCGCTTCGCTGCCGGATGCCCGTTTCGTGCTGTTCATCGGAATAACTCGGGTCTTTTAGCTCTCGCCATAGCGCACACGGCATGTCCTGGCAGAAGCCGCAATGCTTCAACTGTTTGTCCATGACAACGCAACGGTAGATCGGGCAGATGTCGGTGGAGATGTATTGCGTCCACCACACTTTGCCTTCAATGGCCGAGCAGCCGGCGCATTGCATGCTCTTGAAATGCTCGCACGACGCACAATCACAGCCGCAAACGGACAGCATCGCCGGTTTCCAATCGGTCAGCACGCCTGTCTCGTGCGTGCGTTGCCACTCGCGCCACTGGTCGGGCGTGCGGACGCCGCCTTCGATGACCGCGCGATAGAGATCGACTGATAGGAACATGGGCAGTTCGCCCGCCGCACGCGATTCTTTCAACGTGAGAATCGCCATCCGAGTTTCCGGCGTCAAGGCGGCTTTCATCGGCTGAACGAAGTGCTCGCCTCGCGGCAGCGCGTAATCCTCGGGAGCCGACCACATATCGACCTTCCAGTCAATGCCGGCGTCGTCGCAATAGTGCAACTGCCAATAGAGCGCTTTGTCCGGCGTGTTCAAGGCGTTGACGAACTGGGCCGACGTGACGCGCGGGTTCATGGCACACTCGGAAATCACCTGAAACCCGTGCTCGATCTTCAAATCGGGGCAGTAGATTTCCATGTCGATGTCGGGCGCGACCGCAACATCAATCGCCAGCGCCCCAACGAGCACCGGCCGGCCGAATCGCCGCCATCGGTTCATCAGGTCGAGATCGCGCAGAATCGTTTCGGCCGTTTGACGGCGTTGTTCGGCTCGTTGAAGCAGGTCGTCTGGATGGTTCATGGGTGGTCTTCCGCAAAAAGTGGTGGGATTCGCTCGACGGCGGCGGCGGCGATTCGGTTTCACGCCTTGGGCTTACGTTTGACGGCCAGCAGCGTTACCGCGTCGGCAAGTGTCGTCTTGTTGTTGATGTTCAGTAGGAGCCACTTGCCATCGTGGTAGGTGGTTGCCTCGTCATAGGCTTTCCGAACTTGGGGGGACAGGTGCGTGCGTATCGCATCTACCTTCGCCCTTTGTTCACGGCCGAAGACGATCACCAGCAGGCAGCGGCCCTTTTCCGGTATCATGGTGCAGAATGACTTACTCCTCTTGTACCGAACCGACCAGCCGTGTTTCTTGCCGCCGTAGAGCCATTCAGGTACGAATACGCCCGGATACCGCTCGGCGATCATCTGCTCAACTTGTTGCCAGAAGCCGAAGGCTTTCTTTCCGAGCCATGATTCGAGTTGCTTCTGTGTTGGCGGCGTGCCAGACTCGGTTATCCGCTGGCTGGTATCGCTCATAGTGTTCTCCCCATACCTCGCGGTGTCAAACACCCGGGCCGTCAATTGTAGGTGGCAATCGCCTTGTAGACGAAGCCCGCTTTGTTGAGGAAGAACGTCTCGATGGCTATTTTACCCACGACGGCGCGGTAGTAAATGCTGATCGCGTCGACGCCCGAGGTCACTCGATGATCGAAAACGCTCGAAGTCGTCGGCATCGTGTGCAAGCACGGCGTCGATGTCGTGGCGATTCCACGCCTCGACCCACTCGGAGGCGAAACGTGCGGCTTCATCATGCGTCATGGCAACTCCCTACGACCTTTGTGATGAACTCTGTCCGTACTCTCCAAGGGCCTTCTGCCGAGCCACTGAAACCCCAACGCCTCGTTGCCGTTCATCGTCACAACCTGAATGTCCGATGCGGCGATTTGTTCCCAGCCGCCAAGCAGCGAGGCGATCCACTGGCGGCTATGGTGCCGAACGGCTACGCCCTCGGACACCTCGAACACGCCGTAGGTTCGGTATTGCCCCTCGAAATGGGCGTAGCGGTCGCGGTTCCGCTGGTCCGTTTGAAGCCAGTAATCGCTGACGTAGAGCAGCCCGCCGGGCCGCACAACCCGATGGAGTTCGTTGACGACGGCTCTTTGGTCATCGTCTGCCGGGATGCACGTCAGAACGGCAAACAACACGGCCGCATCGAAGAACCCGTCGTCAAACGGCACGCTGGGTGGCGTGATCCGCTGAAAGGACAACTCCGGGCAAAGCCCTCGGGCCTTCTCGATCATCGCGGTGGCCGAATCCACGCCGATCACTTGATAGCCCTGCTGGGAAAGCATCGCCGCAACCCGACCGTAGCCGCAGCCGTAGTCGAGAATCCGAGCTTCGGGTTTGAGATGCTCGTGCAGCCAATTTATGTTGACCGAATGCGTGAACGTCTTGGTCGCGCCTTCGTGATTCCAGTAAGCAATTGTCATCATGCCACGTGACCGTAGTAGATGCTCATTCCCTTCTGCAAGCGTCTCCAGTCGGCTATCATACCGCAATAGCTTCACGGAGAACACCACATGATTGTAACCGCCCGAATGCGATTGGCGCCGGCGTCCGTCGTCTTGGCACGGGCTGAACTGACGGATCGGGCCGAATTCGCTCGGCTGCCAGGTCGAAATCGGCTACTCGGTTCTGCCCCGCTTCCAAGGCCAGGGGTACGCCACCGAAATGGTCCGTGCTTTGATCGACTCTTTGCCCAGCCAGGCGTGGCGCGAACTGTTGCCGAGACGGCCGAAGACAACATCCCCTCGGTGCGATTGCTGAGTCGGCTTGGCTTTGTTCGCACTGAACCGGCCGTTGAGCCGGGGCACATTCGACTCGTGCTCAACCGCCGTGCTGATGCTGATAAGGATTCTATTTGATGTCTGTGCAGAACGACGGTATCTGGGACGGGGCCTACAAGATTCCCTGGGACGATCCCGATTTCAGCCGGCGGATGTTGCGAGAACACCTGTCGCAGGATCACGACATGGCCAGCCGGCGAACTGAGTGGATCGACAAGCAGGTTGCATGGATACATGAGGATTTGCTCGGCGGCAAACCATCGAGCATCCTCGACCTCGGCTGCGGGCCGGGATTCTACTCGCATCGCCTAGCGGCCCAAGGGCATCGGTGTCACGGAATCGACTTTGGCCCGGCGTCAATCGGGTACGCCCAACAGCACAATCCCGGCCATTCACAATGCACGTTCATCCTGGGCGACATTCGCCACGCGCCCTTCGGCGGGCCATACGATCTGGCGATGATTCTGTTCGGCGAATTCAACGTCTTCGCGCCAGCCGAAGCCTTGGCCATTCTCCAGAAAGTCCGGGCAAGCCTGCGCCCCGAGGGTCGTTTGATCCTCGAAACCCAGACCTACGAGGCGGTCGAACAGGCCGGGCAAATTGCGACATCGGAGCAACGGTGTGAATCCGGCCTGTTTTCAGATCAGCCGTATCATTGTCGGACGGAAAGCCGGTGGTCGCCGAACGAGGAAGCCACTGTCCAGACCTTTTTCGTGACGGAAACGGCCAATAGCCAAACGCAGATATACCGCAGCACGACCCGAGCGTGGTCGGATAACGATCTAATGGCGTTGTTGATGGAGGCCAGATTTAGCGAAGCGGCTTCCTATGGCCAGTGGCCCTGCAACACCGACGCCTTGAAGCTGTGGGCTGCCAAGAAGATTTGAGGTCGCCAATGACACCTACAGAAGCGGTTCTAGCACTTGCTGCGGCCGGGGCGACAAGACGTATTTGCGGCGTAAGGTGAAATCACTCTTTTTGCTGAGGCGTGAGATGACGCCACCGACTCGCACTGCAAGTATTGTTCCCAATTATGAAAGCTGATACATTCAGGCATTTGTTGTAGGATTCTGGGCAACTTATTTGCGAGATGGGCCAATGCCATTGAAATATCCTGCCGAGTGGAAATTCGGCGACTTTGAATACGATATTCCAAGTGGTGCGCACAGCGAGTTCTTCAAACTGGTCCAAACGATTGCGGAAGGCATCGAGAATCGCAAAGGAGTTTTCGAGGACTACAAGTCGGCCTTTGGCGTGGATTCTGGAAGTTCATCAGCAAGCTGGGCCGAAAGCGACCTAGCTCGCGCAATGGATGATGCCAAAGGCAATGCCGCTCGATATGTCGCATCGTTCTACGCGGGGATGGAGGCAGTGCATGAGTCTGGGATAGGCGTTCCGAAGATTGATGTTCTCAATAGGATTCTAGCGAAGTGGAACGTGCCTCTGCTCGTTGATCCGCCGAATCTGCGGTTGAATGCCGGCGACATTGAGTTCGTGGCTTCGGAGGAGGCGGAACAGCCATCGGCTACCGCATTCAGTCGCGATTCTGAGATCGGCCGGGGCGGGTTTGGTGTCGTCTATCGGATCAAGCGTAAGACCCACATCGGCGAATATCACTACGCGATGAAGGTGTTGGAACCGAGTTCGTTTGTTGAGAACAAGGAAAGAGCGGCGGCTCGGTTCAAACGTGAGATGCAGGTGTTGGCGAAATTGCAGCACCGCGGCATTGTTCAATTCCTCGAAGCGGGGCTGGATACCGAACGGAAGCCATACATATTGATGCCTTATATTGAAGGTAGTGATCTTCGGGAAGCCTTGTCGGGGGCAAAGGCAGGAAGGGTGTTTCGCATTTTTGACGAAATACTGCAAGCCCTTGAATTCGCGCATACGAATGGTGTGGTTCATCGGGACCTCAAACCCAAGAACATCATTGTTCGGTCGTCTGACGACCAGCCGATTATCCTTGACTTTGGCTGCGCCTACCTGATCGACGAATTGGACGAAAGCCTAACCACGACGCTCATTGGCACATCCGCGTACATCCCCATTGAAGTATATCGAGACCCCAAACATCGGACAATCAAACAAGATGTCTATGCGTGTGGTGTGTTACTCTATGAGGTCATCGCGGGCAAATTGCCCCATCCCGATGACTACAAGCCTATCGAAGGATTGATCGATGGCTACAAGGGAATCGATGGAGTCATTCAAGCTGCGATCGCGCCCGAGCGACGACGCTTGGAGACTGCCGGACAGATGCGGTCTGAATTACTTAACGTCTTGGAGATGGGGTGAATTGGCGCACGTTGCGAGTGGCATGGGGCGCATCCACTGGGGCAGTAGACCGCTCAGTTGGATCGAGTCAAGAGAAGGTGCAGGACCAACCTGATCGCTACACCCTAACGATTGCACTCCACCAGCGCCAGCATCGCCCGGCGAATTACTGCCGGCAGCATCGGCCAAACGGCGACGATTCGGGCCAGTTCGGCCGCCAACACCCCCACGTCGGCAACTGCACCGGAATTTGCAGCCGATTGCCTCTGCGGGGAAGAGCAATCTTGCGGTTTAACGAACTCGCCCAATAGCAACGACTTCCGTACAACGCAAGCGACTCGCACGCAATGCGGACCGCTGTT
>JBDKUC010000291.1:0-2668 GCA_039679885.1 Thermoguttaceae bacterium | reverse complement strand
ATCAGCAGCAGGGGCAGATGGCGATGCGTCTGCTGGAGAATCTCCGCTCGTCGGAATTCCTCTACGTGTCCGACGGCTCGCGTCAGTTGACGCTGCCGCTCCGCTCTGGCTTCTAGAGAGAAGGAATGGAAACCACTGGATGGATGAACGTCTTTCCTCTTCTCTTCTGTTGTTCTCCTCTTCTTCTCCGTGATCTCCGTGCCTCCGTGGTGTTCATTTCATTCTTCGGTTAGAAACCGTGTGGCAACGCAGTGGCGGGCCTCGCAAGCTCGGCACCGCCCTACTTAATAATTGTCGATCTTGTTCGCCAAAACCTATCATCGCCGTCTCCCAGGATCGTGCAAGTCTATTTGGCGAAGGGAAGAAGACCACGCGGAGCCGCGGAGTCGCGGAGACTGTGGTGAATGGGCTCTCGAAGAGAGTTGGATCTGCGGCGGCCTTGTCCACGAGCGAGTCCATTGAATATCTTCTCTTCCCCTCCGCGTCTCCGCGGCTCCGCGTGGTCCTTTTTCTTCTTGTCCTTCGACATAATTGTGAATCGCGGCACGCAGGTTGACACGGCCCGAAACCGAGGTGAAGATCAGGGTTTCCCACCTCGCCATCCTCAAGTCCCGGGAGCCAGGGCGAAGGCCAAACCCGGTCGACTCTTGCTGGAGAAGTAAACCATGCTTCATTATCTGCTTCCGTTGGCCGTGGTCGCTTTGAGCGGGGCGCCGAATCTGCTGGACAACAGCGGGTTTGAAATGGACGGGACCGCGGGATGGAAGTTCAGCCTTCCTGGCGGCACGAGTGGCGAGGCAGACGCCGATGTCGCCCACGCGGGCAAGGCCGCTTGCCGCCTGGCGATTCCCGAGTCGGCCGCGGTGACGTGGTATATGGCCTCTCGTGAGGCTCTCCCGGCAAAACGCGGCGCGAGCCAGGTCGTGAGTGCCTACGTACGCACAAAGGACGTTCGCGACGGCGTCGGGGCCTATGTTTCGGTGGCCTTCTTCAACGCTTCCGGCAAGCGGTTGGCGTTTGCCGACTCGGCGCAGAAGTTGAAAGGAACGAACGATTGGCAGCGATTGACGGCCACGGCGCAGGTGCCTGACGGCGCATCGACCGCGCAGGCCGTGCTTGTGGTTCACGGTCGCGGCACCGCGTGGTTTGACGATGTCCAACTGGAAGACGGGACTGCGCCGACCGCCTATCGACGGTCGCCCCAGGAAGTCCAACAGCAGGCCGAACGCGAGGCCGAGGCGGCCCTTGCCGCGACCTGGGCACGGGAGCTGCCGGCACGCAAGCCGGGCCAGGCACGGATCGCGATTCTGGACGAACGCTTCCCGGCTGGCAACGGGCATCCTTCGGACCCGGCGGTCCTGGAACGCTCGCTCGCGGCGGGCGGCTATGCGGTCGCCCGGCTGTCGGCCGAGCGGTTGGCCAATCCGGCCTTCCTGGCGCCGTCGCGGTTCGACCTGCTGGTGATCCCGACCGGCGACGCGTTTCCCGCCGGCGCCCATCACGCGCTGGTCGCGTACCTTCGCCACGGCGGGGCAATGGTGACCATGGGCGGCTATGCACTGGATCGCATGCTCGTGCATTTTCAAAATGCCTGGTCGACGCCCGAATCGCTTCCTATTGGCAATGGGCCGGCCGTCGAACTGTTCCGCGAAGGGACCACCGGGTGGAGCTTGGGCTCCAATCGGCCGCAACGGCCGGTCCTTCGTGTGGCCGCCGGCCCCGACCAGATGCCGGCCCTTGAACTGCACACCGAGGCGCTCGGGCTGTGGGACGTGGCCATTTCGCCGAGCGTCGAAGGGAAGCTGCCGGCCGATTGGTCGGTGACCCGATTCTGGGCCAAGGGCGACGCGCGCACGCCTCGCATGGAAGTCGAATGGAACGAGGACGACGGCGCCCGGTGGTGGAAGGTCGTGCCGCTATCGACCGAGTGGAAGCAGTACACCTTCTTTCCCGGCGATTTCAACTATCGCGCCGATAGCCCCAGTGCAGGCCGGGGACGCGCGGGCGACCAGTTGCGGCCCTCGCATGCGCGGCGATTCCAGGTCGGCCTCTCGGTGGGCATTGCGGAACGCGGGGCGCCGCATTCCGTCTGGATTGCCGGGGTGCGCGTGCAAGCCGATGCGGCGGGCGAGCTGCGCAAGATGTCGCCGCGGATCAATACTCGCTGGGCGCGGATCCGCGATGCGTTGTGGCCGGAACCGGAACAGATCGGCGTCTTCGACTCCGCGTTTCCCCTTCGCGACGTGACCCACACCCGGGCCGCGGCCGGACAGACGATCGTCGGCGATTTCGCGCTGGACTGCCCGCTTTCCGGCTACTCGGCCGTCGCGATGCTCGGGCTCAACGGGCACGGGTTCGGCCCCAATCGGGCCCGCTGGCTGCCGCTTCTCGAGTGTTTCGACCGGTTCGGCCGCTCGCGCGGCCATGCCGGGGCAGTGGTCCACCATTTTACCGGGACGTTTGCCGGCTCCTCCTGGGCAATCTTCGGCGCGAGCGACCGCGACCTTTTCGGCTCCGGCTCGCCGGCGCTGGATCGCGTGCTGCTTCCGACGGTGGCGCATCTGCTCCGCCGATGCTATCTGCACGAGACCGACACGGCGCTGGCCTCGTATCGCGACGGCGAGACGGTGACGTTTCGCACGCAGGTGAGCAATTTCGGCCGCACGGG
>JBDKUC010000110.1:0-3809 GCA_039679885.1 Thermoguttaceae bacterium | reverse complement strand
GGCGTGTTTTCCTACCGCGCCACGCCCTTCGCCTTGGGCTCAGGGCGTGCCACCCAGCGAAGTGCCCGTCTTGACCGTAAACGATTGCCGCACCCTCTCCAATGGACGGGCGAAAGAAACGCCCTATAATGGGGCTCGGCCAAGTTGTCGGGAGCCGTCGTGCCGACGGCTGCTAAACTTGCTGAGTCGGCGGCCGCTAAACTTGCTGTGCCGGCGGCTGCTAAACTTGCTGAGCCGGCGGCCGCTAAACGCGCGGAAGTCACATCATACCATAGTCTCAACGATGCCTGAAAAAGTCATTATCATCGGGAGCGGGCCGGCCGGTTGGGCCGCCGCCATTTACTGCGCTCGGGCGGCTTTGAAACCGCTCGTGTTCGAGGGCGCCGTCACCGAGGAAAATCGCCTGGCCGGCACGCTGCCGCTCGGGCAATTGGCCCTGACCACCGAGGTGGAAAACTATCCCGGCTTTCCGGCTGGCGACCTGGGGGCTTACCTCGATAGCGCCATCGCTCCGGATCGGCGGCAATACATGGCCCCGCACAACAAGGAAGGGGCGAGCGGCCCGGAACTGATGGACCTGATGCGCCAGCAGGCCGTCAACTTCGACACCCGCATCATTACCGAGGATATTGTCGACGTCGATTTCGGCAGCCATCCGTTCCGCCTGACGGCGTCCGATGGCCAGACTTACGAGTCGCACTCGGTCATCGTGGCCACGGGCGCCCGGGCGAACTACCTTGGGCTGCCGTCCGAGCAGGCGTTCAAGAATCGCGGCGTCAGCGCCTGCGCCGTCTGCGACGGGGCCCTGCCCCGGTTCCGCAACAAGCCGCTGGCCGTCGTCGGCGGCGGCGATTCCGCGGTTGAAGAGGCCGACTACCTGAGCAAGTTCGGCAGCACGGTCTACATGATCCACCGCCGCCACGAGCTGCGAGCGTCGAAGATCATGGCCCAGCGGGCCGCGCAGAATCCGAAAATCGAGATTCTCTGGAACCGCACGCTCACCGAAGTGTTGGGCAACGATAAGCAAGGCGTCACGGGCGTGCGTTTGGCGAGCACCGCCGGCGAGCCGGACTTGGTCAAAGACGTGACCGGTGTCTTTTTGGCCATCGGACACACGCCGAACACGGCGTTCCTGAAGGGCAAGCTCGAACTGACCGAGAAGAAGTACATCCGCTGGACGACCCCCGCCCGGACGTATACGAGCGTCGAAGGCGTGTTCGCCGCCGGCGACGTGGCCGACGACTACTATCGCCAGGCCATCACTGCCGCTGGCAGCGGCTGCATGGCCGCCCTGGACGCCGAACGCTGGCTGGCCGCAAAGGGGCTCTGATCGAGAGCGTTGGGTGGTTGTATTGGTGTTGTCCGGATGTGCGTGAGTTTTCGGTCGGGCGATGTATAATGGTGTTGTCGCTTCATGCGTTGATTCGGCTTCGCTGATCGAGAATTCGCTGGGCGGAGGTGCGTATGACAAGCCAAACTGACGTCCAATACGTCTCCGATGCCGATGGCAACCCTTTGAGTGTCATTGTGCCCATCGAGCTCTGGCGTGAAATCGAGTCGGAGCGCGAAACCGCCTACCTGCTCCAGAGCGAGGCGATGAAACGCCGGTTGCTCGAGGCCAAAGACCGCCAACAAGGCATCTCACTCGAGGAAACGCGTGAGAAGCTTGGAATTTGACCCTGCGGGGTTCGAGGACTTGGCGTGGTGGGTTGAACGTGACCGCAGGAAGGCGCTGCGCTTGATCGAACTCATCGTAAACGTTCAGCGCGACCCATTTGCCGGCAAAGGAAAGCCCGAGCCGCTTCGCCACGATCTGAGCGGTTGCTGGTCGAGGCGGATCGACGCGGAACACCGGCTCGTCTATCAAGTGACGGACGAGAAGATACGGATCCTCGCTTGCCGTTACCACTACTGAGCGAATGTATCGTCGGGCCGTTCCGGCGGCGATGAGCCCGGCCGGTGCTCAGCCCTTGCCGCCGTCCAACTTGCCGAAGACCATTCTTCCGGCGCTGGTTTGCAGCACGCTAGTGACAGCGACCGAGACGGTCTGGTTGACGCGCTCGCGGCCCGATTCGATGACAACCATGGTGCCGTCCTCGAGATAGCCGACGCCTTGGCCCGGCTCTTCGCCCGCCTTGACTACGCGGACATCGATCCGCTCGCCGGGCAGGAAGACCGGCTTCAGGGCGTTGGCCACGTCGTTGAGATTGATGACCGGCACGCCCTGCAGCCGAGCGACCTTGTTTAGGTTGTAGTCGTTGGTGATTAGTTTGCCCTGCAGATGCTTGGCCAGGGCGACCAGCTTTTGATCGACGGCCAAGCCGGCCAATTCAGGGAGGTCGCGGTCGTAGATGACCAGTTCGTTGTCCGGATTGTTGCGGAGTCGATTGAGGATGTCGAGCCCCCGACGACCGCGGCCGCGGCGCAGGCGGTCGGCGCTGTCGGCCACGGCCTGCAATTCGTTGATGACGAACTTCGGCATGATCAGTTGGCCGTCAAAAACGCGCGTTTCGACGATGTCCGCGATTCGCCCGTCGATGACCACGCTGGTGTCGAGGACGCAGGGCTTCAGGCCTTTGACCTCTTTCGAAAACTCGACGTAGGGAATGATGAACCGGAAGTCGTTTCTGGTCTGCATGAGCAGGCTGATGCAGCCGTAGCAGACGATCGTGCCGAGCACGACTTGCAGCCCGTTGAGCATCGGCTCGGCGACGAACGGCGTCAGGGCCAGACGCAGGACGTAGGTCAGAAACAGGCCGACCAGCAGGCCGAAGTAAACGGCCGTGATGGCGTCCAGACGCTTGCGCCGGATGCCCATATCGGTGGCAATCACGCCCAGGGCGAGCACGATCAGGCCCGAAAAGATTGCCCATGCGATCCACGGCGAGTAATAGTCCGACTTTTGAGAAACGATGGCGTTTGGATCCTTCAAGACCCACACGCCGACGCCTGCCGTCACCAAGAGAAACACGCATCGCAAGATGATCAGTCCCATCGTAGATACTCCTAAAATGATGTGGCGAGGGCAGCCCGCCTCTTCGCCTTGACCGCGGCGTTGGTTGACGCAGAGGGTTGCACGGCGACGGCTGAGGAGAAACTCACGAGGCTACCCGGTATAATTGCGACAAACACCGGATGAGCTGGTCATTGTAAGCGATCGCGTGGGAAGGAGAAAGCACCCCCCCTTCTTCAATTCGTCAACGCTGCGCAAAATAGTCGCCATGAACAACACCACATCAGCGCTGGCCCAGTTGGAAGCTGCCACGCAGGCAGGCAAGCTCTCGCCTGCGGCGGCCGCGAACATCCGCACGTGGCTCGTCGAGCCCTATCTGGCCGACTTCGCGCCGCAAGTGGCCGAACATTTGGCCGCCGGCAAATGGGCCGAATTGGAAGAAGCCTTTTGGACCACCGTCCCGTTCGGCACCGGCGGGCGCCGCGGCCGGATGTATCCGATCGGTTGCAACGCCATTAACGATCGTACGATTGGCGAAACGGCCCAGGGGCTGGCCGACTATGTGAAGCAGCAAGCGGCGGCCGATCGAAGCCGTGCGAAGGGGCAGCCGCTCCGCTGCGCCGTGGCCTACGACACGCGTCACCAGTCGCGCCACTTCGCCGAGCTTTGCAGCGAGATCATGGCGGCGGCCGGCTTCACCGTCTACTTCCTCGATGGCTTCCGCAGCACGCCGGAGCTTTCGTTCGCCGTGCGCCACAAGGCGTGCGATTGTGGCATTATGATCACGGCGAGCCACAATCCGCCGAGCGACAACGCCGTGAAGGCTTACGGCCCGAGCGGCGGCCAGTACATTCCG
>JBDKUC010000150.1:0-9201 GCA_039679885.1 Thermoguttaceae bacterium | reverse complement strand
GTCGGCAGTCAGCAGTCGGCAGTCGGCAGTCAGCAGTCGGCAGTCGACAATCCACTGCCCACTGCCCACTGCCCACTGCCCACTAATTCCCCACTGCCCACTGCCCACTGCCCATTGCCCACTAATTCCCCACTGCCCACTGCCCTCCCCACCATCGAAGTCCTCCCGTCCGACTTCGCTGGGAACGTCGCGTCGGTCGATCGAGTCGTGGCCGCGGCGCCGGAAGTTTATAACCACAACACGGAGACGGTGCCGCGGCTGTTCCACGTCGCCCGGGACCCGAGGACCGACTACCGCTGGACGCTCGAAATGTTCCGCCGCATCCATTGCGGCAATCCGGCCATCGCAATCAAGACCGGATTGATGCTCGGGCTGGGCGAAACGACCGACGAGCTGCTCGATACGCTCGGCGAACTGCACGAGGCCGGCTGCCGGATGCTGACGCTAGGGCAGTATCTCCAGCCTTCGCCGCGTCAGATGCCGGTGGTCCGCTATGTGCCGCCCGAAGAGTTCGAGCACCTCGGCCAGCTCGCCCGGCAAATCGGGTTCGACCACGTCGCCGCCGGTCCGTTCGTGCGATCGAGCTATCACGCGCGAGACATGATTGCCGAGTGATGGCTTGGTCCCCTCTCCCTTTGGGAGAGGGTTAGGGTGAGGGCTGATGCGTAGCGCGTAGGTTATGCTTTAGCATAACAAATCGCAAATCGGTCCGGCGTTATGCCATTAGGCTTCAGGATTGAGGAAATGTCCTCAAAGATCTCGTGTCGATGAACGTCAATCGTATTTGCGGTTCCTCGCGCCATCAAACCGGCATGAACAGAAGGAAACAGAGAGAACAGAGAAGCTGCTAATCCCCCTCCGTTTTCTCTGTTGCCTCCTGTTCATATCTTGGTTGCGGCTACGCCGGCGTTATGCTGAAGCATAACCTACGTCTGCGTCTCTTCCCCGGAGCCCAGCGACCACGCCGGCGAGGAAGAAGAGCGTCATGTTGGCCATCGCCATGACGGAGACGTCGTGGAACATGCCGTTGATGACGTAGGCGCCCATTGTGGCCAGCAACACGAGGCCCGCCTGACGAGCCCAAAGCGGCAGGGCAGCGTCGCGCCAGAGTCGCCAGGCGTCGCGGGCCCAAAGGAAGAGCATCGCCGCAAACAGGCTCAGCCCGAACAGCCCCGTCTCCGTGAGCAGCGACAGGGCCACGTTGTGCTGGATGAACTCTCGCGCGCGTTCCAACGCGAGGCCGGTCGACCGGTCCGACAGATAGTCGAGGTGCTCTTTCTGGTACTGATAATAGCCGCAGCCGAACAGCGGCCGGTCAAGAAACATGTTCCAGGCGATCCGGGCCAGGATCGGCCGCAGTTCGACCGACTCGGCCGTCTTGTCAGCCCCCAGGGCTTCATCTCGCTTGAACATGACCAGTTCGTCCCAATGAGTCGCGGCCAAGAGGATGGCCACGGCCAGCCCGCCGCCCAACAGCGGCAGCCGCCAGTTCCAAGGCAGCGCAAGCCCGATGCAGAGGGCCAGCACCAGAACGCCGCCCATCCACACGCTGCGAGTCAGTGTGCAGCAGAAGGCCGCCAGGAATAACGCAGCCACGGCAGCAAGGACGAGTTGGCGGAGGCTCAGCACGGTCCCCTCTCCCTTTGGGAGAGGGCTAGGGTGAGGGCGATCGCCATCAACCCATGCCTTCCTGCCGCAGGCAGCAGGCGTAGGCTGGGTCGAGCGCAGCGAGCCCCACCATGCGTTCCGCGCCCGGTCGCCGACCTGTCTCGCAACGAAGACCGGCCGCCCTCGGAGCCACGGCCACCACATCAGCGCGGCCGCGAAACAGGCGGCCAGCAGGATGCCGTTGGCAATCGGGTTCAACAGCGGCCCGCGGGCCCGGCCGACAAACTCGGTCAGCTTGTCCGCCGCCGTCGTCGCGATGTAGGAAGGCCAAACCAGCCACCACGCCTGGCAATATTCAGCCAACGACGTAACCGCCAGATAGACGCCGAAGACGGCCAGCCCGCCGAACAGCGGCAGCACGGTCCGCTCCGAGTACCTGATTTGTCGGGCGACCCAGTACATGGCCGCCGGCATGAAGTAGAAGACCACGAGCCAAGCGACCGGCTGATAGGGCGTCTGGCTCTCCAACGCCCGCCAATCATGGCTGAACGTGCTCACGGTGAGCATCGCTAAAAAGACGCCCAGCAGAATCTCCGGCTTGCCCCAGGGCTTTCGCTCGGCAAGGCCCCAGCGGCGCCAGACGAGGCATTGCATGACCAGTAGCGCGATCAGAACGCGATCGGCCGTCAGCGGCAGCGAGCCCTCGGTCTTGTAAAACGGCACGCTGAAGCACGTGCCCGCCACCATCACCACCAAGCAGCCAGCCATCAGACCGCCGCGGACGAAGATTGCCGCCGTGGCGATCAGAACGACGACGGCGGCAACGATCGCGAGGGCTTCCATGGGCGGGGAAGGCGTAGGTTATGCTTTAGCATAACGGATGGCGTGTCCGGTCCGTGTTATGCTGAAGCATAACTACGGACTACCGAGCTATTGCAAGTGTAAGTCACGCTCCCTTACAATTGTTCCCGATGAACGCCGTCTGTTTGGTGATTGACCGCCTGCACGCAGGCTATGTTGGGGCCTACGGAAACACGTGGATCGAGACGCCCGCCCTCGACCGACTGGCCAGTGAATCGTTGGTTCTCGACCAGGCGATCATCGACTCGCCCGACCTGGAGCGGTTATACCGTTCATGCTGGCAGGGGTGGCACGCCCTGGGCCGCCAGTCTCCGCCCGCGTCGCGGCCGTCGCTCGCCGCTCTGTTGCGCGAGTCCGGCGTCGCGACGACGCTGCTGACCGACGATCCGCAGGTCGCACGGCATCCGCTGGCCGCCGATTTCGCCGAGCTTGTCGAGATTGACCCGCCCTGGCAGCCCGAGACGGCCTCCGACGTTGAGCAGACCCACTTCGGCCGCTGCTTCGTCGAGATGATCGAGCGGATTCAGGCGGCACGCGGGCCGTTCCTCCTCTGGTGCCATCTCGCCGGGCTGGGGACGACCTGGGACGCGCCGTTGAGTTTCCGCGAGGCGTATCAGGAGCAGGGCGATCCGCCGCCGCCCGATTCGGCCGACGTGCCCGATCGCCTGCTCACCCCCGACGCCGATCCGGACGAACTGCTCGGCATCACCCAAGCGTATGCCGGCCAAGTGACTCTGCTGGACACCTGCCTGGGCGCGTTTCGCGACTTTCTCGACAGCCTGCCAGGCGGCGAGGAAACGCTCTTGGTGCTTTGCTCGGCCCGTGGATTCCCGCTGGGCGAGCATGGCCGCATCGGGGCCTGTGGTGACGATCTGTTCGGTGAAGTGCTGCAAACGCCTTCGATGATCCGCTGGCCCGACGGCGCGGGCGCTGCGGTGCGAAACTCGGCCCTGGTCCAGCCCGCCGACCTGTGGGCGACGCTGCTCGACTGGTGGGCGATCGGCGACCGGCCCCACTCAGCGACGGCCGCCGGCCTCCATCGGTTGACCCAGTGGCCTACGGAATTGCAGCGCGATCGCGTCTGCGCGGCCGGAGCATCGGGCCGCGCCATCCGCACGCCGGCCTGGTTCCTCCGCGAAGGCGACGAGCCGCAGTTGTACGCCAAGCCAGACGATCGCTGGGAGGTGAACAACGTCGTCTCGCTCTGCCCCGAGGTGGTCGAACGGCTGCGGGAAGCGCTGTCGCGGTTCGAGGCGATTCTGCCCGATGGCGCCGCGGCCGATCTGCCGCCGCTCGACGAGGTGCTGATTCACGGGCTTGGGTGAACGTCGCGTGGTTGCAAGCAACCACCCTACGGCAACGTCGCGGCGTGCCGCAATCCATCGAGCTTCCACGCCCTTTCAGGGCGTGCCACCCCGTTGGACAACTTCACGCCGCTTCTGGGCGCGACCAACGGTCGCGGCTTCTTGCGGCGGCTAGTCCAACAGGATCAGCTTCTGCTGCTCGGGCCCGGCGACGGAGAGCGTCCCCTGGGCGTCGATCAGGACGTCGATCTCGGTGCGGACGCCGATGCCGCCGGTGTAAATGCCCGGCTCGATCGAGAAGCAACTGTTGCGAATCAGCCGCCGATCGTCCTTCGTTTCGAGGTTGTCGAGATTCGCCCCGTTTCCGTGGACGTGTTTGTGGATCGAGTGGCCCGTGCGATGCGCGATCGCGTCGCCATAGCCGTGCTCGGCGATGAAGTTGCGGCAAACATCGTCCGCCTCCCAGCCGCGAACCGCCTCGCCGGCCGCAAGCCGCTTGGCGATGAATTGCTTGGTTAACTCGCGAGCCGCCACCGCAATATCGAATATCTTCTGATACTCGACCGGCGGCGTCCGGCCCATGAAGCCGCACCAGGTGATGTCGTAGTAGATGCCTTCAGGCGTGTTCTCCCGCGCCCAAAGGTCGATCAGCACGCGATCGTTCTCCTTGATCGCCGCGCTGCCGGCGGCCGACACCTCGAAGTGCGGGTCGGCCGCGTGCTCGTTGACGCCGACCATCGGCGGCTCGCCGTCGCAGGTCAGGTTCGCCTTGTCGAACTCGGCCAGAATGAACTGCTGCACGTCGTATTCGGTGATGCGCCGGTTCGACTTGAGGGCGTCGATGATTCGTTGAAAGGCTTGGTCTTTGATCCGCTGGATGTGGACGCCCGCCCGGCGATGCGACGCGGCGCCGGCCTCGTCGACGCGGGCTTCGAAGAACTGCACCAACTCGGCCGACGAGCAGACTTCCTTGCCGAGCGACCGGATCAACTCTACGGTGCCAGCATCGACGCACGAGACCATGGGAATGTTGTTCATCGGCGAATATTGCATGAAGATCCGCCGATGCCCCTACAGCAAACGCTGGAGCTTTTCGTGCAGCTCCTTCCAGCCGACATAGATGATCGTGTCGCCGGGCAGCGAACTGATCCGCCCCAGCTCGACGCGATGGCTCAGCTTCGTCGGCGTTCCTTCCCGCGGCACGAAGTAGTACCAGCGCCGGGTGGTGAACTTCTCGATGTCGAGCCCGAGAATCTGGTACGCGATCGGATCGCGGCGATGGATGTCGAAGAAGAGCCACCCGTCGCCGTCGTTGTCCCGAATTGCCTGCTGAATGTCGGTAATGTTCATCGCGGAATCCCTACCGGTTGACCTCGTCGTTCACTCTTCCGGACGCATGGCAACAGTATAGCAGACGATCCGCAACGCTCGTTGTTCAGGCTTATGGGTGCCATGCTTGCTATGCGAGCGCAGCGAGACAGCAAGCATGTTCGCCGCTTCCTCATGCCTACTGCATGTGTGGGATACAGCACCCATCCAATCGCTCTCGCATAAAGCCGCGACCGGTGGTTGCGCCCAAAATGCTGCGGTTAAGCAAGCCCCCTGGGACGCGACCGGCGGTCGCGGCTTTGTGGGTAGCGTTGCAGATCGCAACATGCAGCCGAGGTTCCGCCAAGGCTCTTGCTCCGAAAAACCACCTCCACCCCCCGGTCGATTTGCCAAACGGCGCGATGATGGGACGCCTTGGTAAGCCTGGCAATTCGCGAGATGATTGCCGGTCGTGTAGTTCCGTCAAAGTCTAACGGTTGCGTGGTCGATAACAAGTTTGCCGATTGCTCCGTCTGGGGTCACGCGCGGATTGCGCCGATTCCCGCGGAGCGAACGGCCGGGGGGGATTGTATGAATACCGTTTGCTCAGCACGCGGGGCAGGCGCCGTTGCCTGCCCAGGCGACGCCCGGACGCCTGGCCCAACTACAGGAACGCAGGCTTATGAGTCGGCAAGCCCCCTGGATCAAAGTCACGGCGGCGATCCTTCTGGTCATCATGACCGGATGTCAGCCGCAGATGCCCTTCTACCTGAAGCATGTCGATGGCGATCTGGGCCATTACGTGGCCACGTCCACGGAGATCGAGGCGCCCGACGTCGAGGCCCAACGGCTGGCCGACGTGAGCAACGCCCTGGCGCCGCTGTCGCTGGCAAACCGGAAAACGCAGGACGTTTGGGACCTCTCGCTTGAAGACGCCATCCAAACCGCGCTGAAGAACAACAAGGTGATGCGGACCGTCGGCGGTCAGGTCCAAGGGCCGCCGGAGTACATTCTCCGCAACCCCGAGTTGGTCCCTACGATCTACGATCCGGCCTTGGCTGAGAGCAACCCGCGAACCGGCGCCGAGGCGGCCTTGTCGGCGTTCGACGCCCAATTGAGCACCGCCTTGACCTGGGAGAAACGCGATCGCCCGCAGAACATCAACGAGTCGTCGGCGCTCTTCTTCCCCACCGTCGACCGCGAGGACCTGGGCGACTTCCAAGCCCGCTTGCAGAAGGTCAGCGCCACCGGCGGCACGTTCGCCTTGACGCACAACGTCGATTACGCCAAGACCAACAATCCGACCCGGGCGTACTCGGCCGACTGGAACGTGAACCTCGTCGCCGAGTTGCGGCAGCCGTTGCTGCAAGGCGCCGGCGTGCAGTTCAACCGAATCGCCGGACCGGGCGCTCAGCCCGGCGTTTACGGCGGCGTCATGATCGCCCGCATCAACACTGACATCGCGTTGGCCAACTTCGAGATGGGCGTCCGCAACCTGGTCAGCGACGTCGAAATCGCCTACTGGGAGCTTTACTTCGAGTATCGCAGCCTGGACGCCGTGATTGCCGGCCGTGACAGCGCCTTGCAGACATGGCGGAAGATTTACACTCTCTACCGCGTCGGCGCCATCGGCGGCGAGGCCGAGAAAGAGGCCCAATCGCGCGAGCAATACTTCCTCTTCCGCAGCACGGCCGAACAGTCGCTCAATGCCCTGTACGTCACCGAAGCGAAGCTCCGCTACCTGCTCGGCCTGGCCGCGACCGACGGCCGGCTGATCCGCCCGAAGGACGAACCGACGACCGCCAAGCTGACCTTCGACTGGCACGACGTCCTTTGCGAAGGTCTCGCCCGGAGCGTCGAGTTGCGTCAGCAAAAGTGGATCGTGAAGCGGGCCGAGCTGCAATTGATCGCCGCGAAGAACTTCCTGTTGCCCAAGCTGGACCTCATTGCCCAATATCGCTGGCTCGGCATGGGCAACCGATTGGACGGCGCCAACGACCTGGACACCGACGCCTTCCTTGCCGGGCCTCCGTATCCCGACTCGAACGCCTACCGCACCATGACCGATGGCGAGTTCCAGGAATGGCAACTCGGGGTTCAGGGGCAGATGAACCTCGGCTTCCGTCGCGAGAACGCGGGAGTGCGCAACGCCGAGCTGCAAGTGACCCGCGAAAAGGCCGTTTTGCAGGAAGGCGAGTTGGAGTTGTCGCACCAGTTGGCCTTCGCCGTCCGGGATGTCGAGACAAACTACGTGCTCAGCCAGACGGCGTTCAACCGCCGCATCGCCGCCCAGCGGCAAGTCGAGGCCGTAGCTCAGGCCTACGAGACCGGCAAGATCACGCTCGACGTGCTGTTGTCGGCCCAACAGACGTTGGCTCAGGCCGAGAGCGACTATTTCCGTCGGCTGGTCGATTACAATCGAGCAATCGCCCAGGTCCATCTGCGCAAGGGTTCGCTGCTCGAATACAATGGCGTGTACTTGGCCGAAGGACCGTGGCCAGGCAAAGCCTATTTCGACGCCCGACGCCGAGCCCGCGCTCGCGAAGCGGGAACGTATCTCGATTACGGCTTCACGCAGCCGCGCGTCATCAGCCGTGGCCCGATCGAGCAGCACGCGGACGCCGGCCTGCCGCCGGGCACGACGCCGCCCGAGGTTTCGCCCGACGCCGCCAAGGAGCCGGTGCCCACGCCGGAGCCTCAGCCGACGCCTCGCGAGCGTGTGCCGGAGACCAAGTCGCCGGCCGAGGCGACGCCGCCCAAGCCGGTCCCGTCCGACACGATGCCGAACGAGCCGCTTCCGACCGAGCCGGCCGTGAAGCCGGGGCCTCAGGCCCGAGCCACCGACGCCGCGACGTCCGCGCTGCCGGCAACTGTTCAACCGGTGGCTTGGCAGCCGGCCGCGGTACGCGTTGCCGGAAACGACGCTCCGTTACGTTGAGTGACCGCCGGCACAACGGCCCAGCCCCATGAACCTGGCGAAAATCCATCGTCTGCTCCAGTTGCTCGGCCTGCTTCAGGCTGGTCGGGGCTACAACGCCGACGCGCTGGCCCAGGCGTGCGACGTCAGCCGGCGAACCATCTTCCGAGATGTCGAGTTGCTTCGGCAGTCAGGCGTACCCGTGGCCTTCGACGAGGTCCAGGAGTGCTACCGGATTCCGGGCGCCTGCCTGCTGCCTCCGACCAATTTCACGCCGGAGGAGGCATTGGCGCTGCTGGTGCTGTGCCATGAGTTGGGCGACGGCCGTAAACTTCCGTTCCTTGGCCCCGCGCGAACCGCGGCCGTGAAGCTCGAAAGCTCGCTGCCCGCCCGGCTCCGCGACCAGCTCCGCAATGTGACGGCCGCCGTCCGAATCCAACCGCCGCCGAACAATCCGCTGGAGGGCTGCCAACCGATCTACGAGCAACTCTTGGGCGCGATCGCCGAATGCCGCAACGTCCGGCTCCGCTACGACAGCCTCAAGGAACAAAAGGAGATGGTCACCCGGCTGAGCCCCTACCGGCTCTTTTTCAGCCGGCGAAGCTGGTACGTCGTCGGCCGCTCCTCGATCCATCGGGCGACGCGGACCTTCCATCTCGGCCGCATCTTGCAGATCGAGTCGCTCGACGACCGCTTCGAGGTGCCGCGCGGTTTTTCCGTCGAACGCTATTTCGGCAACGCCTGGCACATGATGATCCCGGAACCGGGCCCTGACCGGCAGGTGACCGTCCGTTTCAGCCCGCTGGTGGCCAAGAACGTCGCCGAAGTGCATTGGCACCGCACCCAACGACTCGAGTTCCGCGACGATGGCACGCTGGATTTCCACGTCACGGTGTCAGGCCTTGGCGAAATTTCCTGGTGGATTCTCGGCTATGGCGACCAGGCCGAAGTGCTCGAACCGCCCGAACTGCGCCGGCTGATCGCCGAACGTGCCGAACGGATGGCGGTACGATATAGTGGATAGTGGTTAGTGGATAGGGGAGAGGGGAGAGGGGAGAGAGGAGAGCAAGCGTGTCTTCCTTCTTCCTTCTGCCCACTGCCCACTGCCCACTGCCCACTGCCCACTGCCCACTGCCCACTGCCGACTGCCGACTGCCGACTGCCGACTGCCCACTGCCCACTGCCCCCTGCCCCTAATCCCCA
>JBDKUC010000233.1:0-2181 GCA_039679885.1 Thermoguttaceae bacterium | reverse complement strand
GGCAGTTGACGTTGTCGCCGCAGATCCAGACGACATTGCCGCCGTTGGACACATACTCTGCGAGCCGGGCCGCGGTGTCGTCGCTTAACGCCGGCAGATCGATGCAAAAGAGCACGCGATACTTGTCCAGCGCCGTGGTGGAAAGATCGGCCGGCAGGAGCACCGTCGGAGCGACCGGACCGGCCGCCAACGCCTGCTCAAGATAAAAGCCTTCGTCAAGATAGGGAATCTCGTGTCGTTGCGGCTTGACGACGGCCACGGGGACGGATTCGCTGGTCCGCACGGCGAAGAGTCGGCGGTCGTCGTACGCGGAGCCATCGTCGCCCACCAGCCGAACGAGGCCGCGATGCACGCCGCCCTGCTTCGACGTGAACGTGAACTCGTGTTTCGCGCGGCCCAGGGGCTGCAGCGTCAGCTCAGGGCTTTCCGCCAGCTTAACGCCATCAATGAGCAGCTCGACCGCCCGGGATTGCGCCACCGCGGCCATGTTCCGCAGGGTCACCGAGGCTCGGGCCGGCAAACCCGCAATCGGAACGGCTGCGTTGACCGATAAGGATTCCACCGCGACGTTGGGCTTCGGCGCCCGATCGCAGTCGACGAGAACGACGGGGATCGACGACTTCGGCTGTTTAGCGGCCGACGGCACGTCGGCCATGACGCCGGGAACCGCCGTGTCGGCGGCTGCTAAACGATCGCCGTTGCCCCAGGACGTTCGCTGCATGTCGGTCAGCACATAGATCTGCTTGTTGGGGGCGTCGGATTTGTTGAGCAACTCGCGGGCCTGTTCGAGACGGAGACTCAGATCTGCTCGCTCGTAGCTGACGCGGCACTGCCGCAGGAGTTGACGCGCGGGGCCTTGCACGCGGTGCAGACGGCCGGCGTCGGCCAACGGCGGGCCGCAACAGGGCAGAATCGCCACCTGGTCGCCATCGCCGAGTTGATCCAGAACCTGTGTCGCGGCGGCTACGGCCGTGTCGATCCTCGCGCGTTCGTTGTCGATCAGGCCCATGCTGGCCGAGTTGTCGAGCACGATCGCCACGGCGGTCCGCGCGTTGCCCCAGAGGGCGCCAAGGCTTGTCACGGCCGGCCGGGCCAAGGCGACGGCCAGCAACAGCAGCGCCGCCGTCCGAAGCAGCATCAGCAGCGCGTCTTGAATTCGCTTGCGCCGCCGCGTCTTCTCGGCGCTCCGGCGGAGAAACCGCAGCGTCGGGAAAGGCAGGTCTTTGGCCTTTCGCCGCTGGAGCATGTGCAGCACCACGGGAATCGCGGCGGTCACGGCGGCCAACAGGAACAGTGGCGCGGCAAAGCTCATCGTCGCCCCCGGCTGGCAAGATACCGCGAGAGCATGAAGTCGTACGGCGTGGCCGTGTCGGTCAGGACGTAGTCGATCTGGGCCTCGGCGCACGCCCGACGATACGTGCCGAGGAACGCCTCGATCTCGGCCCGATACTCATCGCGGACGTAGGCCGGATCGACCTCGATCCGCTGGCCGGTTTCCAGATCGTGGAAGGCCGTCACATCATGAAAGGGGAACTCGGTCTCCGCCCGATCGAGGACATGGAACACGATCACCTCGTGGCGACGGTGGCGGAAGTGGCACAGCGCCCGGGCGATATCGGACGGTTCGCCGTACAGATCGCTGATTAGGACGATCAGCCCCCGGCGTTTGAAGCGGCTGGCCAACACGTGGAGTGTTTCGGCGACGTCGGTCTCGCCGGTCGGCGCGAGCGACTCGATCCGTTGCATCATCTCGTGGAAGTGACGCGGCGAGCTTCGCGGCGGCATGTCCAATCGCACCGCCGTATCGAACGTTGTCAGGCCGACGGCGTCCTGCTGCCGCGTCATCAGGTAGCTTAGGACGGCCGTCAGATAGCAGCCGTACTGAAGCTTGCTCAAGCGGCCATCGAAGCTGTAACCCATCGACGCGCTGGTGTCCAGAAGGATCTGGACCCGCATGTTGGTCTCTTCCTCATACTGCTTGACGTAGAGACGATCGGTGCGGCCCAGCATGCGATAGTCGATCCGGCGCGGATCGTCGCCGGCCGTGTACTCCCGATGTTCGGCGAACTCGGCGCTGAAGCCCTTGTAAGGGCTCGAATGCAGCCCGCTAATGAAGCCCTCGACCACGCCACGGGCGACCACCGAGAGATATTTCACTCTGGCCAGGGCGTGCGGTTCAAG
>JBDKUC010000015.1:0-3976 GCA_039679885.1 Thermoguttaceae bacterium | reverse complement strand
CTTTTCTTACGGTCCGCCGAAAGACAAGCAGGAGATGACCTCTCTTCTCCGGGCCGCCGTGGAACGTGGCATCACGTTTTTCGACACCGCCGAGGTTTACGGCCCGTTCATCAACGAAGAGCTTGTGGGCGAAGCCCTCGCTCCCTTCCGCAACCAAGTGGTGATCGCCACAAAGTTTGGTTTCGACCTCAATCCTGATTTCGATCCTCGTGCGATGAAGGGGTCGCCAGGACTGAATAGCCGACCGGAGCACATCAAGCAAGCGGTCGAAGGCTCGCTCAAGCGGCTGAAAGTCGAGACCATCGACCTACTGTATCAGCACCGGGTCGATCCAAACGTGCCAATCGAGGATGTGGCGGGAGCGGTCAAGGAACTGATCGAGCAGGGCAAGGTCAAACACTTCGGTCTTTCGGAGGCGGGCGTCCAGACGATCCGTCGAGCACATGCCGTCCAGCCGCTCACGGCTCTCCAGAGCGAATACTCGCTGTGGACAAGAACGCCCGAGAAGGAGGTGATCCCAACGCTCGAAGAACTCGGCATTGGATTGGTGCCGTACAGCCCACTGGGCAAGGGCTTCCTCACGGGCAAGATGAACGAGAAGACGACCTTCGACAGTTCCGACTTCCGCAGCATTCTGCCTCGGTTCACCTCGGAGGCCCTCAAGGCAAATCAGGCCCTCGTCACGCTGCTCGGTAGCATCGCCGAACGGAAGAATGCAACCCCTGCCCAGATCGCCCTTGCATGGCTGCTCGCTCAGAAGCCGTGGATCGTGCCAATTCCCGGCACCACGAAGCTGCATCGCTTGGACGAGAACATCGGGGCAGTCGCCGTTGAACTCACGCCCGACGATCTGCGTGACATCGACATTGCCGCATCGAAGATTACGGTGCAGGGGGCACGATATCCCGAGAAGTTGGAGCAACTGACTGGGCGGTGAACGGCACGATCTGTAGCCTCGTTGACGGCCACCGCCTACCCATATGCCCGCTTTACCGGCATATCCAGAACCCGCTTCACTAAATGGGGGCTTTAGCCTTGCCTTGCGGTTTGTTCCGCCGATTCTGAGGGTAATAATTGTGTGTGCAGTCGGTAACCCAGAATCGGAGACGAGGACATGGCTAAGAAGGTTAACAAATCACAAGCGGTGCGTGAGTACCTGAAGGACAATCCCAAGGCCACCAGTGGTGAGATTGCTGCGGCCTTGAACAAGAAGGGCGTCAAGATCACGGTGAGCTACGCTGCCAATCTCAAGACGACGATCACCAAGGGTCGCAAGACCAAGAAGGCCGTGGCCAAGCCGGTTGCTGCTCCGGCAAGCCCGACGACCCCAGAACCCGAGAAGACGGTGAAGGTCGGTGACGCAGTTACCTTCGAGCAGCTTCGGGCGGTGAACCAAGCGGTCAAGTCCATTGGCGGATTCGCCCGGTTCAACGATCTCGTCAACCTCATCAAGGAAGTCGGCGGCTTGAAGAAGTTCACGGCCTTGCTGGAAGCGATGAGCGTTCCCGTTACGGACGAGATTCCGTACTAACGAACTCGCCGTTTCTCAAAAGCCCTGGCCCGAACGCTGGGGCTTTTTGTTTTGACAACCACATCACGACAGTTGTCGCTGGCATCGGCGGCTCTTCAGCTAGCGTGGGCAAACCGACATCATCTCCGACGTCTCGAATGCCTCGGCCTCGCCGACATCAATCCATTCTGGAGCTTCGACCGCCAGAATCACATTCTCATCGTTGACATCGAGTACGGTCACGATGATTTCGTGGTTGATGACAATGCTTTCGTTCTTGGACTGGACAAAGACCTTCACGGCTGGAAATCTCCTGGTTATCGGGATAGCTGTAAACGCCGGTCGAAGGATGGCTCATCGCCGGTTCCAGAACCAGTACCAGTAGTCCTCGATCAGTTGGAAGTTGGGACCGTCTTGGGGCACGTGCAACTCGATCAACGGTATGTTGACCTCGAAGGAGCCTTTGCGAGTCCTGCAAAAAATGCCATCACACTCGTCGCCCAGGTATTGGGTCGGGTCGAGCAACTCCAGGACAATGCAGCGAAACTGGTTCTTCTCCTGGGCGTTCGTCGGCTGCGGGTAGTAAGCCGTAAGCGGCAGCGACAAAGTCGCCGACAGGTACGCTTGATAGAGGGCCAACGTATCCTGATCGACCTGCGGCAAGTCGCCGGTTACGCCGAGAGCCGCCTGGATTCGCTCTGTCTGGTTGGCACTTCGGGCGGCAACGGCAGGAATGTGGAAACCAGTCCAATTCGTTTCGGAAATCGTTGAGATCGACATGGGAGCCAACTCCGTGATCTGGGTCATAGCAATCCGAATCCTACGCACACTCGACAAAGCGAAGTGAGGATGAGCCGTTTCTGATTCTGTGGTAGACCTCCTCCCGATGAACTGGTGTTTTGTTTCAACGGATCTGGCACAGAACTGGGCCGGAGTTAAGCAACGATCTCCTCGCTGGTTAATGGCAGCGTGGGCTGCCGAAGTCGTAGGTTACGCTCTCTCCGTCGATGCCGGGCGGCTGCCAGCTTCTCTCGCCGCTGGGCGTATAGCTCGGCAGGCTTGCCTCGGTAATAATCCACCGGCCGCAGGAAGCCCAAGGCACTGTGCAACCGCTCCTCGTTGTACCATCGGACCGTGCGGTCGAGCGCCTTCACCGCTTGAAGATAATCCGTCAACTCTTCCGCCGACAACGCTTCGCCCAACGTGCGATTCGCCCGCTCCATCAGCCCATTCTCTTCGGGACAGTGCGGCTTGATCCGCCGATGCGTCAGGCCGTGCTCGTCTAACACGCCGCCGAACTCCCGTGACACGTAGCAGCTGCCGTTGTCCGAGCGAATCTCCGGCTTCACCAGCAGTCGACCCTCGGCGTCCTTCGGCAACGTCTCCAACGCCGCCTGGGCCGCCACGCTCACCGACTCGCCGTCCATGCCCCAAAGCAGCTCGTGATGCACAATGTATCTCGAATACTCGTCCAGGAAGCTCACCAGAAAGTAATGCCGCCCACCGGCCCACACGTACTTGATGTCCGTCGCCCAGACCTGGTTCGGGCGGCTCGCTTTCTCCTCGGCCTCTCGACGCCGCTTTGTCCTTCTCCTCCAAGGACAAACCAGCTTCGACTCTCGCAGAATCCGGTACACCGTCGAACTGCTCACGTAGGCCACGTCCTCGTCCACCATCCGCCAGGCCAACTCCCGATGCCGAATCTCCGGGTGTTTCAAGGCGTACTCGATCACCGCCGCCTTCTCCTCCGGCAACGCCTCGTAGGGCTGCACCGGCTGTGGCGGCGGCCCGGTGAGTCCGTCCGCAACTCGTCGGGCCGCCGTCCGCAGCCAGCGGTAATACGTCGTCCGGCTCACGCCCAACGCCGAAAGCGTCCGCTCGACCGGCCAGCCGCTCCGTTGCCTCGTCCGCTCCACCTCCTCGTGAACTCGCTGTTGCAGTTCCACAGGCATCTTGCCGTGATCTTCTAGTCCGAAAGCGTTTTTTTTAGCTCCAGGTTCTCCGCCGTGATCTCGGCGACCACGCCCTTCATCCGGGCCAACTCACGCTCCATCCGCTCCTGCTTGGCGTCCGGCTTCTTCGGCCGCTCGTCGAAGACCGCCTCCGCCGAACCTAAGAGCTTCTTCTTCCAGGCGTAGAACTGTGTCGGGTTGATCCCTTCCCGTCGGCACAACTCCGAGACTTCCACGCCCGGCTGCATCGAAGTCAGCACGATCCGCAACTTCTCCGCCGCTGTCCACTTCCGTCGCTTCTGCTCGCTCATCGGCTCCTCCTTCCCACTCATCCTAATGGGTTCAGAGGAAACCGTCACCTACCTTAGCCCCTGTGCCATTTCGGCCGAAACACTACACTGGCACTTCCGCAGGGGCCACCACGCCGAGTTTCACCCGGTCACCATCCACCGCCAAAACCGTAACCGCAATGCCGTCGCCAATGACGATTGTCTCGCCACGCTTCCGACTGAGA
>JBDKUC010000352.1:0-11008 GCA_039679885.1 Thermoguttaceae bacterium | reverse complement strand
GAGAAAAAGGAGCTGGTAGAAAGGCGGAAATCCGAAGCTCGAAGTCCGAAATCCGAAGGACGAAGGAGGAGAACGTTTCCGCCATCAGTCCGCTTTGGGCTTCGGATTTCGGGCTTTGGATTTCCTTCGTCACGTTCCTGCGAGGGAATCGACATTTCCGACGCTACGCGTCGGCTGGCGGCGCAGAGCGTCGCAACGAGTGCGTTCCCACGGAGGACCGTGGGAACGAGAAAAAGGAGCTGGTAGAAAGGCGGAAATCCGAAGCTCGAAGTCCGAAATCCGAAGGACGAAGGAGGAGAACGTTTCCGCCATCAGTCCGCTTTGGGTTTCGGATTTCGGGCTTCGGATTTCCTTCGTCATTTGTCATTCGTCCTTCGTCATTCCCCCTTATGTCCACTGAACCGCTACCTCGCCAAACGCTCTCGTTCCTTCAACGCCGCTTCGCCGAGGCGGGCGTGCGGCCGAAGACGCAGCATGGCCAGAACTTCCTGATTGACCTGAATCTGCTTGACATCCTGCTGGAAGCGGCCAACGTGTCGGCGGACGACGTGGTGCTTGAGGTGGGCACGGGCACCGGGTCGCTGACTGCCCGGCTGGCCCAGCGGGCGGCCGCCGTCGTGACGGTCGAGCTGGATCCGGAAATGCACCAGTTGGCCAGCGAGGAGCTGCACCGCTTCGAGAACGTCGTCATGCTGCGGGCCGACGCGCTGAAGGGCAAGAACCGGATCAACCCGGTGGTGCGCGACGCGGTGGCGGCCCAGTTGGCGCCAGTGAATGCCGACGCGAAAACTGGGAACGTCCCCTCGCCTGGCCGGCGGCTGAAACTGGTGGCCAACCTGCCGTACAGCATCGCGACGCCGTTGTTGAGCAACCTGCTGGCCGAAGAGCGGCCGCCCGAGACGATGACCGCGACGATTCAACGGGAGTTGGCCGAGCGGCTCACGGCCGAGCCGGGCAGCAAGGATTACGGGGCGCTGAGCATCTGGGTCCAATCGCAGTGCCGGGTCGAGGTCCTGCGGATCCTGCCGCCGGAGGCGTTCTGGCCGCGGCCGAAGGTCCATTCCGCGTTCATTCAGATCACGCTCGACCCCGCGCTTCGCGGTCGGATTCCCGATCGGAAGTTCTTCCACGATTTCCTTCGGTCGATGTTTCTGCACCGCCGCAAGTTCCTCCGCTCGCAGTTGCTTTCGGCTGCCGGCGGCCGCCTCGACAAGCCGGCGGTCGACGCCGTGCTCGAATGGCTTGGCCTCGACGGCACGCTCCGGGCGGAACGGCTCGACGTCGACACGATGTTGACGCTCTGCGAGGCGGTGCGGCCGGCCATCGCCAGTTGACCCGCCTGCGGCGCCGCACTATGATTCCGTGCAATGCGGAGGGTTCGGTTTTGCCACAAATCGACTCTGGCGGGTGAGACAGTCAACTCTATCGAACGAGGACAAGATGCTGCGCATTGCGACGATTCTCTTGGCGTCGACGATCGTTCTGCCGGGGATGGCCCAGGCTGCCGGTCCGTTTCACTTGATGATGACCGACGCCAAGATCGGCGTCTTGCCGGAGGGGTGGACGGCGGCGAAGACGGGCGAAGGGCCGGGCAGCGTCTGGAAAGTGCAGGCCGACGCGAGCGTGCCGGGCGGGAAAGTGCTGGCCCAAACGTCGGCCGATGGCCCGAAGCGGCTGTTCAATCTCTGCGTGGCCGACAAGCCCAAGTTTCGCGACGTGGACATCTCGGTTGCCTTCAAGGCGAACGCCGGCAAGATCGACCAAGGCGGCGGGGTGGTCTGGCGCTACAAGGACGCCAAGAACTACTACGTGGCCCGGATCAATCCGCTTGAACCCAACTATCGACTCTACAAGGTGGTCGACGGCAAGCGGACAAAGGTGGCTACGGCCGAACTGAAAGTTCCGGCGGGCCGGTGGCACGTCTTGCACGTCGTTCAGCAGGGAAATCACATCCAGTGCTTCTTCGGCAACAAGAAATATCTCGATGTGAAGGACGACACGTTCCCCGATGCCGGGAAGATCGGCGTTTGGACCAAGGCCGACGCCCAGACCAGCTTCACTGCGCTGAAAGCCGAGGAGAAGCCGGCGAAGGAAAGGAAACAAGGGTCCGCCAAGGAATAAGTTGACGGTTTGCCCGTAGGACGGGTTTCCTAACCCGTCCAGTCTTATGGGATGGATGAGGAGATCCGCCTACGGGATCGCGCAAGTTGTCTCTTGACGAGCCATGAGGAGACGCCATGCACATGCAATTCATCGAGATGTCGGGCAAGGCGTTGCGGCGGGTCGTCAGCGACGATGAGTTGCACCCGCACGAACTCGACCGGCTGGGCGTCCACAACGAAAGCGTCGTCCGCATCAACCGCCAAGGCGACATCGAACTCCGGCGCCGCGATCGCTGGGACCCGATCGGCGGGCTGCTTGGCGAGTTCGAGGAGCGGATCAAACGCGAAACGGGGCTCGACTGGGTGTGACGACTCGTCCGGCGTCAGCGACACGTCGTAGCCGTAGGTTATGCTTTAGCCTGACAGCTCTTCCCGCGTTTCGGTTATGCCATTAGGTTTCGGGATTGAGGAAATGTCCTCAAAGATCTCGTGGCGGTGAACGTCAATCCGATCGTTGCGGTTCCTCTCGCCCATGCCAAACCGGCATGAACAGGAGGAAACAGAGAGAACAGAGAAGCTTAATCCCCCTCCGTTTTCTCTGTTCCCTCCTGTTCCTATCTTGGTTGCGGCTACGCCGCGTTATGCTAAAGCATAACCTACGAGTCTACGACTCCAGCCACGCCGCAATCTCGTCGGCCAACTTGTCGGGCGACTTGCCCTCGGTGTCGACGGTGAAGTCCGCTAGCTCTTGATAGATCGGCGTGCGGACTTCGAGCAGGTGGACGATTTCGGCGAGAGGGTCCTTATCGGTCAGGCTCGGACGCCGGGCGGCCGTCATTGCGTCGCCGGTCATGCGGGCCAAGATCGTCTCAGGCCGGGCGTGAAGCCAGACGACCTTGCCGGCGGCGCGAATCGCCCGGCGGTTCTCGGGTCGCAACGGTGCGCCACCGCCGGCCGCCAGGACCAAGCGGTCGCGGCCGCAGAGATCGGCGATCACCCGAGCTTCGAGGTCGCGGAACGCCGGTTCGCCGTGCTCGGCGAAGATTTGCTGGATGGATTGGCCCGCCCGACGTTCGATTTCCACGTCGGCGTCGATCCAGTCGCAATGGAGCCGTTCGGCCAAGAGCTGGGCGATCGTCGTCTTCCCGGTCGCGCGATAGCCGATCAGCGTCAGGAGCATGGAGGGATAAGCGGGAAATGGTCGCCGTGCCGGCGACCGCTAAACGGATAAATGGACCGGGATCGTCGTGCCGGCGGCCGCTAAACGGATAAATGGATTGGGATCGTCGAGCCGGCGACGGCTAAACGGATAAATGGACCGGGATCGTCGTGCCGGCGGCCGCTAAAGGTTCGGGCGGCCGCGGCGGTCTCTCGTCCCCTAGCCTCTAGCCCCTCGCATCTAGCCCCTGGCCCCTAACCTCTCGATCCGACGCCCCAGTCTTCCGACTCTTGGCCTTGGGAGTATCCCTCATCCATGCCGAGCCGGGTTCGGAGTTCGTCGAACTGGTCGATGTAGCGGTCGCTGGAGGAATGGACGTGCTCGGCTTCGGTGAGGAAGTGGAGTTTCTCGTCGCACTCGACGCCGTGCTGATCGAGGATGCTCTCGAAGTCGTGCAACTCGTCGCCATAGACGATCAGCAGCTTGTGCTCGTCGAACTGAATCTCTTGCGGGACGTCCGGATTGAGCACGGCCAGCCCGGTGCAGCCATCGTTCGTCAGCAGGTCCTCGAACTCCCAGAGGACGCTCTTCAGGACGGGCAGATCGATGTGCTCGCGGTAGAGGTCGGTGTGCCCCTTGCTTCGCCGTTTGTGGCTTGTTTCGAGGACGACGTCGACGGTGAAGCCGAGCGGGTCGAGGAGGTCAAGGAACGTCTCGAACAACGACTCGCGAGAGATGGACGCCATGAGCACCGGGACGCTGTTGCGGTTCTCTTGGTCGCGATAGTAGTCGTGGCGATAGCCTTGCGTCGGAATGACCTGGAGGTCGTACGACGGGCGGACCGCGTCGGTCAGGGTGAAGTTGCCATAGCGTGAAACGCCCAAGTGCGACTCGAGCTCGGCTTCGCTCAGCTTCTCGAAGCAGCTAGGGCCGGCTGGCATTTCACCCTCACGAAATACGTTGCGGAAGAATCGTTGCAGAAAACCCATCGATGCTCTCGTCGTGGCGGTCGGCAGGGAGGTTCGGGGACGGCCGAGCCGTTGCCGGCGGCCTTGCTGTTCAACCGTAGGTTACGCTGGACGGCCAAGCCACTCGGCTTTTGGGCCCAATTTCTCCCGCCGGGTCGCGGTCTCTATACAGCCGGAACAACCCGCACGCCCTTCTTATTCCTTACGCAAACCGTGGTTTAGTGATACGTCCCAGGCGTCGGTTGTTTCGTTTTTGGCACAGCCGTCGCATGTGGGAAACGCGGATCGCTTCGCTGGTCGTCGGCGCGCCTGCCCGCGTGCCACCGATTACGTTAGTCTAGCATCGGAAAGCGCGGCAACGGCTTGCCCAGCGTGGTTCCAAGGGCAAAGCTCGCGAGGTGGGGCGCGGTGCGCCGGTTGGCGAAGAGTTTGCCACCGGGGTGGCGATCCGCCGGCCTTCCCGGTACACTGCTGGGAGCTTGAGAGCCGGCCGAAATTGCAGCGCCAACGGCACGGTCGCCCGGCGTCGGCAAGCTTGACCCATCCCTTCCCGCTTCTTAAGAACACGCGCATCGCTGAGCATTTCATGCATCGCCTTTTCCTCGCAATCGTGTGGCCAGCCCTGGCGGGACTCGTCGTGCTCGCCGGTTGTATGGACAACACGGCTAAAGTCGACACGGCGGGCTCGCCGCGCCGGAAGCCTGAGCCGACTCGCGAGACCTGGGACGTCTGCGTGATGCAAGGCGCCCGCGTCGGATACGTTCACACGACGGTTCACCACAAGACCAAGGCCGGCGAGACGGTCGTCCGCACAGAGAACGTCACACGCCTCTCGCTCAACCGCAATGGGCAAGTGGCGACCATGGAAACGACGGTCGCTAGCGACGAAACGCTGCAAGGACAACTGCTCGGTTTCGAAATGGAAATGCGTGTCGGCCCAGCCCCGACGCGGATGACTGGTCAAGTCCACGGCGAGCGACTTGACATCGAGATTCTTGGACCTGGCGCGACGAAAGCGAAGAAAGAATCGATCCCGTGGTCGGCCGATTTCCTCGGGCCGACGGGCGTCGAACAAAGCCTCGCGCGCAAGCCGATGCGGCCGGGCGAGCGCCGCACGGTGAAGATGCTGATGCCGGTCTTAGATAACGTCGCGATGGCCGACGTGAAACTGGTTGCCCAGCAGTTCGAGACCACCGGCTTGCGAAGCGGTCCGCATGAACTTCTCCGCATCAACTCGACCACCCCGATGGGCGGCCAGACGATCGACACCGCACTCTGGTGCGACCGGACGGGCGACGTGCTCAAGAGCGCGACAGGCCTGATCGAGGCCTATCGGGCGACGAAGGCCGAGGCCCTCGAAGAGCCCGAGGTCGCGAAGCTCGATCTGCTCGCCGACATGCTGGTCAAGCCGGATCGCCCGTTGCCCAACGCACACCAGACGAAGCGGGTGCGATATCGCGTGCATCTCGATGGCGGCGACCCGGCGGCCGCGTTTGTCACCGGCCCGACGCAGGAGGTCAAGTCGATCGATCCGCACACGGCCGAAATCACCGTCTATGCCATCCGCCCCGGGCGGCCGGATGGCAACCGCAATGCGCCGAAGGATCCGCCCACCGAGGACGATCGCCGCCCGAACAACTTCATTCAGAGCGACGATCCGTCGATCGTGGCCGACGCCGAAAAGGCTGCCGGCAAGGAGACCGACCCGTGGCGTGTGGCTGTGGCGCTCGAGCGGTTTGTCCATGAGGAAGTCAAGAACAGGGGCTTTTCGCAGGCGTTTGCATCGGCGGCCGAGGTGGCCAAGATGCGCGAGGGAGATTGCACCGAGCATTCGGTGTTCCTGGCCGCGCTGGCTCGCGCGCGTGGCATTCCGGCCCGCGTGGCGATGGGGCTGGTCTACGTCCCGCAGTACGAGGCGTTTGGCTATCACATGTGGACCGAGGTTTACATCGACGGCCGTTGGATTCCGATCGACGGCGTCGTGGCGGCCGGCGGCATCGGCGCCGGGCATCTGAAGATCGCGCAAAGCACGCTCGAGGGGGCCAACGGCTTCAGCGCGTTCCTGCCGGTGCTTCCGCTCATTGGCCGGCTGAAGATCGACGTGGTCAATGCAGAGTAGCGCTGAAACGCAAAGCCGCGACCAGTGGTCGCGGAATGGAGACGAGTAGGGTGCGTGCTCGCACGCACGCGGTGAAGAGGTTTCTATGGCAATTTACACTCGAACCGGCGACGAGGGGGACACGGACCTGCTGGACGGGCCGCGCGTTCCGAAGGACGCTGCGCGGCTTGAAGCGTGCGGCGATTTGGATGAGCTGGACGCTTGGCTCGGCCTGGTCCGCTGCGAGCCGCTGCCCGACGGAGCGGCGGCGTTGTTGGAAGCGATCCAACGCCGTATCGTTTTCCTCCGCGCCGATCTGGTCACGACGATGGCCAGTCGCGGCGTAGCGCCGTGTTCGTGCGACGCGGCTTCGATCGAGCGGGCGATCGACCGCTACGAGGCGGCGTTGAAGCCGCTGGAAGCGTTCATTCTGCCGGGCGGATGCCGGGCTGCGGCCACGCTGCATCTTGCTCGGGCGGTCTGCCGTCGGGCCGAGCGGCGGCTGGTCACGCTCGCTCGCCTCGAGTCCACGGCCGTCTCGCCGTCGTGCCTGGCCTATGTGAATCGGTTGAGCGACCTGCTGTTCGTGCTCGCTCGGGCGGCCAACGCCCAAGCCGGCATCGCCGACACGCCCTGCTGAGCGTTGATTGCGGGACATCGTCCGGGAGCGGTGTGAACTGGGCCTCAGCCGTCGCACGAATGGCCGTCGCAGGCCGTCGCCCCCGAAAAACTGCGGTTGAACTGGGGCAAAGCTGGTCGTATGCTAGGCGGCTGGATCTTGTTGCGACTTGTGGTTTGAGCCGAGGAACCCCAGACATGCTGAGCTTCAAAGACGTTTCGGAGGTCCGCCGCTTCGCGGCCGATCAGGGCATCGAGTTCGTCTCCTTCTACGTCTCCGACATTGACGGCCGGTTCCGCAATGTCACGGTCCCGGTCGAGAACTTCACCGAAAAAACCGTGACCGAGGGGATCGGCATCGACGCGTCCAGCCTCGGCTTCGCGACCGTCGACCACTCGGACATGCTGCTGAAGCCCGATCTGAACTTCGCCTTCCTCGATCCGGTCGAGCCGGAAGCGAAGGTGCTCTACTTCCTCTGCGACATCCTCGACATCGGCACCGAGGAAAACTTCAGCCAGGACCTGCGGCACATCGTCTGCAAGGCCGTCGCCGCAATGCGGGAGGAAGGGGTCGCCGACGCCGTTCACATCGGGCTGGAGCTCGAGTTCTACATCCTCGACAATCTGTTCAGCACGATGACGACCCGCGAAACCTCGTACCGCGTCGAGAGCGACGAGTTGGTCAGCCCGCCGGGCGGGGCCGAGCTCTATCGCATCTACAGCAACCGCGGCTACTTCCGCTCGCAGCCGAACGACCACCACTTCGCCCTGCGGAACGAAATCTGCCAGGCGTTCAAACGGATCGGCCTCGAAGTCAAGTATCACCACCACGAGGTCGGCAGCTCGCAGTTCGAGATCGAGTTCAAGTTCCTGCCGGTCGAGTTCATGGCCGACGCCACCACGCTGGCCAAGCACATCTGCCACCGCGTCGCCAGCAAGCATGGCAAGATCATCACCTTCATTCCCAAGCTGATTCCCGGCGAGGCCGGCAGCGGGATGCACATCCACCAGTTCCTCTTGAAGAACGGCCAAAACGTCTTCCACGACGACGCCGGCCTCTACAAGCTCAGCCCCGTGGCGCTGAACTACATCGGCGGCCTGCTGTCGCACCCCGGGTCGCTCGTCGCGCTGACGAATCCCACGACGAACTCCTACCGGCGGCTCATTCCCGGATTCGAGGCGCCGGTCAAGGCGGTCTTCGCCGAGGGAAACCGCTCGGCGGCGGTCCGCGTGCCCGGCTATGTCAAAGACCCGCAGGAGCGGCGGTTCGAGTTCCGCACGATCGACGCCACGTGCAATCCCTACCTCGCCTACGCCGCGATGATTATGGCCGGGCTGGACGGCATCCGACGCCGCATCGACCCCGTCGCGGCCGGCTTCGGGCCGTTCGATACGAATCTCTACGACCTTCCCCAAGAGAAGCTCGACCAGATCAAGTCCTTCCCGGCGAATCTTGAAACAGCCCTGGAAGCCCTGCAGACCGATCGCGACTATCTGACCTATCGCAACGTCTTCCCGACCCAGTTGCTCGACAAGTTCATCAAGACGAAGATGCGCGACATCGCCGACATGCAGCGAGTCCCGCACCCGTGGGAAATCGCCCGATACTACGATATCTGAGAACGCAGTGCAGAGTGGAGAGTGGAGAGTGGAGAGTGGAGAGGGCAGTCACCCATCGGCGATCAGCCACTGCCCACTGCCGACTGCCGACTTCTCCCTTACAGCAGCGTCACCAGCACGTCGTAGGCCGCGTGGCTGCCGGCGGCGATGCCGAAGCCCCGGTAGATGAACACGACCGAGAAGAAGGCCCCGGCCAGCGAGCGGAACGTGAACGTGTACCAGCGGAACGGATCGCCGTGCGAGCCAACGTAATGGGCGGCGGCGAACACTAGGCTGTTGGCCAGCACGGCGGCGATGACGGTCGCCCGAGGCGGCAGGCCGGCCCGGCGCAGCGTCCACGCCATGAGCGAAAGCAGGATCAGCCGGAAAAGCAGTTCTTCGTAGATGCCTGCTCCCAGAAGGGCGACGAACTGCCCGGCGTGGTTGCGAAGCGTTTCGCCGATGCTCATCGACGGCGGCTTCCAGAGGAGGCAGACGAGGCAGAGGCAAAGCCCGAGTGCGACTGACTCGGCCGCCATGCCCCAGACGACTCGGCCGGAGACTCGCCACGGCTGGTGACTGAGATGCTGCCAGGCGAGAAGGATGCAGACGGTCAGCACCGGCAGCACGAAGTGCCCGAGGCCGAGCAGACTCAGCAGCGACCGCATCAGCGCGTCGGCCCCGTTCTGCGCCCCGAGCCCGAGCACGCCCGCCTCATAGACGACCAGCAGCGGCGCGATGAATGCCAAGCTGGCCAACGGCCGCCGCGACTCGGCCCAGTACTGCTCGGCCGGCGGTCGTGTCGGGGTGTTTCGAGAATCGGCCGTCATCTTCACCATTTCGACATCTTCGCCGGTCCGGCTTGAGGTGAGAAGGGCAAACAGGCGTGATCCTTGAGCGGACGCCGGCCAAGCGGTACGATGAAGGCCATGCTTAGCGAAGTCTACCGCCGGCTGTTCGATGCGTTTGGGCCACAGCACTGGTGGCCGGGCGAGACCGCGTTCGAGATGATCGTCGGCGCCATGCTGACTCAGAACACGAGCTGGCAGAACGTCGAGCGGGCGCTGAAGAATCTCCGCGACGCCGATCTGTTGGAGCCGAAGGCCCTGTACGCCGTCCCGGTCGAGGAGTTGGAGGAACTGCTCCGCCCGGCGGGCTATTTTCGCGTGAAGGCCCGGCGGCTCCGCAGCCTGCTGGAGTTCCTCGTCGAGCGATACGACGGCTCGCTCGAACAGATGTTCGCCATCGGCCTGCCCGACCTGCGGCAGCAGTTGCTCGACGTCCACGGCGTAGGCCCCGAGACGGCCGATTCGATCCTGCTCTACGCCGGCTTTCTGCCGAGCTTCGTGGTCGACGCCTACACGCATCGCGTCTTCGGCCGGCACGGCTGGATCGACTTCGACGCCGACTACGACCAGATCAAGGACTACGTCGAGGGCGAGTTGCCGTCGGACGTGCCGAAGTACAACGAGTTTCACGCCCTGCTGGTGCGGCTCGGCAAGGACTACTGCCGGAAACGCAATCCGAAGTGCGATGAGTGCCCGCTCCGCGAATTGCTCCCGCCCGGCGGGCCGCTGGAACCGGAATAGGTAGCTGTCAAAGAACAACTTGATGAAGTATCGTCGGGTGGCACGCCCTGAAAGGGCGTGGTTGGTTCGCGGACTGCCGCACAACACCCGCCACGCCCTTTCAGGGCGTGCCACTCGCCGTGCGCGCACTCACCCTACCGCAGAACCGAGACTCACATGTCCCTATTCGATGCCAGCGAATAAGCGAACCGGCGGAGCGCACAGCCGTTGGCCGCGCGGATGCGCCCACGGGCGCTCGAAGAGTTCGTCGGCCAGCAGCATTTCCTTGGCGAAGGGAAGCTGCTCCGCCGGCTGCTGGCGGCGGACCGCCTGGGGTCGGTCATCTTCTACGGCCCGCCGGGGTCGGGCAAGACGACGCTGGCCCGGCTGTTGGCCGGCGCCACGCGGAGCCATTTCTGTCAGGTCAGTGCGGTGACCAGCGGCGTCAAGGAGCTCCGCGAGGTGCTCAACGCGGCTTACGACCGGCTTTCGGCCTCCGGCCAGCGGACGCTCTTGTTCGTCGACGAGATCCACCGCTTCAACAAGGCGCAGCAGGACGTCCTGTTGCCCGGCGTCGAAGAGGGCGTGGCGATTCTGGTCGGTGCGACCACCGAGAATCCCTTCTTCACGATCAACAGCGCCCTGGTGAGCCGCAGCCGCGTCTTCCAGTTCGAGCCCCTTTCGAACGACGACATCAAGACGCTCGTGCGCCGCGCGGCGACCGACAAGGACCGCGGCCTAGGGCAATACAAAATCAATCTGCACGAGGACGCCCTCGATTTCCTGGCCGACACGAGCGACGGCGACGCCCGCCGGGCGCTGTCGGCCTTCGAGATCGGCGTCCTATCGACCCACGAGTCGCCGGTCGAGTTCACTCGGGAGTTGGCGGCCGAGTC
>JBDKUC010000384.1:0-1934 GCA_039679885.1 Thermoguttaceae bacterium | reverse complement strand
TAAGGCTCATGGGTGGCACGCCGTGGAAGGGCGTGGGGCAACAACGGTGAATCCATGCGTGGCGCCGCATAGGCCGTGCCGCAGCGCAAGCGCACGGTCGCGCTCTTCGCGCACGGAACCATCCTTGGATACCCGGCCCGGTCCATAGGGCACGTAGAATAGGCAAAATCATGCCACCGCGTCAAGAGAAACAATCTCGCCATCAAGCCGCGACCGTTGGTCGCGCCGGTTCGTAGTCCCGGCTTCAGCCGGTATCCCGAGTAAAATCGCCGCCTAAAGGCGGAACTACGAACGACAGCGTCGTCCTCCCCCCTATTGCCGCAAAACGAGAACTATGGGAGATTTGGGTTAGTCTGCCTTTCTCACCGAGGCGTAGGGTGGGTCGAGCAAACCAGGGCGATGGTGGGGCTTCCGTCGCGGCAACTCGTTCTGCAAATCGACAGGTGCAAATCACCGTTGATTGGTTTGCGAAGCCCCACCATGTATTTGCGACGTCGACCCACCCTACGGTGAGAATTGCGGGTCAGATGCAAACTTGTCCTTTGAGCGAAGAGACATTCCGGAGGCGTCGTCATGAAGTGGTGCAGCGGTCTGGCCGTTCTGTTTTCTTGTGTGTTGGGCGTCGTGGCCGTCGCCGCAGACGTTCCCACGGCGGGCGGCGACCGCGCAGCGCGGGGCGAGGCCCCCTCGCCCGTCGGCAGCTACGCCATCCTCGTCAGCACGAAGACCGTGGCCCAACCGGCCTGGAAGAAGGTCGTCGATGCCTTGCAGCAAAAATACCAAGCCCGCGTCTTCACGTTCGAGTATCCGAACATCGAGTCCACCCAGAAGGCCGTAGCCGCGTACGCGCCGGTTTACGCCTGCATCGTGCTGCAGCCGGGCGAGGCCAGCCGCGAGTTCGTGCAGGCCACGGCCAAGTCCATGCGCAACATCGATCCCGATCCGTACGTCGACGCCATTTGGGCCATCCTCACCGGCTACACGCCGGACGACGCATTGCGAATCGCGACGGCCGAGCCGCTGGAGATCCGCCGCGGCGTCTCGCACGTCACCGATGGTTGGCTCCGCTGGTTCGAGGAAGGCGTTTCCTGGAGCGAAGTGCAGAAGAATCACAAGTACACCAAGGCGAAAGGCGAGCCCGTCCGAGAGGTCAGCGGTCCCGATGACACCGTGCCCGAAATCGTCGCGGAACTCAACAGCGGCAAACCCCAGATCATGTCGTCGAGCGGGCACGCCCGGGAACACGACTGGCAGCTCGGCTTCACCTACCCAAACGGCTACTTCATCTCGAAGAAAGGGAAGCTTTTCGGGCAGACGACCGAGAAGAAGTTGCTCCCAATCGGGTCGCCGAACCCGAAGGTCTATTACTCGCCGGGCAACTGCCTGATCGCCCACATCGAGGACATGGATTGCATGTCGCTGGCCTGGATGCATTGCGGCGGCGTCAATCAGTTCTTCGGGCATGTCGTTCCGCAGTACCGCTCCTGCTGGGCCTGGGAAGTCGGCGACTATTTCTTCGCCCTGCAAGGCCAGTTCACCTTCTCCGAATCGGTGCATCTGTTCCGCCAGGACGTGATCGCACGGCTTGCCGAAACGCCGGATAAGCGGACCCAGTTCTTTCTTGCCTCGGATCGCGATTCGACGGTTCTCTACGGCGATCCAGCGTGGGAAGCCCGCATGAAGCCGGCGACCGATCCCCAGTACAGGCAAACGCTCTCGATCAAGGACGCGCCGGACGGTCGGGTGCAAATCACCTTCACGATCAAGGCCTGTCGGGAATGCACGCCGACAACGCCGGCCGGCGCCTTTCTGCCCTTCCGCATCAGAGATGCGAAGATCACCAACGTGGACGCCGACAATGCGATCGTCGGCAAGGATTTCATCCTGCTGCGGCTGCTCAAGCCCGGCGAACATGCCTTAGTGCCGAGCGACAC
>JBDKUC010000361.1:0-19004 GCA_039679885.1 Thermoguttaceae bacterium | reverse complement strand
TCCGGAAGACGATTCAGAAGACGCCAACGGAGGGAGTTTCGGAGCGCTCGCCACCAGTGAGGGGTGCGATGTGTCCTGCGAACAGTCGCCGCAAGTCTTTGTCGTTGAAGCGGTTCAGGTCATCGCCACCGCGGCGTCGCCGACCGCGCACTAAAGAGGCGCTCCGAAACCTGCGCCACGGCAAAGCACAGGGGACTGTCCTCCTCATCGCCGCGGCTCAAAACTCGTCCCCGTATCCCTCGAACTCCTCATACGGCTTCTGCGCGAGGTTCTCGAAGCGGGTGAACTTGTCGAACCAGGCGAGTTTGACGTCGCCGGTCGGGCCGTTGCGCTGCTTGGCGACGATCACGTCGGCTTGCCCGAGAATGCCCTTCTCCATCGCCTCCTCGCGCGTGTGGTAGTACTCCTCGCGATGAACGAACATCACAACGTCGGCGTCTTGCTCGATGGCGCCGGACTCGCGGAGGTGACTGAGCTTCGGGCGGTGCCCTTCCTTGCTCGCCTCGACCTGGCGGTTGAGCTGCGCCAGGCAGAGGACCGGAATCTTCAACTCGCGGGCCAGGGCCTTCAGCCGCCGGGCCATCTTGGCCACTTGCTCCTGACGCGGATCGCGCGGATCGTCCGGCGCGATGAGCTGCAAGTAGTCGATCACCACCAGCCCAAGGTTCGATTTCCGCTTCAACCGCCGGGCCGAGGCGGCGATCTCGGTGCAGGTGCGGAACGGCGTGTCGTCGACAAACATCGGCGCCGCGCTGAGCAGGGCCGAAGCCTCGACGAGCTTCTTGCGGTCATCGCCCGACAGAAAGCCGCTTCGGAACTTGCTGGCGTCGATCCGGCCTTGCGAGCAAAGCATACGCTGGGCCAGTTCGGTGCGGGCCATTTCGAGGCTCACAAACAGCGTCGCCACGTTCGACTTGGTCGCCACATACTCGGCGATGTTGGTCGCCAAGGCCGTCTTGCCCATGCTGGGTCGGGCGGCCAGGACGACGAACTCCGATTCGTGCAGCCCGCCGGTCAGCGTGTCGAGGTCCGTGTAGCCCGTTGGCACGCCGACCCCGGCCGTGCCTGCCATCCGGGCGTCGATCCGGTCGAATGCCTCGACCATCAGGTCGTTGGCGTTGATGATCTGGTCGGTGCTTCGCTGGTCGCGGACGGCGAAGATCATCTCTTCGGCTCGGCTGACCATTTCGCGCGGTTCGAGCGTCGGCTCGTAGGCGTCGCGGAGGATCTCGGTGCTGGCGTGAATCAAGGAACGCAGCGTCGCCTTGTTCCGCACGATTTCGGCGTAGTAGACGGCGTTGGCGGCATGCGGCACCGAGTGGAGGATGTCGGCCAGGTAGGCCGCGCCGCCGACCAACTCCAAGTCTCCGGCCGTGCCGAGTCGCTCCAGCAGCAGGGTGGCGTCGATCCGCCCACCCTCATCGTTCATCGCCATGATGTGCGCGAACAGCTTCTGGTTGGCCTCGGAGTAGAAATCGTCGGCCCGAACGGCCAGGGCCACGTCGTCGGCCACGCGGGGATCGAGCAAGAGGCTGCCGAGCACGCCCTTTTCAGCGTCCAGGTTGTGGGGCGGCAGGCGATCGAGGATTTCGGACGTGACGCGTGCCGTGCCGCGGCCGGCGTCCGCGCGGTAAGCGGTAGCCATGGGGAACCTAGCTGACGGATGACAAATGACGAATCATAGATGGCCGACGGGAAAAACGCAACAACCCGTCGATCATCAGTCGTCCGTGCTTGGCCGTCAATCCCCGTTGGGCGCGATCTCGAAGCTGCAGCAGGCGGCGCCGTCGTGGCGGCATTCGATCCGACGGATCGGTTGCCCCACGACCACGCTGAGCATCTCCTGGTCGATGAGGCAGACGTTCCGCCGCGGATCGACCATGCTGATGAATGGGCAGCTCCGCTTGCGGAGCACGACGCGGCCGTCGCCGTTTCCAAGCGTATCGACCAGTTTGCCTTCGTGGACGAGCACATTGGCCAATTGCCGCAGCCGCTCAGGCGGCTTCTTGGCCGTCAACTGCCTGTTGTAGTGCTCGGCCATCGTGCGGCTGACCCGCTTGAGGACCTTCTTGAGCATCGGCTCGCCGCCCAGGTCGACGATGGCCTGGCAGACGGCGGGGACCAACAACTGCTGGTTGCCTGGGAAAAGCAGGGCCAGAGCCGCGTCGGTGGTCCGATAGAGGTGACGGGGCCTTCCACGGCCAGCCAGCTTCTCCGAGTGCCGCTCGACGAATCCGGCAGCGGCCAGCTCGTTGAGCTGCTCGGTGACGGCCGTGCGAGTCACCCCCATGGTACGGGTCAGCTCGGCGATCGTCTGCGGCGGGTTGCCGACCAACGCCTTGATGATTTTCAGACCGGCAGAACTGACAGAGATATCGCGCATTGCTCGGGCTTCTCGGTTCCGGATTCACCCCGAGCGTTAGAATAAACTATATTCGCAGGATTGGCAATAGTCCCCCACGAGAGCTATCATCGGTGGGGGGCTCATGCTCGTGGCGCAAGACACCCACACGGCTTCAGCGTGTCCAGCTCTTTTCGATCTGTTCGAGCGTCTTCCCCTTGGTCTCGGGGACAAACAACAGGACGAACAGGAAGGCCAACGGCGTCGTCGCCGCATAGAGCCAGAAACAGTTGGCGAGCCCCAAGGTGTCCCGGAGAAACGGGACCGTCTGCCCGATCAGCGTGCAGCCGGTCCAAAGGGAAAAGATTGAGATCGACATGGCTCGGCCACGAACGGCCGTGGGGAAAATCTCGGCCACGATGATCCAGCAGATCGACCCGAAGGAGAAGTTGAAGCAGGCCAAGAAGAACGCGAAGACGGCAAAAACTTCCTTCGGGTTGACGGGGGGATGACAGAAGAGCCATCCGCCGGTTGCTAGGCCAACGCCGACGCCAATGATGCCGGTCAACAGCAGCGGTTTCCGCCCGAACTTGTCAACGGTGAAGATCGCCAGAACGGTGGCGGCGAAGTTCATGACGCCCCAGAGAATCTGCCAATGCATCGCCTGTTCTTCCGTCATTCCGGCGCTCTTCAGGACGGTAATGCCGTAGTAGATCAGGACGTTGATGCCGCAAATCTGGGAAAAGAACGGGAGGAGGATGCCAACGGCTAGCGCCCGCCGCAAGCGGGGCTGGAACAGCTCCGCAATGGAACCGGTCTCTTGCCCCAGTGCCTGTTGGATCTCGCTGAGTTCTCGCGCGGCCTCGCCGCGGCCGCCCACGCGGCTTAGAATCGCGAGCGCCTCATCGGTTCGGCCCTGTTTGACCAGCCACCGAGGGCTTTCTGGCACGAAGAACAGCAGAACGAACAGAACCAGGGAAGGCAGCACGCCTACCAGCAGCATTCCGCGCCAAACTTCCTCGACGAATATCCAATGCAGAGTCCCGAGCGGGTAAAAGCCCGGATAGGCATGAGCCAGTTGCGTCAGCGCGTCGTTGGAGAGGTAGGCGGCCAGGATGCCGCCCGTGATGGCCAACTGCGACAGCGTGATGAGCCCGCCTCGAAGTCTCGATGGGGATATCTCGGCGATGTACATCGGCGAAAGCATCGACGCGATGCCGATGCCAGTGCCACCGATAATACGCGCCACGACGAGATGCCACGGAGTCTGCGGCGCGGCGGATCCGACCGCACAGATGGCGAACATCACAGCAGCCAACAGAAGGACCTTCTTGCGGCCGAAAAGGTCGCTCAACGAGCCGGCGATTGCCGATCCAAACAGGCAGCCCACGAGAGCCGAGCTGACGATCCAGCCGTGCATCCCTGTGGAGAGATGGAACTGGGTCTTCAACATGCCCTCCGCGCCGCTGATGACGGCCGTGTCAAAGCCGAACAACAGCCCGCCCAGGGCGGCCACGCCGCAAGCGAGGAACAAGTACAAGAAGCTGCCGCGGTCTTCGTTCATGTTGGCTCTCTCTCGTTTCCTTCAACCCGACCCAATGGCGGCAAGGAAGGCCAGCGTCGAAGCTCGCATTCGGGCTTCGGGCTTCGGATTTCCTTTGTCATTCGTCCTTTGTCATTCGTCATTCTTCCGCCGGTGTCACAGCGGTTCATTGGCCGCGTCGAGCATGGCGATGATGTTCTCCGGCGGCACGTCGGCCAGCACGTTGTGGACCTGCTGAAAGACGAAGCCGCCACCGGGGGCCAGAACCGATATCTGCCCCCGAACGTGGTCGTGGATCTCCTTGGGCGTGGCGTGCGAAAGCGTATGCCGGGTGTCGCACCCGCCGCCCCAGAACGTTAGCCGATCGCCGAAGTCGTGCTTCAACGCACGCGGTTCCATGCCGGCGCAGGAAATCTGCACCGGATTGATCGCGTCGAGGCCGGCCTCGATCAGATCGTTTAGCAGCGGCCGGACGCCGCCGCAGCAGTGGAGCTGCACCTTGACGTTGGCCAGTTCCTTCGCCCGCCGCCACATCTTGGCGTGCCTCGGCTTGAAGAACTCGCGGTACATGGCCGGCGACATTTGCGGCCCTTTCTGCATCCCGAGATCGTCGCCGAACATGATGATGTCGATCGAGTCGCCGACGGCGCCAAGGAACCGTTCGAGGTTGGCCAGATGCAGGGCCAGGAGCCGGTCGAGGAACGCGTGCGCCCGCGACGGGTTGCCAGCGAGCAGCATGAAGAAATTGTCGTTGCGGTAGAGGTACTGCCCGATCTCCAGCAGATTGCCACCGAACAGGCCGATGATCGCCCGATCCGTCCGTTGGCGAAGCTTGCGGGCGCCGTCGGCCAGACGCCGCAAACCGTCGGGCCCGGCCGCGAGCGGGCCGGGCGGACTCGCGACGCCGCACCACATGTTCTCGCCCAACGCCTCTTCGAGCCGGTCCAGGTCGTCATGCTCGGCGTAGGGCCAATAGCACTGCTCGAAGTAAATCGCCCCATCGGGCATTCGGGCCAGCACTCGGCCGGTCGCCGAGCGGATGATCCATTGCTTCTCCTGCCGTTCCAGCGGAACCCAGGCCGGCATCTGGCACGGCGTGCCGTCGGGCAGCGTCCAGTCGGCCCAATCCTTCTCATCGAGGGCAAAGCCGCGTCCCAGTTCGACCGTGTCGACTTGGAAGCGATCCAGGACGTCCTCGTCGAGGATGGCCAACTGCTGGACCGGGTCGTAGACGCGGACTTTGCGAGGTGGAAGGCCCAACGCCTTGCGGAGTTTGGGGTATGCCAGGGCGGCAATGCCCGACGAGCGGTGGCCGCCGAAGTCGATCGGCACTTTGTCGGCCGGCCGGTGATCGATCGCGGCCAGCACGCGTTCTCGGGGTGTCATGGGGGAGTCGCCTGAGATAGAGCAGACGTGAGTCGCCGGACGCAACAAACGGATGCGTTCCAGAATACCGCCGCGCGAAAACGTCGTCCAGATCAGGGGCGGCTGAATTGGGAGGATGCAGCGCCGTTCGTCGTGCCGCCTCGATGCGGCGATCCCGAGGTGCTTCTTGACCGCCGTGGCCGGATCGGGTAGGACAAGGCTCGCTGAACGCAAGGCCATGTTGACCCCAAGGAGACTGCCATGTCGCGCAATACGATGATCGGCCGCCGCAGCTTTCTCAAAGCGAGCACGGCAACCGCCGCCGGACTGATCCTGAGCCACAGCGGCGTTTGGGCGGCCCAAAGCCGCGAAAAGCCAGTCCGCCTCGGATGCGTCGGTGTGGGGCGACGCGGCACCGGGCTGCTCAAGGTGCTCTTGACGATGGACGACGTCGACGTCCCGGCGGTCTGCGACATCGATCGCGCCGCCGCTGAACAAGCCCAGAGCCTCATCGCCCAATCGGGCCGATCCAAGCCAGAGACGTATGTCCGCGGCGAGGAGGACTACAAGCGGTTGATGGACCGCGACGATCTCGACGGCGTGATCATCGCCACGCCTTGGCGATGGCACACCCCGATGGCGGTCCATGCCATGAAGGCGAGGAAGTACGCCGGCGTCGAGGTGCCCTGTGCGGTCACCCTCGACCAGTGCTGGGAGTTGGTCCGAACGCACGAGGCCACCGGCGTGCCCTGCATGATGCTGGAAAACTGGAGCTTCCGCCGCGACAACCTGGCCGTGCTGAACATGATTCGGAAAGGGCTGTTCGGCGAAATCGTCCATTGCCATTGCGCCCATTCGCACAATTGCGTCCACGAGTGGTATTTCGACGCGAAGGGCGCTTTGCGGTGGGGCGGCGAGGAGCTCCTGCGGCGCAACGCCGATCAATATCCCACGCACAGCCTCGGCCCGGTCCTGAGCTGGATGGACATCAACTGCGGCGACCGCTTCGATCATCTGGTGTCGATGGCCTCGCGGTCGTTGGGCATCAAGGACCAGCTCGAACGAAGGTACGGCAAGGACCACCCGACGGCAAAGCTCGCCTATCGCCAGGGCGATCTCGTCACGACGATGATCAAGACCGTGAAAGGAAACACCATCGTCGTCGCGATGGACATGCAATTGCCCCGACCGTATGACAACCGCTGGCAAATCCAGGGCACGCGCGGGCTCTACAACGAGCAGCGCAACGCCGTGTTCATCGCCGACGTTGATGGAAAGCCGGAGCAGTGGGAGCCGTTTGGCCCTTATCAGAAGAAATACGACCACTCGTTCTGGAAAGCGATGCCGAAGCAAACGCTCCAAAACCACGACGGCGCCGATGTCACCACGTTGCAGCAGTTCGTCCGGGCGATTCGGGCCAAGACCCAGACGCCGATCGACGTCTACGATTCCGTGGTGATGAGCGTCGTTTTCCCGCTCTCGGAGCAGTCCATCGCCGCCGGCAGCACGCCGGTGACGTGCCCCGACTTTACCCAGGGGAAGTGGAAAACGGCCAAGCCAAGGTTTGCCGTCGAGAGCTGACCGCGTGCGATCGCCGGCCGGTTGACGGGCCGCAGGGCGCTAGTGTAGTGCCTCAAAGGGTGACTTATGGGTGCCATGCTTGCTAAGCGAGCGCAGCGAGACAGCAAGCATGTTTGCCGCTTCCTCATGCCCACGACAAGCGTGGGACATGGCACCCGGCTTCTCCATCTTCCCCATGATAGGTTCGCTCGGAGCACCGGCTAAAGCCGGAACTGCGAACGAACGGGCAATCGTCCAGGTCTTCGGCAGGGCCTTCTTGACCGTTGCGGGCGGATCGGGTACGCTTTTGTCTTGGTGCAGCGCACCTCGGGGCGTGGCGCAGTCTGGCTAGCGCGTCTGAATGGGGTTCAGAAGGTCGCAGGTTCGAATCCTGTCGCCCCGACTTAAGAGGGGGCCTCTCCGTCGCGGAAGCGCGGAGGGGCTTCTGCTTACTTTTTTTTGCGCCGGCGGCCCATCCGTTCCTGCCAGCCGCAGGGCGAAACATTGCGCTCGGCAACCGGTGGCGGTTCTGGAGGGGTCTCATGCATCGTCCGGTGGACTGGCGTGCGGCGGCGTTTCTTGCCGTGTTTGCGGTGATCGTCGCGGGGCCTGCAATGCGTCTCGCCTCGAGTTGGGCGGCGGACTCGCCAGCTCGCGCGGCCGACGGGGCGTCCGAGCCAACTGCCAACAAGGCCGCCGACAAAGCCGGCGCGCCCGCAGCAGCCGATAAGGCGACTGGGAAGGACTCGCCCACTGCGAGCAACCGATCTGCGACGCCGGACGATGCGCCGTCTGCGAAGAAGCCCGCCAAGACCCCGCCGGCCCCGGCCAAGAAGGGAGCGAGCCCCGCGGATGACGGGGCTCGCGTGAAGACGCCGCTCGAAACAGCCGAAAAGTCGGCGGAAAAGACGCCCGAGCCGCAGAAGGAAGAGAAGTTCCTCGTCTGGCTCTATCGCTCGATGGGCTTCAACTATGCCATCATCTTCATGACTGTCACCTTCAATGAGGTGGCGTTGGTGGTGATGATCGTGCTCGGGCTGCGTCGCAGCCGCATCTGTCCGCCGGACCTGATCGCCGAGTTCGACTCGCGGCTGAAGAAGAAGCAATACCAGGACGCCTACGACCTGGCGAAGAAGAGCAACTCGTTCGTCGGGAAGGTTTTGGCCTCCGGGATGTCGAACCTTTCGGAAGGTTACGATGCGGCGCTGGAAGCCATGCAAGAGACGGGCGAAGAGCAGACGATGCGGCTCGAACAGCGAAACGGCAACATCGCCTTGGTGGCTCAGATCGGCCCCATGCTCGGTCTGCTGGCCACGGTCGACGGCATCGTTCGCGCTTTCGGCACCATCGCCACCAAGGATACCACGCCGAAGCCGTCCGAACTGGCTGCCGGCATCGGCATCGCGCTGGTCAACACTATGGTCGGCCTCTGGTTGGCCGTGCCGTCGATTGTCTTCTATCATTATGCCCGGAATCGCCTGACACGACTGATCTACGAAGCGGGGACGATTTCGAGCCGCTTGATGAAGCGGTTCGCCAAACTGCCGGTCACGGTGACCAAGAGCTAGCGCGGCCCGCGAGAAACGCACCGTAGGCCGCAGCCGCGTGCGTCGCACGGGCCCTACCGGTCAATCCCATGCAATTCCAGAGACGCAAGTCGTACCGCTGCGAGCCGGACATGACGCCGATGCTCGACATGACGTTTCAGTTGACGTTCTTCTTCATGTTGACGCTGAATTTCTCGAGCGACATTCAGAGCGACCTTATCCGGCTGCCCGTCAGCGATCTGGCCAAGCCGGCCGAGGGCGCGGCAGAAACCGCCATTACGGTGCAGACGCTGTCGACCGGCATGATTCTCTTCGGCGGCGACCAGATGGCCGTCGACGCCTTGCGACAGCCGCTCCGTCGCGAGCGCGACGCGCTTCAGAAGGTGCTCAAACGCGACCTGAAACATGTGACCGTCATCATTCGGGCGGACCGCAACGTGCCGGCCGGAAAGGTGCAAGAGGTGTTGCAGATTTGCCAAGAGGCCGGGTTCGAGCGGTTCGTCCTTCGCGCCAGGCTCACGCAGCGATAACGCAGGGTGTTTGTCGGAGGTCGTCATGAAGTTCAGCAGATCAGACGGTGATTTCTCCCGCCTGGAAATGAACCTGACGCCGATGATCGACATCTGCTTCCAACTGATCATCTTCTTCATCGCCAACATGCGATTGGTGCAGCCGGAAGGGGACTTCAACATCGCCATGCCCCAAGCCTTGCCAAGCGGCACGGCGGCCGCCACGGCGGGCACGGGGCAGCCGGGCCCAACCGGCGGCGTTGCGACGCCCGGCGAGCTGCCCGCCACGCGTGTGCATCTGATGGCCGACGACGCCGGCGAGTTGTCCGGCATCGTCCTGGGGCAACGGAAGCTCGCCAGCTTCAAGGAACTCGGCCGCCAGATTCGCGAAATGTCCGGCCTCGATCGCGCTGAGGGCGGCAATGCCTCGCTCATGGAGGTCGAGATCGACTCGGATGAGAACCTGCGATACGAGTTCGTCATGCGGGCCGTCGATGCCATCTCCGGCTATGTGTCGGAGGACAAGCACACCTTCGTGCGAATGGTCGAGAAAATCCGCTTCGGCACGATCCGGAAACAAAAGTAGGCATCTAGCGTACTGTCTCAGAAATCACGGTCTGTATGTTGCATCATTCAGGACGAATGGGCGCCATGTCCCACGCTTGCGTGGGCATGATTCGCTGGCGAACATGCTTGCTGTCTCGCTGCGCTCGCTTAGCAAGCATGGCACCCAAAAATCCCCAACAGACTGAATCACTCCATTAGCAGTCCGGCGGTCTGCGGCAGAGACGCGCTCGGGCTCCTGGCGCCGCGTCAGCTACCCGCCAAGCGTGGCCGTGCCGACGACATCGTAGATCGGTCCTTCGCGCGTCAGCGTGCTGGAGAAGATCGTGACCTTGTCGACCGTCATCTGGCCGGCCGCGAAGTCGGCCTGCTGCTGAATGAGCCGCCCCAGGTCGACGATGCTGGCTCCCGCGCCGCGGACGCGACCCAAGGTCAGATGCGTCTGAAATCGCCGGTGCTCCTCTCGATAGCCGAGCTCGGCCAGATTCGCCTCGATCCGGTCGTGCAAGACGACCATTTGGTCCGCGCCTTCGCCCGCGCCGAGCCAGACGGTCCGCGGACGAGCCGCGGCCGGAAACGCGCCCGCGCCTCGAAGTTCCAGCGGAAAGGGCTCAAGACCGGCCGTCCCCCGTTTCACGGCGCGGCAAACGTCGAGAATGTCGCGGTCATGCACCTCGCCGAGAAACTTGACGGTCAGGTGCAGGTTGTGCGGCTCGACCCACTTCACGTCGGCGGGCGTGCCCGCCAACGCGGCGATCAGTTCGCCCGTCCGGGCGCGGATCGCTGGGGTAATCTCAACCGCGACGAACGTGCGAAGGGTCTTTTTCATGGCCGATCCGTTGAATTCACCATGGAGACACGGAAATCCTAGAAGCTCAACATCCTCTTGTACTCTTCCATCCGGTTTTCGAGATCCGCACGGCTGATGGTCCGCAGTCGGTCGAGGCTGAAATCTTCGACGGTGAAACTGGCCATCAGCGTGCCGTAGGCGAGCGACAGCTTGAGCGTCTTCGGATCGGCGTTGCCCTGCTCGGCCAGATAGCCCATCATGCCGCCGGCGAAACTGTCGCCGGCGCCCGTAGGATCGACGACTCGCGCGGTCGGATAGGCGGGCATGACATACATTTCGTCGGGGCCGAAGAACATGGCCCCGTGCTCGCCCTTCTTGATGACGACGAACCGCGGACCCATCTGCCGCACGGTCTGTCCCGCCCGGACCAGATTGTCGTCGCCGGTCAGGAGCTTCGCCTCGCTGTCGTTGAGGACCAGCCCGTCGACGCGCCGTAGCAGCTTATCGAGCCCTTCGCGCTCATTGCGGATGTAGTGGTCCATCGTGTCGGCGACAATTAACCGGGCCTCGGGGCACTGCTCGATCGCCTTCATCTGATACCGTGGCGATCCGTTGGCCAGGAACAGGAACTTGCATCGGCGGTAGGCCTCGGGCAGCACCGGGTCGAAGCTGGCCAAGACGTTCAGGTGCAGTTCGAGCGTCTCACGGTCGTTCATGTTCGGCAAATACTTGCCGCGCCAGCGGAACGTCTTGCCGCCGGCCACCGTCTGCAGGCCAGCCGTATCAATGCCGCGGGCTTGGAGCATTCGGGTATGCTCGGCCGGCCAGTCATCGCCCACCACGCCTGACAGGCGAACGCTCGTGAAAAAGCTGGCCGCATAGGAGAAGAACACGGCCGATCCGCCCAGCACGTCATCACGCCGTTCGGCAGGCGTTTCTACGCTGTCCAAGGCCACGGAACCGACGACGCACAATGGCATGATCTACTCGCTGGGGTGTTGAACGGTAGGGAATGGGAACGCCAACCAATATAGCAGGACTGCAAAGTCGGCCGCGGGCGTTCGTAGTCCCGCCTTTAGGCGGAATATGACCGGCTGAAGCCGGAACTACGAACGACTTTGCAGTTCTTCTGGCCAACCAATATAGGCGTCTTTCTCACGGCGGACAAGCGCTCCGTCCCCGTGCTCCCGGTTGGGCAACGCGATCCGGAGCCGCTCACATTTCCCGGGCCAGATCATCCATCCAGCACTCGATGAGCGTTGTCTGATTGGCGTTCCGATCGATCTGTTGTGTGGCATCGACGCAACGGTCGAGCCGCCGGAGCGTCGCTTCCGGGTTGCCGGGGCCATGCTGGATCGCTCGGCCGACATCCTCGGTGAGTTCGCGATCCGCAGTAAGAGCCGCGCCGCACTGGGCCAGCATCAGTTGCCGGTAGTAGTCGCCGGCGAAGGCCACGACTTGCCGGAGGCGGGCGCGGCGGGCCGGCGCTTCTTTGCCCGCCTCTTCAACGAAGGCCGACACGGTTTGGGCGAGTTGGACGCTGTCCAACACGGGATCGGAGAGGCGTTGATAAAGCGTGTGGCGGAACTTCCACAGCGCCGGGTCGGCCAGTTCCAACGCCCTCTGGACGCTTCCTTCGCTGTAGCTGGCCAGACGTTGGGCGTCGGCCTCGTTGGCCGCAAGGTGTTTTGCAGCCAGAAGCTTGGCGACAACCTCGGTCGGCAGCGGTCGAAAGCGGATCAGTTGGCACCGAGATCGGATCGTCGGAAGCTGTTTGGCAGGCGTTGTGCCGATCAGGATCAACACCGAGCGGGGCGGCGGCTCTTCGAGCGTCTTCAGCAGCGCATTGGCCGCTTCCGCGTTGAGATAGTCCGCGTCGTCGATGATGGCGATTTTCCGACGACCCAGATACGGCTTGATTCCAATCTGATGGCAGAGCCCCTCGCGGCGGCGGTGCTCCCGCTCGCCGAGGAACAGTTCCAGCGGGATGAACGACTTGTCGGCCGGCTTGGCGACCATGGCGATGTCGGGATGCGTTCCGGCCACGGCCTGAGCACAGGACGGACACGACTCGCACGGGTCCAGCGACTCTTCCGGCCGCGTTTGGCACAGCATCGCCTGCGCGAGCTTCAAGGCAAATGTGCGCTTGCCGATTCCGGCAGGTCCGGCGAACAGGAAGCTGCTCGCCAATCGCCCCCGCTGGAGCGCCCGCCGGAACTCCTCAACCACCGCGTCGTGTCCTTCAATCCCGTGCCAAGACATAGGGGGAAATGACGAATGACGAATGACGAATGACCGTTGACCGATAACCGACAACTGACAACTGACAACTGACCGTCAAGCCGCTGCAACTACCCGAGCACCGTCGTTTCAACGAGCTTTCGGATTTCACGCTGAACTTGCTCGATGGAGCCGCTTGCGTCGACGACGGCGATCCGTTCCGGCGAACGGGCCGCTTCGGCGAGAAACCCCTGGCGAACGCGGGCGTGGAACGCCGCCCCTTGCTGTTCCATTCGATCAAGCGGTCGGGCGAGTCTCGCGGTCGCCACATGGTCCGGAACGTCCAACACGATGGTTAGCTCCGGCATTAGGTCGCCCGTAGCGATGCGACCAACCTCCCAGAGCAACGGCACGTCCAACCCGCCGGCATGACCCTGGTAGACGACGTTGGCCAGCAGATAGCGATCGCTGATCACCGCCTTGCCCTCGGCCAAGGCGGGCCGGATCACCTCCTCGACCATCTGCGTCCGCGCAGCCATGTAAAGCAGCATCTCGCTGCGGCGATGGATCGGCAGGTCATGCCGATCGAGCAGCAGTTTGCGGATGGCCTCGCCAAGCGGCGTGCTGCCCGGGTCGCGGCAGGTCAGCACGTCGTGGCCGCGGCTCCGGAGCCAATCGGCCAGCAATGCGATTTGCGTCGACTTGCCCGTGCCGTCGCCGCCGTCGATCGAAAGAAACATGGTTGCTCTGGCAATGGAAGTGAGGCGGGAGCAAGTGGCGTGCAAACGGTTGACACACCGGGCGCACCCGAACGGCCCGTATTGTAGATCAGCGGGCACGCTACGCCAAGCGTCCGACGGTCAACAGCAGGAGAACTGCAAAGTCGTCGAAATCAGGAGGCCAGACATTGAAATCAGGAGGCCAGACATTCCTGTCTGGCTGGAACGACAGGCAAGAATGCCTGTCCTCCTGACTTTGCCGACTCACCCTTTCCCATTGGCCTTAGGCTGCGAGGAGCCTTCGGCGTCCGGTTCATGCCGAGCGGCGCGGAGTTCCCGATCCAGTGCATCGACCTCCTCAGGGTTGAGACGCTTCATGAACTCTCGCGTATCGGTCATCACCTTGTCAATTCGCTTCTTAATCGTCTTGTCGGAGGAGTTGAGCCGGTCTTCCTGCTGGCTGATGCGGGTGGAGAACTCGAGCGCCTTGGGCAGCCGGTTCAGCTTGTCCATCAGCTCGGCCGCTTCATCCAGTTGTCCGGCCTCCATGCGCCGGCGTGTGAGGACCATCAAGATGTTTCGCCGCGCGATCGCGTCCGCCATCTCCTCTTGCAGCCCGAACAGAAAGCCCTCGGCCTCGAGCCGCTGGTCGTGATTGGGCAGGTCGGCCGACGCCTGCCGCTCCAGGCCCGGCACCATCGGCAGCTTGGCAAGCACGTCTTTACCACTCTTGACCAGCAACACGCGAAGCACAGCCGCGTCCGACGTAATCGAGAGGCGGCCTTGCTGATCGGTCAGACCTAGCAGCTTCGGCTCCTTGTTGTTGCCGCCGGGCGGATAGGAATAGATTTCGTAGCCGCCCAATGGGCCCTTCGGTTCGGTACGCGACTTGAGCGCCAAGGTGGTTGCGCCGCCGGGCGGAATCACGCGAATCGCGAGCGATTCGATACGTCCCCGCCCCTTGGCCATCAACGCCGATCGCATGCCGGAATAGACCCTGGCGTCGACCTGTTCGGGGGCGACTTTATCGACGACGAAGAACGACCACGGCCCGACCGTCGCATGGCGGAAATTGCCCTGCCGGTCGTTGGTCCGGGTCATCGGCTGCATCACGTCGCCCGGTCGGAGGATGGCCAGACGGCGGTCACCGATCGGCAGTCCCACGGCCCTCGGACGCAATACGACATTGTCTTTGTTGAAGCTTTCGACGCGAGCAACGGGCGCAAACGCGTCCAACGTCGCATGGAGCACAGCTTCTTCGAGCGTGGCGACGTGCCAGACCGAACGGAAAATCGGCCGGTTCAACACCCGCGTGCGAAGATCGAAATCGCGCACCGTAACCTTCATGCCGCCGGGTGCGGCCGTGACGGCCACGAGCATCATCTTGTCGACTTGGGGCGGCGGCAACGGAATCTGATCTGCCCGAAGGCCCGCCAGCCCGCGGACCATGTCGCGTTCCAAGGCAGGCGGTGGCGCGCTGACGGTGGTGTTCCATGCAGCGCCCATCACCGTGTCGATCCGGGCGGCCAACGACTTGCAGAGCGCCTCATGCAACCGGGGCGTCAGCGACGGCTGCGGCTCGAAGGCCACGAGCACTTGCACCTGATAGGGTGTCATCGGCCAGACGGTCTGATCGGCTGCGGCGGCAACCGACGCGCCGACCAACGCGGCCACGGCCAGGCCGAGGAACGCCGCTCCGCGCAACAGCCATCGTTCGCCCCACGCGGGGCAATGCCGGGAGCCAGCGGAATCATGCCCCTTTGGGGCGACGGTATTGTGACGCTCGACGGGCACGTTCATTTCTCCGCCGGATATTGGAAGGACGGCCGCCATTTCTCGATGTTCTGATAGAGGGTGACGACCCGCGGCCCCACGCCGTGCAGCTCCTTGCGGTAAGCGAAATGCTCAATGAACTGCCAGAGCGGGATCACCGTCACATCGTTGTACGCGATGCGGTGAACGCGATGCAGGCAATCTCGCACCTGGTCCCACTCGACAGCCTGATCGAGCTGCCGCAAGGCCAGGGTCATGTATGGGCCGGCATCGCCGGCGAGCCCCTCCGCGCCGAACAGCCGATTCGCATCCACCACCGGCTCCCAAGTGGCCAGCTCGACATAGAGCAAGTCCACGTCGTCCGGAATTCGAGTCGGCAGTGGCGTCTGGAGCGGACGCAGCGTGACCGAAAGGCCGGCCCATTCGAGCTGCTTCTTAATCGCCTGACAGCTTTGCCGGGCGATTTCGTCGGGCGGATAGGCCAGCGTCAACTTGGGCAACGGCGGGCCCTTGCGTTTCTTTTTCCTCTTCTCCGCCTCGGCTTTGTTGTCGCCCTCTGCCGGCTTGGGATCGGCCTTTTCGACCGCTGGCGCGGCCTTCTTATCGCCAGCCGATTGTTGTTCGCCCTTCTTCGCCGCTAGGGCGTTGTGATAGCTCCAGTTGGCTGCACCCGTCAACGCGATGCAAAGCTGCGGGTCGTAGCGACGCGGTTCAATGATCTCGTCCGACGCGTACCCCATCGGATCGCCCGCGCCGATGCCGAGCGGAAACGGACTGCTCGTCGGCACGCAGCCGGGCACGTCCACGCCGCCGAACAACTGCTTGACGATCGCCTGGCAATCGATCCCGTACGCCAAGCCGCGTCGAAAAGTGCGGTCCGACATCAGCGGCCGGTGAACGTTTGCGATCAGGCAGTGGATCAGTGGCATCGTGTAGGGCTGAACCACCAATCGCCGATCGTTGCGGAGCGATTGCACCATCCACGGATCGATCCGATCGACCACCTGGACGTCGCCATGCCGCAGTGCGGCGATGGCTTGGGCGGCTGTGTCGAAGCGGCGCTCGACCAGTTCCATCGGCTGGCCCTGCTCATGGGCGAAATATCGGAGGTTGGCCCCGAACACCGTCTGTTGCGGCGTTTGCGACTGAATGACCAGCGGACCGTTGGTCGGCGGCTGAGCGGCTCGATTGGCGTCGCCCTGATCGCTGGGCGGTGTCAGCGGGAGTTGCAGCAATGCCTCGGGCCGGACGTGACTCCGACGAAGGTCGACATTCACGTCATAGACATTGTCGACCGTGGCAGCCGTCATCAGACTGGCCCACTCGGGCTCGCAGGCCGGGCTATTGGGCGTCGCCGCCAAGAGCAAAAACCTCGCCAGAGCGGCGCCGCTCAACGTCGAGTCGCCCTTGGCCCAACGCACGTCGGGCTTGAGATGGATTTTCAACCGGCGGCCGAGCTCTTCGGACGAGATTTCGCCGACCGGACAATCGTACTTGCCCCCTTCGGTGCTCGGGCCGGCGAACTCGGTCAGCGTCCGGTAGAGCAACCGGCGGTCACGCCGCGAAGGCCAGTCGTCGAGCCGGCAATTGGCGAAGTCCGTGGTCGTCGCCGTGACGCCAACGACCACCCGGGCATAGTTCCGATGAACCGTCTCGGCCAGTTCGCGAACGCCGGGCAGCTCGGGGCACATGGCCGTAAGCTGACGGCTTATCTCAGCCGCCTTTCCCCATTGCTTGGCCTCTCTAGCTCGTTGCGCCTCGACCAGCAGCGGCGTCCCTTCGTCCCGCCATCGCTGCCGCCACGACGCGGCCACCTGGCTGCCGGGAAAATCCAATGCCAAGTTGTGGACCAGGATGCGGGCTGGCGAATAGTTCTTCGCCGCGACGAGTTGTTCGACCAGCTTGTCGGTCGCAACGCCGACCGCGCGGTCCAGTCCGGGACGTTTCGGGCTCCGTCGGTGCAGCTCCCGCAATAGCGCCAACGCACCGTCATATTGCCCTTTGCGATAAGCAGCGTTGGCCTCGGCCAGCAGGAAGTCCTCGGTGGTCTTGGCCAGGCCGCGCAGGCCATGGCTGTTGTGGTCGAGGTACGTGAGATAGTCATAGGCCTCATCGAAACGGCCTTGGCTTGTCAACTCGCCCGCCCGATTGAGCACCAACTGCTCGAACAATTCGATCTTGGCGATGTCCTGCCACAGGATCTTGTAATCCTTATCGGCGGCGGCGCCAGCCAGCGGATGCACTGTAAGGCCGTCCGGCTTCTTGACGAAGTTGATCCCTCGCAAAATGGCGTTGCGGATCGATGTCTCCAGCGGCTCGACCTTGATCACCGCATTGTCGTTGGCTGCGTTCAACGTGATCTGGTCGTAGGCCTCCTCCTGGTAGAGCGGCGTTTCGGCCCGCAACAGTGTTGCGCACAGGGCCAGAGCGATGCACAGCAGAGGCGCCAGCCCCCGGCTCAGCAGGCTAGGGCCACGACCGCGCGGCCGCAGCCGCAGGGCGGCGCCGAGCATTGTTCCGGTGCTCCGATTGCCGACGAGTCTGCTCATGGTTGCCGTACTTCGTAGAGGGTGCCATCATAGCCGCCAACGAGCACGCGCTCGCCGCGGGCGACGGGCGCCGTGGCCAATGGGCAGCCGACGTCGGTCTTCCCCAATTCCTTGCCGCTGGCCGCGTCAAGACGCAGGATCGTTCCATCGCGCGACGCCACCAGATACGCCCCGCCGACGAGCAGCGGCACGCCAGCCAGCGGCCCATGGACGAGCGGCCTCAGCCAGAGCTGTTTCCCCTTCGAGTCGATGGCGAGCAACTGGTTGTCGTCGGTCGCCAGCAACAGCGTCTCGCCGATGCGGACCGGTCCGCATGCGTACTGGGCAGCAAGCGGCAACTCGAGATCGCGGGAAAGCTTCTTCGCCAGGTTGAAGCCGACGAGCGCCTTTCCAGCATCGGTCGCGTACACCGTTCCGTTCATTGCGGCGAACGGCGAAACAATTGGCTTGGTCACCGTCTGGTCCGCGAGCACGGCCAGGTGCGGCTTCGGTTGCGACTGGATTCCGAGGCGATAGACCTTCGCCTTCCCGTCGCTGATCACGGCTTCGTTGTCGTTGACGACCGTCGGCGTAATCCATTCGACCTGCTGGCCGACCTCCAACTTCGGCTGGAACGGCTCGGCCAAGTCGACCGGGTCGCCGGTCATGGCGTCGGGTTTCGAGTCAATCAGCAGCACTTGTCCCCCTAGGGTCGCAACGATCAGCCCGCGCCCCATCGCCACTGGGGCGCATGCGAGCTTGTCCCGCAGCTTGAGCCAGGTAACCAGGGGTGTGGGACTCTTCGGGTCAAACAGCCCGATTTGCTGGCTTCCCTTCCCGCTGCTCATGGCGATGAGGCCGTTGGGCAGCCGCACGACGTGCTTGACCGGCGGCGGGAGACGGAAGACGTCCGGTGCGATCACCGGATCGCCTACAATCGCCGAGGCCGACGCGCCCCCATCGAGTCGGAAGACGGCGCCGCCGCTGGTCACCACCAGGGTCTTCCCGTCATCGAGCACCTGCGGAGCGCCGGCCAGCGGTGCGCCAAGCTGCGTCGACCAGTACAGCTCGGAGCCCTGCATCGCGCGGGCGGAAACCGCCGCGCCCGGCGCGCCCTGTTTGCGATGGACGGCGACCACGGCCTGGCCGACAGCCATTGGCGGTTGCAGGAAGACGTTTTGCGCGTCTTCGACCCACTTCGATTCGAGGCGGCCCCGGGCGGCCTGGATGTCATACTTCGTCAGCCGGTTGTCGGCGATCCACAACTGCCCGTCCTGGAACAACGGGTAGCGCACGACATTGTCGGCGCCTTCCACCGCATACTCGGCGATCTGGCGGAGCGGGTTCTTGGCGTCTGCCCCGCCGGCCTCGTACACCCGCACGATGCCCGAGGTCGTCGCCGTCATGACGCGGCGACCGTCGATCATCGGCGGCATGGCCACCACGCCGCCCAAGGAGATCTGTTGAACCAGTTTGAGCCACGGATCGGGCTTCGAGGGGTCCTTCGGCTGGATCACATAGACCCGAAGTTGGGCATCGCTGGCG
>JBDKUC010000249.1:0-9790 GCA_039679885.1 Thermoguttaceae bacterium | reverse complement strand
CGAACTCAACCTGCGGCTGATCCGCGCGGGCGGGCGCATCCTTCTCGTCCCGGAGGTCGTCTTTCGATACTACGCTCGCGATTCCCTGGCCAAGCTCTGGCGGATGAATTTCCAGTATGGCTACTTCAAGCCCCTGGTCGTGCGGAAGATTGGGCGAGTGATGACGGCTCGCCAGCTCGTCCCCTCGCTGTTCATTGCCAGCCTCCTGATCACCGGCATCGTCGGTGTCTGGAGCCGCTTGGCCCTCGGCGCGTTCCTGTTCCTGGTGGGAGCCTATCTGCTGGCAATCGCCTGTGTCGCGTTCAAGGCGGCGCCGCGTCACGGACTGGCGTGTGCCGCATGGCTGTTCCCCGTCTTTCCGACCATGCACTTCGCCTACGGCCTCGGCTTTCTCAAGGGGATCTGGCATTTCCTGATTCTTCGGCGACCCGGCGTGCGCGACACCACACAGTTTCCGATCTCCCGTTGACCGGCGCGACGATATTGATCGTGATCTACCAATCAGCGAAACGCGTTCTCGACGTCGCAACGTCCGGCCTGGGCTTGCTCTGCCTCTCGCCGCTGATGGCCGTATTGGCCCTTGCGGTCAAGTGCGGCTCGCGCGGCCCGGTGTTCTTCCGCCACGAACGGATCGGCCTGGGCTTTCGGCCGTTCGGCGTGCTCAAGTTCCGTACGATGGTCGAGGACGCCCCCAAGCTAGGCGCTCCGATCACGTTCGGCGACGATCCCCGCATTACGCCGATCGGCCGCTGGTTGCGGAAGACCAAACTGGACGAACTGCCGCAGTTGCTCAACGTCCTCCGCGGCGAGATGAGTCTTGTCGGCCCGCGACCTGAGGTCCGGCAGTACGTCGAGCTGTTCCATGACGACTATGCGGAAATCCTTCGCGTCCGGCCGGGAATCACTGATTTGGCCTCGATCACGTACCGTGACGAGGCGACCATTCTGGGCCATGCCATCGACCCTGAAGAGGAATATGTCCGCCGGGTGTTGCCCGAGAAAATAAGACTCGCCAAAGAGTACGTCCGGCGGCGGTCCCTGTGGCTAGACTTCACGATTATCGCCGGCACGTTGCTTCTTTTGTTTGGCGACCGGCTGGCAGCGGCGCGCGGCGCGACAGTAGCGCCGCGGCAAGAAAATGCCGTCCAGACGCTCGCGCTCGCGGACGCCGGCGACAAGACTGCATCCAGACGCCGCAACGGCGACGTTGAAAAACACGGAGAGAACGAATAATGTCCGACCATGTTTCCGAGAGTTCGATCCAGGTGCCTTTCTTCCGCCCCTCGATCGGCGAGGAGGAGGTCAACGAAGTCGTTGAGTGCCTCCGCTCCGGCTGGCTGACGACGGGCGCGCGCTGCAGGCAGTTCGAGGCCAGCTTCGCGGAGCAGTGCGGCGCCAAGCACGCGGTGGCGCTCAATTCCTGCACGGCGGCCCTGCATCTGGCCGTCGATGCCCTCGGTCTTGGCCCTGGGCAAGCGGTGCTGGTGCCCACGATGACGTTCGCCGCCACGGCCGAAGTGGTGCGCTATCAGGGCGCCGTTCCGCTGCTGGTCGATTGCGACCCGGTGACGCTCCATATGGACCTCGCCGACGCGCGACGAAAAATCGAGCAACTGCGAAACGGCCAGTTGCCGCTCGACCGCAGCTTGCGCGTGGTGGGCATGATCCCCGTCCATGTCACCGGCTTGATGATGGACATGGACGAGGTCGGCGCGTTTGCCGCCGAGCATGGGCTTTGGGTCGTCGAGGACGCCGCCCACAGCTTCCCCGCCGCGTTTCGGAGCAAACCGTCGTTGCCCTGGCGGCGCTGCGGCGAGAACACCTCCGCGGTGACGTGCTTCTCGTTCTACGCCAACAAGACGATCACCACCGGTGAGGGCGGAATGGCGGTCACCGATGACGAGACGTTGGCCGCCCGGATCCGGCAGATGTCGCTCCACGGGCTTTCGCACGACGCCTGGAAGCGCTATGCCGGCAATCACGCCTGGGACTATCGTATCGTGGCGCCCGGCTACAAGTACAACCTGACCGACGTTGCCGCCGCCTTGGGCATTCATCAGCTCGCTAAGGCGGAGCAGTTGCGGCTCGAACGCCAGTCGATCGCCCGCCAGTTCCGCAAGCAACTGGCCGACGTCGAGGCGATCGAACTCCCACCGGACCCCGACGACCGGATCCACGCCTGGCACTTGTTCCCGATCCGCCTGCGGCTGGAGAAGCTGTCGATGGATCGCAACGACTTCATCGTCGGGCTGCGCGACCGGGGCGTTGGCTGTTCCGTCCATTGGCGGCCCCTGCATCTCCATCCCTACTATGAAGAAACGTTCGCATGGCGGCCAGAACACCTGCCTACGGCCTCCGCGATGTGGCCAAGACTCGTCACCCTGCCTTTGTTCCCCGGCATGACCGAGGCCGAGCGCGAACGGGTAGTCGCCGTTGTGCATGAGTTGTGTCTGTTGTAAGATGCATTCCTACTCGGGAGTCGACTCTTGTCTGTCACGGGGGTGACAATGAATCGACCTGCGATCTGGCCAGACGGCAAGCGGTTCGCGTTCACGATCTTCGATGACACCGACCGCTCGACGCGGGAGAATGTCAGCCGGGTCTACGCCTTCCTCGCCGATCTTGGGTTCCGCACCACAAAATCGTGCTGGGTGTTCCGCGGCGACCCAAACCGGGGCAAGCACGCCGGCGAGACGCTCGACGACGAGGCGTATCGCCGCTGGGTCTTGGACCTTCATCGCGAGGGCTTCGAGATCGGCTGGCACGGCGCCACGTGGCACGGCTCGCCGCGAGCCGAGACAGCTCGGGCGTTGGAACGCTTTGCGGACGTCTTCGGGGCCTATCCCGCGACCGGAGCCAATCACGCTTCCAACGATGAATGCATCTACTGGGGCAGCGCTCGCGTCACCGGATGGCGCCGCGCCGTCTACAACGTCTTGACGCGGTATCGCAATGATTCCCGGTTTCGAGGCCACATGGACAACGACCCGCATTACTGGGGCGACCTATGTCGAGCCAAGATCAAGTACTACCGGAACTTCGTGTTTCGGGACATCAACAGCCTCGGTCTTTGCCCCTGCATGCCCTACCACGACCCGCTCAAGCCGGACGTGAACTATTGGTTCACCTCGGCCGACGGGGACCGCGCGGACCGATTCAACCGCTGCCTGAACGAATCGGCCCAAGACCGGTTGGAGGCCTCGGGCGGCGCCTGCATCATGTACACCCACTTCGCGAACGGGTTCGACGACAAGGGGCAAATCCATCCTCGGTTCAAGGCCCTGATGGAACGGTTGGCCAAGAAAAACGGCTGGTTCGTCCCCGTAGCCACGCTTCTCGACTTCTTGCTCACGCGCACCAACCATCGTGAGATTCCGCTCCCTGCCCTCAGGCGGCTCGAGCGACGGTGGCTCCTGGAGAAGCTGTTCGTCGGAACGGACTGATGGTCTCACCCCGACGAGATGAACGATTGTCCTGAAGCGGCTCTCAAGAACATGTCATCGCCGTTCCATTTCGAGCCGTATCAGGGCAGCCTCGACGAGTGGGGCAAGGTCCTGGAAACGTTCTCCGATCGGGAAATCTTCCAAACGCCCGCTTGGATCCGCTTCTTGGTCGAGTCGCAGCGCGGCGACCCTGTCCTTGCGGTGCTGAAGGATCGCAATGACACGGTAGGGTACTTCGCCGGAATGACCGTGCGGAAGTTCGGCATGAAGATACTAGGCTCGCCGTTTGTCGGCTGGAACTCGGATCGGATGGGGTTGCGGCTGCTCCCTGCCGTGCCGGGAAATCTCGCACTGCAGGCGCTCGTTGACTACGCCTTTCGAGACCTCGGGTGCATTCACCTGGAAGTGATCGACCCCCGTCTGACCGGCGAGGATGCGCAAGGCTTGGGCTTCCATTGTTCGCTCGCGCAGACGATGGAGATCGATCTGACCCAAACGGAAGATGAGCTCCTCCAAAACATGAGTTCGAAATCCGCGCGTTACCCGATCCGCAAAGCGATCAAAATGGGCGTCTCGGTCGAGGAAGCCCATGATGAAGCGTTCGCCGATGAGTACTACCAGCAGCTCCGCGACGTCTTCGCCAAACAGTCGCTCGTGCCCACCTACGATCTGGCCCGCGTGCAATGCCTGATCCGCCATCTCCTGCCCACCGGCAATCTTCAGTTGTTGCGGGTGCGGGCGCCGGACGGACGTTGCATCGCTACCGGAGTGTTTCTCGGTTTCCATCAGTATGCTTACTTTTGGGGCAACGCGAGTTGGCGCGACGGCCAGCGATTCTGCCCCAACGAATTGTTGCAGTGGCACGCAATTCGATATTGGAAGCAGCGAGGCATGCGCCGTTACGATCTTTGCGGCGGCTTGGGCTACAAGAGAAAGTACGGCGGCCAGCCCGTCGCCAACATGCGCCTCCGCTGCTCGCGCTACCGCATCATCGACTGGGCGCGAAACGCGGCCGCGCGGAGCTTCTACACCTGCCAACGGATCCGGGGACGCTTGATCCGAAAGGGAAGCGGCGTTGAACCGGATGACTTGCCGGCCGTCGATTGAGCCATCGATTCACAAGATTCGCCTTCTTTCGCCGAAATGAGACTCCGTCGCGGTTCATCTGATGCCTGACTGCGTTCAAGACGATCCTCGGGAGGCCGAGGCTGAGGCTGCCCTCGCCAATCGACTTCTGGCCGTTGTGATTCCCGCCTACAATGAAGAGCGGACCGTGGCCAAGGTCATCGAGCAGGTCGACGCCCTTCCATGCGTCCGCGAGATTCTCGTAGTCGACGACGCGTCGACCGATCGGACCGCCACTATCGTCGAGGCGTTCAACTCGCCCCGCGTGCGGCTTCTGCGGCAGCCGCGAAATCAGGGCAAGACGGCCGCCGTCGCCCGCGGCCTCGCCGAGGTGTCCAGCCCGATCTGCATCATCCAGGACGCCGATCTCGAATACGATCCGAGCGAGATACCGCAGGTCATTGGCCCGATCATCAACGGCAAGGCGGACGTCGTCTACGGAAGCCGATTCCTGGTGAGCCGCGCGAGCCGGGTGCTCTATTTCTACCATTACCTGGCGAACCGAATGCTGACGTTTTTCAGCAACTTGCTGACGAACGTCAACATGACCGACATCGAGACCTGCTACAAGGCGTTTCGGACGCCGATCCTCCAGCAGCTTCCCTTGACCAGCAAGGGATTCGGCATGGAGGTCGAGATCACGGCGATGGTTTGCCACACCAAGGCCAGAATCTACGAGGCGCCCATCTCCTACTACGGCCGGACGTACGAGGAGGGCAAGAAGATCGGTTTCCGCGACGCGGTCCAGGCCGTCTGGTACATCTTCTACTACAACGTTTTGCACCGGCGTCGCCGCATCGGCCGGCGGTACATCGAATCGGTCAATCGCTGGCTCGCCGAACAACGGGCCGCCGCCGAGGCCGCGCAGGCCCGTCTCTAATCGCCAGCGTTCTGGACGCTGTAGCCGACGTCTCCCCACCGCGGCCGCGCTGTGCGCGAAGGATCGATGGGTGGGCGCCGAGCGGCCGCCAGTTGCCTCGCTCCCTAGAATCCTGTGGGTCCTTGGTCTTCGCCACGAATGATTGCATGGTTCGCCAAAAGCCGCCCGTCCTCGCGATCAACCCCCAGCCGCGCGGTTGGAGGTCCGGAACGGCCGGCGACCTCGGCGCATGCCGCCACCGAATCCGAGGGCGCCCGATCCGCCGCGGACCGCGTGTCGTTGGAAGAGGTCCACGGCACCGTGGCCGTGCCGGACCATCAGGCGAGCTTCTGGCGTCAGCTCCGGGCGTTCCTCGGCCCGGCCCTGTTGGTCAGCGTCGGCTACATGGACCCCGGCAACTGGGGCACCGATCTTGAGGCTGGCGCCCGCTACCAGTACGGCCTGCTCTGGGTCGTGGCCGCCGCCAGCCTGATGGCGATGGTGCTGCAAATCATCTCCGCCCGGCTGGGCGTCGTCACCGGCAAGGACCTGGCCCAGTGCTGCCGCGAGTGGTATCCGCGTTGGACCCGCTGGCCAAACTGGCTCATGGGCGAGTTGGCCATCGGCGCCTGCGACCTGGCCGAAGTGCTTGGCAGCGCGGTGGCCCTGAACCTGCTGTTCCATATTCCGCTGTTTTGGGCAATCCTGATCACGGCCTTCGACGTCCTGCTCCTCTTGGCCCTGCAACGCTTTGGCATGAGGACAATCGAGGCGGTTATCGCGGTGTTCGTCGCAACGATCGGCGTCTGCTTCTTCCTCGAAATCTTCGTCCTTCCGCAAACCCGTCCGAGCTTCGCGGAAATGGGGCAATCGCTGTTCCCGCCAACGCTGCGGCACGCGGGCATGGCCGTCCTCGCTATCGGCATCATCGGGGCCACGGTGATGCCCCATAACCTTTACCTCCACTCCGCCCTCGTGCAAAGCCGCAAGCTCGAAGGGGACGATCGATCGATCCGTCGGGCGTTGCGTTTCAATGCAATCGACTCGGTCATCTCGCTTACGATCGCGCTGTTCATCAACGCGTCCATCATGGTCCTGGCCGCAATGGTCTTTTTCGGCAGACAAAGCGTACACGTTCCAGGCGTGGGCGACGTCGCTCTTGCCGCCGACAGCGACTGGATCCGCATCGCCTACCTGACTTTGGCGCCGCTGTTGGGCGCCGCCAGCGCAAGCACGCTGTTCGCCGTCGCCCTGCTCGCCAGCGGCCAGAGCAGCACGATCACCGGCACCCTGGCCGGCCAAGTCGTCATGGAAGGCTTCATGCAGTGGCGGCTGGCCCCCTGGATCCGACGCCTTATCACCCGTCTGCTGGCCATCCTGCCGGCGATCATCGTCGTCGGCGTGCGCGGCGACAGCAGTGTCACCGACCTCCTCGTGCTCAGTCAGGTCGTGCTCGCCCTGCAACTCCCGTTCGCCATGTTCCCGCTTTTGCAGTTCACCTCGTCGCCGCGGCGGATGGGCAGATGGTGCAACGGCCGGCTCCTGATCGTCCTTGGTTGGGGCAGCGCCCTGGTCATCACCGCGATGGACCTCTATGGACTGCCCGATTCAATCCGTGAGGCCTGGCACATCATTCTCGGAGAATAGAAGTGGACGGTAGCGTCGACATGTAGGTTATGCTTTAGCATAACACCAGTCAGTTTCCAGCCGGTCCGGAGTTATGCTGAAGCATAACCTACATCAACCCGCATAGCACCGGTCAGAGGAGACGCCATGTATCACACAATCCTGATGCCGGTCGACGGCACGTCAACCGACCGGACGATCATCGACCACATCAAAAAACTGGCCGCCGAGTTGCATAGTCGGGTGGTCGTCTTTCACGTCGCCACGAGCGTCGCCGCCCAGTGGCACGGCGCCGACGCCGGCGGCAAAAGGGTCGAAGAAGACAGAGTCTACCTGGACAAGGTCAAGGCCGAACTGGAGGCGGCTGGCATCCCCGCCGAAGCCGAACTGGCCTATGGCGAACCGGTCAAGGAAATCGTCCGCCGCGTGCAGGAAAAGGGCTGCGATCTGATCGCCATGGGCACGCACGGGCACCGCCTCGTCGGCGACCTGTTCCTCGGCCAAACCGCAAGCCCCGTGCAACACCTCGTCGACGTGCCCGTCCTCCTGCTCCGGGCGAAGTGACATGCAACATGTAGGACGGACTTCCTAGCCCGTCCCGGGAACCGACGTGTAGGATGGACTTCCCAGTCCGTCCCGGCTGGGTGGCACGTCCCTGAGCTTGCGAAGGGCGTGTTGGTAGTCACACGCCCTTCGCCGGAGCTCAGAGCTTGCCACCCATAAATCATCACCATCTGCGTGAGACACTACGGTAGGATAGACTTCCCGGTCCGTCCAAGAAGAACGCCCCAATGACCCGACGAAAAGCATTTGCGATCGCCTTGGCCCTCGTGGTCCTATGGTTTGCACTGACGCGGTTCTTTCCGCCGAGGTGCAGCACCGGCCTCTGCCCGCCGATGCCTGGGCCGGGCGCGGCCGCCCCGGGCTCGGACGACGGCACGCCAGACTCTCGGTAGAGCGCGACCGGATTCTCGATGGCCTCCCCTTCGGCGCACTTCCTTTCGACTTCCCCGGATCAATGCCCGATGGTATGTTGTTAGCGTTCTGACATTGAAAACGCGTCAGGGGCGGACTGATCTCACCCCGAACGAGGAGCGGCCACGATGCATTACCCTTGGTGGTACGTCCCCTACCTGACGTCGCCGATGCTGATCGCCGTCATCTCCGTCGTTCATGTCCTGGTCTCCCATTACGCTGTGGGCGGGGGGCTTTTCCTTGCCGTCGAGGTCGCCCACGCCCACGCCCACCGCACCGGCGACCGCGACTATCTCGACTATCTCCGCGGCCACGCCCGATTCTTCGTCCTGCTGACCGTCGTCTTCGGGGCGATCACCGGCGTCGGCATCTGGTGGACCATCGGCCTCACGTCGCCGCTGGCCACCGAGGTCTTGATCCGCACGTTCGTCTTCGGCTGGGCGACCGAATGGGTGTTCTTTGTCATCGAGATCGCCGCAGCGTTCATCTTCCTCTATTACTGGGACCGCTTGCCGCAAAGGACACACACGGCGATCGGTTGGATCTACGCCGCGGCCGCCTGGATCAGCCTCGTCCTGATCACGGGCATCACCGCCTTCATGCTGAACTCGGGCGGTTGGGCGACACGAGCCGGCGAGCACACGTTCTGGGCGGCCTTCTTCAATCCGCAGTTTCTGCCACAGACGGTCGCCCGGACCGGCGGCGCACTGCTCTTGAGTTCGCTCTACGTCTACCTGCACGCTTCGCTCCGAACTCGCAACGCCCGGTTGCAGAACATGGTCGCCCGGCGGTCGGCGCGGCCTGCCCTGCTTGGCGCCGTGCTAATCACGGCCGGCGGGGCAGCCTGGTACTGCTTCCTTCCGGCCTCGGCGGCCGCCACGCTCCAATCGGCCGCCGTGCTTAACGTGCTGATGGCGCTGATTTTCGCCTTGACGATCGTCGTCTTCTTCCTGATCTATCTGGGTCCTTACCGCAACCCCGGCTGGCTTTCGCCCGGTTTCGCCGGGGCGCTATGCCTATTCGGCATCGCGGCGTTCAGCACTGGCGAGTTCATCCGCGAGGCGGTCCGCAAGCCGTTCATCGTGCATAACGTGGTGCTGGCCAATCAAATCGCCCCGACAGAGGTGAACAAGCTGCGAAAGAGCGGCTTCCTGAATGGCGGGCTATGGACGAAGGCCCTGATCGCCGAGCGCTGCCCGAAGGACGTTATCGTCGATGGCCAGGTCGACGCGACGGCGTTGCTCAAGCTGCCTTATCGCGACCGGCTGGCTCTCGGCAAGACGCTCTTCTACTATCACTGCAACGATTGCCATGCGGCCGAAGTCGGCTATTCGGCGGCCGGACTGCTGTTGCAGGGCCGCCCGCGAGACAAGGTGCTCGCGCTGGTCCAGCATTTGGACGACAACTACTTCATGCCGCCTTGGTGCGGCACGCAAGAAGAGGCCCAGTTGATCACCGACTACCTGATGACGATCAACGCATCGCGGCCGGCCGGCGTCCAGCACTTCATGAGAACGCCAGGGACGGAGGAGGAACCGGAATGATCGACGCCCAGATGCTTGTCGAGCAGAGCCAGGCCGCCGGTTTGCCCGCGCCTGTCTGGTTCGTGCAACTGTTCAAGGCCCTCGGCTTCACGCTCCACGCCGTGCCGATGAACCTTTGGTACGCCGGCCTGTTGATTGCGTTGTGGTTGCACCTGCGCGGCAACAAACATGGGCGGCAATTCGCCGCCAGACTGTTGCAACAGATGCCGGTAATCGTG
>JBDKUC010000402.1:0-1735 GCA_039679885.1 Thermoguttaceae bacterium | reverse complement strand
GAACAACGTCGGCGAGACGTGCATTTCCAGCCCCACGGTCACCAACTCGGCCGCAGCGACGAGCTTGACGCTGTAGCCGAGTTCTTTCGCATAGCGAAGATCGGCCACATCGACCATGTCGATGCCGACCCGGGGAATTTGTCGCCAATTCACCCTCGCGCCGAACGCCAGATGGGCGAGAATGGCCAGCTTTTGCGCGGCATCGCTGCCGTGGATGTCCATCGTCGGGTTGGCCTCGGCATAGCCGCGCTGCTGCGCCTCGGCCAATGCGGCTTCATACTCGCTATCGTTCTCATCCATCTGGCTGAGGATGAAGTTGCTCGTGCTGTTGAGAATGCCGTGGACGGATTGGATTTGATTGGCGGCCAGGCACTGCGTGATGGCGGCGATGATGGGGATGCCGCCGCCGACCGCGGCTTCGAAGGCGATCGTGCGACCCGCCCGGCGCGCCGCGGCGAACAGCTCCGGCCCATGCTCGGCCAGCAAGGCCTTGTTGGCCGTGATCACGTCCTTGCCGCTTCCGAGCAGCTTCAACATGATCGACCGGGCCGGCTCCAGACCGCCAACCAACTCGATCACAACCGTGATCTCCGGATCGTCCGTTACCTGGGTGAGGTCGGGGGTCAGCAAGCCGGGCGGCAGCACAAGATTTCGTGGCCGCTTCAAGTCCGGATCGACCACACGGACCAATTCCACGCGTTTGCCCGCGTGTCGAGCGAGCCGGTCGCCGCGTTCCAACAAGAGCTTGGCAACGCCGGAGCCGATCGTGCCGAATCCGACGATGGCGACTTTGACGACATCCATAGCGCTCGCCCGGCAACAAGAACGTCTTTGATCAGGAGCGAACTTTGCCCCATTGTATGCGGCACCGCGGCAGGGAGTCAAGAACACTCTTTAGCGGGAAGACCGCGCGAAGTTGTTCGTAGTTCCGGCTTTAGCCGGTCATTTGCCGCCTAAAGGCGGGACTACGAACGCCTGCAACGGACTTTGCAGTCCGCCTGAAGGCGGAACGACAAACATGGCTTTGTCCTTGACTCGCAGCGCCCCGGCCGCTTTACTGGCATTCTGCTTATCACGATGAGGAAGCTCGAAGATGCCACGCAAAGTCAACTCCGTATTGGATCTGGTTGGCGATACTCCGCTGGTCCGGATCAACCGAATGAACCCTGCGCCGGAGGTGGAACTGCTGGCGAAGCTCGAGTTCATGAATCCAGGCGGCTCGGTGAAGGACCGGATTGGTTTACGGATGATCCAAGACGCCGAAGCGGCCGGCGTCCTGACGCCGGGCAAGATCGTCCTGGAGGCCAGCAGCGGCAACACGGCGATTGGCTTGGCGATGGTCTGCGCGGTCAAGGGTTATCAACTGCTGGTGACCATGAGCGAGTCGGCCAGCGAGGAGCGGAAGCGGATTCTCAAGGCCTATGGCGCGCAGATTCTCCTGACGCCCGGTTACCAGGGCACGGATGGCGCGATCGAGGAGGCGTATCGCCTGGCGCGTGAGGAGCCGAGCAAGTATGTCCTGGTCGATCAATACAACAACGAGGCCAATTGGCAGGCGCATTTCGACGGCACCGGCCGCGAGATCTGGGAGGCGACCGGCGGGAAAGTGGACGTTGTCGTCTTGGCGATGGGCACGACCGGCACCCTGATGGGCATCACCCGCGCGCTGCGAGAATTGAACCCGGCCGTTCGCGTCGTCGGCGTCGAACCGTTCAAGGGGCACAAGATCCAGGGC
>JBDKUC010000035.1:0-7612 GCA_039679885.1 Thermoguttaceae bacterium | reverse complement strand
CCGGCGCGCGCCTGGGCGGTCGTGTAATCGAGGCCGTTGATGGTCGTGGCGTTCAGGCCGGACGCAAAAATCCGCCCATCTGCGATGGAGAAGAAGAAATAGCCGTCGAGGAAGCACACCGAATTGGGCTGCGGCAGGTCAGGATCGCCCATGTCCGCGACGGTCGAGGTCGTCGCCACGAAGGCGCCGTTTTCAGTCACAAACACGATGTCCGGGACCGGGCTCTTGTTGTTCCGAGCCGCAAAAACAGGTTCCGTGCCCTCCAACGTGTCGATGGTCGTCACCGCCCCCGCACTCGACACCAGAACCAGCGTCTCGGCATAGGCCGCGAACAGGCCATAGGGCGGCACATAGATCATGCCGCGGAAGCCGGTCAGCGCCGTGTTGGCGAACAAGGACAGCCCAGGGGCGCGGCGGCGCACGAAATCGCCTCCAGCACCCTCCGGAAGCGGCTCGGCGTAGCAGTTGATGAGCCGCCCAGCGCCTTCCTGCGCATTGTCCGGAACGGTCGTTTCGGTCGGGAAGCCGATGGCGGGCATCAGAAGTACTCGGCAACCATGCGCTGCCCCGTGGCTTTGCCGCGGGTCATCAGCTTGAGGCTGGCGCGGGCCGCGGCGGCATTCGTAGCGAGCGTGGCCTTCTCGGCATCGCCCAGGCCGAAATCCACCGACATGGCGTCGGCCAGGATGTTCGCGAGCGGCTCGAACCACTCAAAGGGGATGTCGTCCGCGTTGGCGACATAGACGATTTCCGTCGCCGCCAGAGTGGCGATGACGGGATCGACCTGCGCATCCACCGCGGAATAGTCCTCGGCGGCAGGGGCCTGCCCCACCGCCGAGACGCCCAGCACGTCAAGTGCGCGCAGCACAAGCTCGCGCCGGGTTTTGCTCGTGGCCATGGTCAGCCGTCGATGTTCGGCAGGAACTCGACGTAGACGATGCCAGCGCCGGCCGTGGCCGCGGTGCCGGACAGGGCGACGGTGGCCGTCACCGTCACCTCGGACGTGGAATAGAGATCGTCCGAGGTGGCCAGTTCGTCCGCGGCGATGCGGCCGACCGTACCGAGCGCCAGATCGGTGGCGAAGCCGTCGTCATCGGACGAGGTGCCGATGTCGAGCACGTTGGTAGAGCCGGCGTTGAACGCCGTGGTGACGACGACACCGGCGTTGATGACGACCGCGCCGGCCGGCAGCTTGCCGACGGTCACGGCGCTGCCGTTGTCGGTGTAGCTGATGGCCTTGCGGAAGAAGTGCGTCTGCTGGGTGTGGTACTGGCGAGCCGAGACGGTCATCGCGGTATCTCCTGATCGAGGGGAAGGGAGGAAGCGGCGACGCTTAGGCCGCCGCCCCGCTCATCAGGCGTCCGCGACGGACGCGAAGTAGCCGGTGGCCATGCCCCAGTCCACGAGGGTGGAGGAGCCCTGCGCCGCCTTGGCGATCTTGGCGATGCCGTAGCACATCTTCACGCCGACGCCCTTGATGAAGCCGTAGTCGTCTTCGGAGCGAACGGTGGGAGTGGGCATCTTGGCCCAGGCCACGGCGGCCGCCATCTGGCCGCAGAAGAACACGGGGGCCACGTTGATGGACGAAGCGCCAGCGCCGGACACGGTGCAGTAGGTGTCGATCTCCGGGATTTCCCGGATGATCACGCCGTCATACATCAGATCCCCGTCTTGGAAGAGCGGGTTGTTGTCCATGCCGTTGCCTTCGCGCGGCCGGGCGTTCTGGTTGATGGTGTCCAGATCGGCCTTGAGGTCGCGGAAGCAGTTGGAGCCGGCAAACGCCACGAAGTACTCCCGGCCGTCCGTCACCTTGTAGGGGCGGATTTTCGGGCTCGCGCCCTTGGCGATGCGCTTGAGCAGGCCGATGGACGTGCGGGTGAACTTGTCCGCCGAGGCATCGACGTTGCCCAGCGCCGTGGCGTGGGTGGCGCTGTAGTTGCTCTTCGCATTGCCGAACAGCACACGGTCGGAGTTGGCCGCATTCCAGGCGTTTTTCTGTGCCGCGGTGGCGGACGTGTAGAGGATGCCGTTGACACGCTGGCCGGCGGTGGTGCCAAGGCCGGACGGGGCCGAAGCCGAGGGGATAGCGTGCAGGGCCTTGATCAGCTCGTCACGCTGCAGCTCCTTGCCCCAGTCGGAGAGGAGCGGCTTCGCCTCGCCGAACACGTCGGCGGAGTCCTTCTGCTCCTCCGCATCGTTGGTCACGACGGCATGGCGAGCCCAGTCCACCCAGGCGCGGAAGCCGTAGTTGTCGATGCTCTCCTCGTTGCCGACGAGGGTGCCGGAGCCGACGCCATCGCCGCGCAGCTTGGCGACCAGCGGGACGTTGATCTGCTCGCCGCCCTTCTTGGCGTCGTAGATGTTGCGGATGATGGCGGTAACGTCATCACCATAGTAGGGGGAAAACAGGTTCTCACGCACATATTCGCGCGTGATGTCCTTGCGGAACTGGATGAGCTTGTTGTTGCTCTGGATGGTCGAAAGGGCCATCGGTCAGGCTCCATTACCTGGGGCCGGAGTGTGCCTTTTATCGGCGCCGGCCTAGGGATGTGCGGAAAAGCTCGCCGTCGCTCATGTCGTTGTCGTCGCCGTCATCGTTGGATGCCGCCGCCGTCTTGCGCGTGAGAGAGGGGAGCCCGGTGGGATTGCCGGGACGGATGGTCGGGTTGGCCTGTGCGGCCGCGCGGGCCGCCTTCATGGCCTCTGCCAGGAACTCGGGGTCCTTGAGAAGCAACGCCTTCTGCTCGTTCAGGAGCTTCTCACGGTACGCCGTGAGGTCGCCGCCGCTCTCCCGCAGGATCTGTTGGGAGCGGTACCACTGCATCACCGCCTCGCCCGGGTCGGGCGAATTGACGATGCGGTCGCGCAGCATGGTGTCGCCGCCCTTGTGGGGGGCCGCCACCTCTTCGAGGGCCGCAAACGCCTTCTGGAACTCCTCGCCGTGCTGCCGCGCGGCGAAGCTGAAGGACGTGTTGATGCCGTGCAGCCGAATGCGTTGGTCGAATTCGCGCTGCTGCCTCTCGAAACGCTGCTCGATGGTCTCCTGAAACCGCTGGGGATCGGTCAGCAGGTCAACGGGCTGCTGCGGATTGCGGAGGGCCTCCATCTGGCGTTGCATCTCGGCATACTGCCGCTGCAACTCCGCCATCTGGCGTGACGCCTCCTGCCGCTTCTCCCGTTCGTCCAGAAGCTCGCGCAGCGGGACACGATGTTCCGCCTCCTGCTGCTTCTGCTCCGCCACCGGTGCCGGTGTGGCCTCGGGTGCGGCAACCTGCTTCGGTTCCTTCTGCGGTTCACGCTCCGGCACCGCGGCGATATCCGGGCCGGCGTCTCCGCCGATCTCCGGCACATCGATCTCACTGGCCGCCGCGAAGAGTGCGGCGTCGGAGATTGCGGAGTCGAGTTCCTGTTCGGTCCCGTCCATGTTGGTCCGTCCTCGCTGTTTCGTCGCTGATCACGAAAGCGCCCACTGACGCGGGGCGAGACGATGCGGATGGAAACGGCCATCCGGGCCGGCGCCGTGTCGTGGTCGCCTACGAAGGGGTCAGAACGGCAGCGGCGCGGGCTGCGGCGCCTGCGGCATCGTCATGGGCGGCGGGCCGCCTTGGGGCATCTGTCCGCCCTGGGGGGCCTGACCATCGCCGCCGTACTCGCCGGGCAGCGGCTGCGGCGCGAAAGCCTGGGCGAACTTCTGCGAGGCGCTGGCGAACTTGTCCAAGGCCTCGGCCTTCGTCTTGCCCACCTCCGCCTTGGCGTTCTCCATCTCCAGAGCCGCCTTTTCCGGGTCCTGCTTCGGCTGCTCCAGCGCCTGAAGGACTTCCTTCTTGGCTTTGCCGGGCAGGCCGGACAGCTTGATGAGGACGGCCGGGGGGATCGGCACGTTGTTCTGCGCAAGGGTGCTCATTACGTCGAACGTGTCCTGCATCACGTTCATGGTGTCGGGCCCCTCATCCATGATGAGGTCCACATCTAGCGAACCGAGCGCGTTGACGATGGTTGGCAGGCCGTATTCGTCGAGCTGCAAGCCGTTCAGCTGCACGAACTGAGCGACACCCTCTTCATCCGTGACGCGAATCCAGCGTTCGGAGGTCCAATACCGCTGGATGGCGCACCACACCGCGCGGTAGACGCGCAGCTTCCACGCCTTGTAGTGCAGCAGGAACGGGCCAAGCTCGGCCATGCCGGCCTGCATCAGCATCGAGATGGCCCGGCCGGACTGCCCGTCTACACCCTGCCCCAGCAAGGCCGGGTTCGGGCCGAAGTTCTCAACCTCGGCCTTGGCTTCCTCCAGCAACTTCAGCTGGCCGGCGAGGTCGGCTTGCCGGGCGTTGTCGTCCGCCTGAAAGGCCGACATGTCGTTGACTTCAACCCACCCATCAGGCCGAGCCCATTCCTTGCGGGCGCGCTCCACGTCCTCCACCGCATCCTTGCGGGCGATGACGCGGCGAGTGTTCAGCTGGTGCAGCGCCTTGGACCGGCGCGCGTTCACCTCGTCCTGGCTGCTCTTGAGGTTCCGCACGAAGCCGTAGCGGTCGCCGTCGTGGTCCACATAGGCCGAGAACGCCAGGAAGCGGCAGATCGTGCGCCCCTTCTCGTCGAAGAAGGGAGACGCGCCGCTCTGAAGCTTAGTCGTGCCCGTGTAGAAGCAGAAAAACCACTCTGTACCGCGGCGGTACCAGTGCTCGATGACGCGAACCCGCTTCTCGTCGATGTCGATCCAGCGGCGTTCACGATCCTGCTGCTGCCAGGTCTCAACGTCCGATCCGGTGGACACAAGGCCAGCGATCTCCTCGGCCATGTCCGGGAATGTCAACTGCGCCTCTTCGATGTCCATCCACTTCGCCACGCCCATATACCGGGCATCGGAGAAGTCCGGCCGGGTGGAGCGCGGGTCATAAAAGAACGTGTCAGGCTCGACCGTGGTCAGCACGACTTCGGGGTCGGCGTGGTCGCCCTGCTCCAGCGCCATCTCCAGCACGCCAATGCCGTTGATGGCCGCGTTGCGCCCGACCTCGCTGGACACCATCGTCCATTCGCAGGCGTCGAGCGTGTAGCGCATCGCCTCTGTGGCGATGTCCGCGCCCTCTTCCTGCTGCGGAGTGCGGGGATAAGCTTTCGGGTCCTGCCGCGTGCGCTCCAGCAGCCCGACCACACCGTCCACCTTGCGGGAGATGCGGTTGTTGGTGAGGATCGGCTGCTTGCGGGCCTTGAGGACCTTGACCTCTTTTTCGTCCCACTGATCGCCGTGGTAATAGTGCCGCGCGATGCGCTGCTCCTTGATCTCGTCGCGCTTGGCGCCGACGAAATCCTGGTACTGCCGGCGCAGGCGAGCGACCGAATACCCCTCCTGCTCTTCGCCTGCTGCCTGCATCAAAGCACCTTCACGCTGTAGTCGTCGTCTTCGTCGCGGCTTCGGTATCCGCTCGGCTCGCGCACCCTCTGAGGCTCTGCGCTGCGCACCCACGGCCGCGACATGCACGCATATCGGGCTTCATCGGCGGCATGGTCTTCGGCGTCGGTGTCCACGTCCTCAGGCCGCTTCGGGTCATGTGGCAGCGTCGGCACGGTGCGGATGAAATCCCGGCACGTCTCGAAGGCGTAGAGCATCGGGATGCCGTCCCTGCCCTTGAGCCTCTGCCGCATCTCGTCCCAGCCGCCCATGGCCCCGTTGCCGGAAACACGCCGGTTGTCGGCCGGGCGGAAATAGACCTTGTTCCGGCTGAACACCTCGGATCGCGCCGGCCCGCCGTCCTCGGCGAAGATGGCCGGGTCAGCAACCGAATAGGCGATTTTCTCGCCCTCATCCCGCGCTAGAATGCCCCGCGCCACTTCCTCGGTGGTGAGCTTCAATCCGCGCCGCGTCTGCGGGTCGGCACCATACCATTCGCGGTAGCGCAGCAGGGCGCCACGTGGCATCCCGTGCGTATCGTCCCCGACCACAGCCCACCAGCCGACCGAGAACGGCGAGGCAGAGCCCCAATCGAACGACCGGAACCGCGTCCAGTCCGTGGGAATGGCGAACGGCTCCTTGACGTGCCGGCGCGCATCCCAGCAATCGAAGAACGCGCCTTCGATGGCACTCCAATCGCCCTCCAGCCAGGCTTTGACCAGCGCGGCCGAGCCGACGAGGTGCAGACGGTCGTAATAGCCGGGGTCTCCAGTCAGCAGCAGGCGGTTGTCCGTGATCCGGCTGGGGATCACTGCCGCCTTGTGCAGGCTCCCGTTGGATAGCTCGCGCGTCACGATGCGCGGCGTCCTCGGGAACGGGATCAGGCCATACCGTGCCGCGATCCAGTGCTGCCCCGAACCGCCAGGGTTGGCCGTGAGGATCAGCTGCACGGGCACACCTTGAGCCGACCGCAGCACACCGAAGAGACGGTCGATGGGCGCCGGGTCCGGGTATTGTCCGGCCTCCTCCACCCATGCATCGGTCAGGTTGCGGCCTTGGTACTCCTGCGCATCGTCGATGCTGTCGAGATAGGCGAAGGCGACACGCCCACCGTTGGGCATGCGCCAGCGCAGTTTGGCCTCGTTGAACTTGGCGCCCAGCGGCTCGAATATCTGCTTCGACCGCTCTATCGCGTCCTCCGACGACACCGTCGTGCGCCGGAACATGACCGCGTTGAAGTGCGAGCCGTAACGCTTCTCCTTCAGCGCCCACTTGCCCAGCACGCCGTCCGTCTTGCCGCCGCCACGGGCGCCCCCGAAGAAGATCTCCGACAAGGGGCAGTCGATGAGCGCTTTCTGCGGGCCGGCCTGGGGGCGCCAGACGATCCGGCGCTCAGTGCTCGGTGCTGGAGGCATGCTGCGCCTCCCATTCGGTTTCGGTCAGCGGCTCGGCGGAGATGTCCGACACCACAACGTCGGCGGATACCTCGACCGAGGCGAGCGCCGGCTTCTCGTATCGGATCGCCGCCTTGGCCGCGTCCAGGCGCACCTCAACCGGCTGTTCGCAATCCTTGTACAGCAGCATCAGGAACGCGTGAGCGTCGCCATCAAACGGGGCGGACAACGCCTCAGTCACGCGGGCCGCGGCGTCTGCCATCGCCTGCTCACGCTCGATGGTGCGCTTGTTGGGTTGCCCCTTCTTGCGGCCAGCGCCGGGGCGGGCTCCGCCGTGTCCCATGTTGATTTCTTGAATAGCCTTGAAAGACTTTCAGCACCACACGATGCCGGCGAGGTAGTGAGGCATGCGCCAATGGTCGGAGAGCCACCACCTCAGAATGCGCACACGGTTGCGGCTGTCTTGGGTGGAGCGGTGCAAGGCACACGCGACATTATCCGGCACGAAGCTCATGTCGCCGCCCCGTTCACTGCCCGCGTCCGAAGATCGCGGCAAAAAGCCTGGAAATCCTCACGCAATTCGCGGATTTCTCGCCTGAGCGCGTCATTCTGCGCCCGCTCTATCCGCAGCAGCTCGGCCAGCGCGTCGTCGATCTTCAGGTCGCCATCGTAGATCTTGAGCCGGACGTGCTGCTCGTTGGATGTGATGGTGTCTAGCAGCATCCTCATCTCCACAACGACAAAACCCGCCGCGGCGATGCCGGGCGGGCTGGGATCAATTTAGGCGAGCGCAGCACGAGGTCCTCAATGAGGTTGCCTCGCGGTTGAT
>JBDKUC010000004.1:0-12925 GCA_039679885.1 Thermoguttaceae bacterium | reverse complement strand
ACCGACGTGGCCGTTTTGTTCGAGGCCACGAAGCCGGCGGTCCTCGAAAGCCTATTGTTGGGCCAGGTCGGCATGGCCGCGGCTCGCGAGCCGAGCGCGAAGCCGCAGCAAGGCGACATCGACGGCGTCCATTACCAGGGTGTCCGATCGCCCGACCGCCGCATCTCGTCCTACGTCGCCCGGATCGATCAGGCCGTCGTGGTGACCAATTCGCTTTATCAATTGGGCCGACTGGCCAGCGTTCGCAACAAGCAGTCGGCCGCCATCGCCTCGCTGCCCGAGTACGTCTTCTTCCGCGACCGCTATCGGAGGGCCGATCCCGAGGAGACCGCCTTCCTGTTCCTCAGCGACGCAACGATCCGCCGCTGGTGCGGGCCGCGCTGGCGCATCGCCAGTTCGCGACAAGCCCGCGACATGGCCGTCCTCTCCGAACTGACGGCGGCGAACCTCGATCCGCTGGCCCGTCGGACGGTCCGGCCCGGTCCGCTCCAAACCGATCTGGCCACTGCGGACGCCGGCAAGCTCAGCCTCGACGCCATAGGAGTCCGATCGTCCGTGCAAGGTTCGCTCGAATGGATGACGCCGATCGCCGAAATCCCTCTGCGCAAGGCGACCTGGGCCGAGACGCAAGCCTATGGCGACTGGCGCAACGGCTACCAACGGAACTGGCGTTGGGCATTCGATCCGATTGCGCTCCGGCTGACCCTCGATCGGCACAGGCTTGCAGCCGACATGACCGTGATGCCCTTGATCTGGAACTCCGAGTACCGCTTCTTCGTTGATCTCTGCCAGGGCGTCAAGTTCGGTCCAAAGGCTGGCGACCCGCACGACGCCCCCTTCCACACGATCATGTCGATCGACCCCAAGTCGGGTCTGATCGGCGCCGCCGAGCACTTTCTGGCCGGCGGCGCGGATCACGTCAGTCTCCGCTGGCTCGGCCCCTCCATCTCATTCTATGTCGACGACGATCCGAGTTGGGGAGAGTTGCTCGCTGAGGCCGAACGTGAGCGAGAAAACCCAACCAAATCCGGTTCAATGAAATCGCCGCCGTTCGCCGTCCGGTTCGATGTGGCCGGTGGATCGGGCGAGACGGCCCTGACGACCGCACGCCGGCTTATCCAGCAACATGGCGGGCCGACAGCGAAGTCCGACACACTAAGCTACAGGGGGCAGTCCTATCTCAAGCTCTCGTGGACGTCTCCCCACGATCACACCGAGCCGATCTATTGCGCAGTCGTCGGCAACGCGCTGATTGTCACGCCGAATGAAAATGTCCTGAAGCGAGCGATCGATCGGCAACAGCCAGCGGCCGGCGAAGCGGCATCAGCGAAGGTCGCCGAAAAACCCTGGCTCGGCTCGAATCTGGCTCTGAAGATCAATCGAAAAGCAATCGACGCGATCGCTCGCCTCAACCGACACGACGTCCAGCGGGCCATGCAAGCTCGTTCGTGGAGCAATCTGCCGATCCTCAATCAGTGGAAGCGGCTGTACCCCGACGAGGACCCCGTGGCCTTGCACGAGCGGATCTGGAAGGTCCGCCTCGTCTGTCCGGGCGGGGGGCGATATATTTGGAATGAGCGGTGGCAGACCATGGAATCGACCGTCTACGGCCATCCAGGCGAGCCGAAGCTCGGTCCACCCGCCCCCCCCATCTTCCAAGAATTCATCTCCGGCAGCTTCGGCGTCACTTTCGAGCATCAAGGCCTCCGCTCAAGAGCGTCGCTTGAACGCGCCGGCATGACAACCGACACCCATCAGCAGAGCAAGCATCCATGAGAGTCCTGGGCATTTCCGGCAGTCCGCGCCGCGGCGGCAACACCGATATCCTGATCCACACGGCCCTCGATCTGCTGGCCGCCGAGGGAATCGAGACCGAGTTCCTCTCCCTGGCCGATCGGCCGGTGAAGCCCTGCAACGGCTGCCGGGGCTGCTTTGCGGGCGACGACGTTCGCTGCGTGCAGAAAGACCCGGCCTTCGACGGCGTGCTGGAGAAGTTCGCCGCCGCCCAAGGCATCCTGATCGGCTCGCCGGTCTACTTCGGCTCGGCCACGCCGCAAGTGATGGCCCTGCTCGACCGCGTCGGCTACGTCGCCCGGCGGCATCCGGAGCTTCTGCGTCGCAAGGTGGGCGCGGCGATCACCGTCGCCCGCCGCGCCGGCCAGAACTTCACCTTCGCCCAGCTCAACTACTTCTTCTTGATCTCCGAGATGATCGTCCCCGGCTCGAGCTACTGGAACGTCGCCTTCGGCCTCGACAAGGGCGACGTGACGAACGACGCCGAGGGCGTCAACACCGTCAAGACCCTGGCCGGCAACATGGCCTGGCTCATGAAGAAGCTATCGTAAGATCGACCCGTAGGGTGGGTCGAGCGCAGCGAGCCCCACCAGGAATTTGTCGGAGCCTGCTTATGTCCGACTACCGTCGTTGGTGTGCGCCCGGCGGAACTTATTTCTTCACGCTCGTTACGGAGCGCCGCCGACCGATCCTGGTTACAGACTTGGCCCGCCGCTGCCTCCACGACGCCATTGACGAGGTACGCGGCGATTGGCCTTTCGAATTGGTGGCGATCGTACTGCTGCCTGATCACCTCCACGCAATCTGGACCCTCGAATCGGGCGACGATCGCTACGCGATTCGTTGGAAGCGAATCAAAGAAGAGTTCACGCGGCGATACTTGGAACGCGGCGGCGAGGAGCTTCCGCCCAACGCGTCACGGCTCCGCCATCAGGAACGCGGCATTTGGCAGCGGCGCTATTGGGAGCACTGCGTGCGTGACGAGGACGATCTTAAACAATGTGTTGACTACATCCATTGGAACCCAAGAAAGCATTCGTATGTGAGCAACGTGCGCGATTGGCCTTGGTCGTCGTTTCGCCGCTTCGTTGCGCTTGGTGAGTATACGCTGGACTGGGGCGTTCAGGATCCAACACCGGGATACGATGATCCGGAGTGGGGAGAATAAGAAGCAGAAGCCGCCCCGAAAACGTGGTGGGGCTCGCTGCGCTCGACCCACCCTACGCGTTGACCGCCCGCGAAACCGTAGGGTGGTTGCTTGCAACCACGCGTTCGACCGCCCGCAGGACTGTAGGGTGGTTGCTTGCAACCACGAGACAACGCGTGCGTGCAAGCACGCACCCTACGCGGAGCGCAAGCCAACGACGTCTCACCCGGTCTCTCGACGCGCGATCAGGGCGTTCCAAATCTTCATCGGCGCCTTGAACAGCGCTCGCTCGAGCCGCGGGGACATGGCATCGACCTTCCGTGAAAGATCGAGCGCCAGCAGCGCGGCCGTGCGAAGCAGAACGTTGCGACGACGCCAATTGCTCTGATACATGAAGCGGAACACCTCATAGAGTTTCGCCTTCATCTCGCGGCTGTAGTGGAAGAAGTCGGCGTCCAACACCGCGCCCATCCGATACATGTACGTTTGGTAGAACGGATGCGTGCCCGGCCGCGGCGCGTCGAACGCGCGATCGCTCGTCCACCATTGGGCGAAACCATATTGGTCCTTATATCGCTCGTAGATCTCCGTGCCAGGGAACGGAATCAGGATCGCCGCGATCGCCGGATGAAAGACGATGTAGGGCGAAAGGTCGCGCATCAGTTCGAGCGTGGCGTCGGTCGCCTTCGGGTCTTCCCACGGAAAGCCGAGGATGAAGAACCCGACCGGCTGAATGCCGTACTTCCGCGTCAACGGGACGACGCGACGGACCATTTCGTTCGTGTGCGGCTTGTGAATCCGCTTGAGCGTTTCCGCGTTGCCGCTCTCGATGCCGTAGTCGATGCTCACGCAGCCGGCCTCGGCCGCCAGCGCGAGCAACTCCTCGTTGACCGAGTCGATCCGCGTCATCATGCTCCAGGTGAAGCCGTGCCGTTCGTCGATGAGCCGGCGGCAGATCCGCTCGATGCGCTGGCGATCGATCGTCATCGCGTCGTCGACAAAATAGAAATGCCGAGTGCCATAGTCGCGGTGGATGGCGATCATCTCATCGACGACGCTGTCGGCCGAACGGAAGCGGAACCGCTTGCCGAACAGCCCCCCGGCGCAGTACGCGCATCGGCCGGGACAGCCGCGGGAAGTGAAAATGTAGGCGTGAAGATCCCCGTCTGCCGACGAGCCATAGTCCGCCGCGTTGACGAGGTGCCTGGCGGGCGGCGGCAGCGAATCGAGGTCGGCCACCGGCGGAGACGCCTCGCTTCGCTGAATCTGCCCATCCGGCCCGCGATAGACGAGCCCCTTGGCCGATTCCTTGGGCGTTCGGCCCAGCACGGCCTCGACCGCCGCGACGACCGTCGGCTCGCCCTCGCCCACCACGACGGCGTCGAAGCCGTTCTCGATGGGCTCCTCCGGCAGCAGCGTCGCGTGCGGTCCGCCGGCAATCAGCTTCGCCCCGCACGGCCGGAGCGCCGCGGCCAGCCGATAGGCCTCGCGAATCAGCGGCGTCACCAGCGTGACGCCAATCACGTCGGGCCGCATCTCCGCCGCCATCTCGACGATCTGTTCGGTCGAGAGCCGGCGGTTCGCGGCGTTCGCGTCCAGCAGATGCACCCGATGACCGGCCTTTTCGAGCACGGCCGCCAGCATCATCAGTCCCATCGGGCAGCCCCGATGGCTCTGAGTCCGCGACGGGGGATAGATCAACAACACCGTGGCGCTCGGGGCCGACATCGCATCACCTCGCTACAGAACCGGTAGAAACGCGCAGTTCGCAACTCAGACGCCGTAAAGCAAGAAAATTGCCAACTTGTGAGTGGCACGCCCTGAGCCTTGGCGAAGGGCGTGGGAAACTTTTCCACCAAGTTAACCACGCCCTTCGTTCCTCAGGGCGTGCCACCCAACGTCTGCTCTATTTCGGCAGCTTGGCGTTTTACAGCACCTCAGCAAACATAGCTTGTCGATCGATGCAACGCCCCCCGCTTCGGGCATCAGGACGATTGCCGCCGTTCATAGTTCCGCCTTCAGGCGGCGTTTTCGCTCGGACGACCGGCTAAATCCGGAACTACGAACCAGGGCCGATCCGTTTTCGACGGCAGGGTGGGTCGAGCGAAGCGAGCCTCACCACGAACGCGGCGGACTGCAAAGTCCGTTGCAGGCGTTCGTAGTCCCGCCTTTAGGCGGAAAATGACCGGCTAAAGCCGGAACTACGAACAACAGGGCCAGCCGTGCCTTGACATGCATTTCCCGCCCGCTAAGTTGACGAATACCAACTCCGCCGGTCCGGGCGGTCTCTCGGATCGACCACAGTCATCAAGCGAGGGTTTCTCGATGATCCGCGTTCCTTCCGTGCGACATTCGCGTTTCTCCCGCATCATTGCACCAGTTGCATCGCTCATCCTTGTTGTAACGATTGCCCTGCCTGGAGCCGCCGCGCGTCGCGCGGCCGCCGGCGAGACATCGCGGCCCGGCCGAACGTTCTCGATCGGCAAAGAGGACTTCCTGCTCAACGGCCAGCGATTGCAGATCCGGTGCGGTGAGTTGCACTTCGCCCGAATCCCACGCGAGTATTGGCAGCACCGGTTGAAAATGTGCCGGGCGATGGGGCTCAACACGGTCTGCGTCTACCTGTTCTGGAACCTGCACGAGCCCCGGCCTGGCGAGTTCACCTGGGAAGGGATGGCCGATGCGCCCGAGTTCTGCCGTCTTGCACAGCAGGAAGGACTCAACGTCATCCTCCGCCCGGGGCCCTATTCCTGCGCCGAGTGGGAGCTTGGCGGCTTCCCCTGGTGGCTGCTCAAGAAGCCGGACGTCCGTCTTCGCACGCAGGATCCCTATTATCTCGAGCGATGCCGCCTCTACCTTCGCGAGGTCGGCCGTGTGCTCGCGCCCTGGCAAATCACCCGCGGCGGGCCGATCCTCATGGTCCAAGTCGAGAATGAGTACGGCAGCTATGGCAACGACAAGCAGTACATGGGCAAGATCCGGGATTACCTGAAAGAGGCCGGGTTCGACGTGCCGCTGTTCACCTGCGATGGCCCCGAACAGCTCAAGGCCGACGTGCGCGACGACATCTTCTGCTCCGTCAACTTCGGCAGCGATCCGGCCGGCGGGTTCAAGGCGCTGCGAGCGATCCGCCCCACCGGCCCGCTGATGTGCAGCGAGTATTACCCCGGCTGGTTCGACTCCTGGGGCCAGCCGCATCACATCGGCGACACCAAGAAGATCGTCGGCGAGATCGAGTACATGCTCAAGCGGAACGCCTCGTTCAGCATCTACATGGCCCACGGCGGCACGTCGTTCGGGCTCTGGTCCGGGGCGAACTGCCCGCCGTTCTCGCCGCAAACGTCGAGCTACGACTACGACGCCCCGATCTCCGAAGCGGGCTGGGTCACGCCAAAGTTCCACGCCCTTCGCGGCCTGTTCGCCAAGCATCTCTTGCCCGGTGAACAGATTCCCGAACCGCCTGCGCCGAAGCCGGTCATCGAGATTCCGTCGTTCACGCTCGCCGAAGCGTCGCCCGTGCTCGCCACTGCGGTGAAACCGCGTGAGTCGAAGCAAATCCATCCGATGGAGTTCTACGACCAGGGCTGCGGCTGCATCCTCTATTCAACCACCATTCCCGCGGGCCAAGGCGAGTCGTTGCGCGTGACCGACGTCCACGATTGGGCCGCCGTCTTCCTCGATGGCGTGCGCGTCGGCGTCCTCGACCGCCGCCGCAACCAACGCCCGCTGCGACTGCCAGACCGCGAGAAGCCCGCGAAACTCGACATCCTGGTCGAAGCAGTGGGCCGCGTGAATTACGGCCCGGCCTTGCACGACCGAAAGGGCATTACCGAGAAGGTCGAACTGCTCAAAGGCAGTCAAGCGACACGCCTCGAACCGTGGCGCGTCTCCAACCTGCCGCTCGATGACGCCATGCTGGCCGGCCTCCGGTTCTCGCCGGCCGCCAACATGCCGTCGCCGGCCTTCTGGCGCGGCACGTTCGACCTCACGAAGCCCGGCGACACCTTCCTCGACATGCGGGCGTGGGGCAAAGGCGTCGTCTGGGTCAATGGTCATTGCCTCGGCCGCTACTGGCGCATCGGCCCCACGCAGACGATGTTCCTGCCCGGCTGTTGGCTCAAGCCGGGCCCGAACCAGATCGTGGTCCTCAACCTCGAACCGACCGAAAAGCCCGTCCTCGCCGGATTGGCCAAGCCAATTCTCGACCAACTGCGTCCCGAGTGAGCAACATCCATGAACCGGGTGCCATGCTTGCTAAGCGAGCGCAGCGAGACAGCAAGCATGCCTGCCGCTTCCTCATTCCCTCGGCAAGCGTAAACATCCTAGCGCGCAATGGCGCAACTCGTCGCGCGACGACTCCTGACAACGACACGGCAACCGCACACGAGGACAATCAACGCCGACCAGACGATGAACATGGTCGGTTCAGGCACCGTGGGAGGAACCTCGCCCGAGAACAGGATCGACACCGCCCCGGTGGTCGTGCCCGAGGTGGTGCTTCGGCTATCGGATACTGTCGCCAGTTCCAGATCGAGCTTGTATTCGTGCCCGGCCAACAGCAAGCCCGTGGTCGGATTGCTGGCGGTGCCGACGATTGTCGCGCTGTAGGTCGTCTTGCCCGACGAGGTGTATCGCAGGTTGGTGAGGGTGATCGGATTGAACTCGTCGACGGTGATGTCCTGAATGCGAGCCCACAACGTGGGCGAGGCCTTGGCCGTGCTCGATCCGAGCCAATTGATCGAACCGCTGATCGAAAAGGCGAGGTCGGTGGTCGGGAAGATGCGGAAGGTCGTGGCCAAATCGACCAGCGTCGTGGCGCCCAGGTCGAACAGGGCATTGCTCAGCACAAGGCCCGAGTCCCCGTAGCTGAAGTCCGCCGAGGCCGAAACGCCCGTGTCCGATTGCGACCAGTTGCCGTTGACCGGCAGGGGCGATACGGGACCGAACAGCAGGGAGCTGACCGAGGCCGAGTTCCGCAGCGTCAGTTGATTCGTCGACGGTCCCTCGACAAAGACGCTTCCGCGAGCCGCGAGTGAAACGGTCATCAACCCCGCAAGCAGCATCGTGCTCGATAGCCTTTGCGCAACTCGCATCGCAATGTCCTCCGCTTTTGTCGTGGGGCAAATGGCAGAACCGGGTAGTCTGCACCACTATTGGCCGCCAACGGCCGTCTCCTGACACGAATGTCGGAAAAAGCTCGATGAACGCGTCCCCGAGGGCCCTTCCGTCGAGGCTTGTACTCTTCACGCTCCGCGTGAAGCCGGGGCACACGCCGACCGCATCGTGCCCCTTTCCTCGCGAGGAGCGTGCGGAGCACACTGTGACGCGGCCTTCCGAGTCCGTACAATGAACGATTCCGAGGCGGACGAACGCGTCAAGACTCTAAGGCCCTCTGATCGAAGAGCGGAAGGAACGACCGTCGATGAACACGATTACCAGATGCGGTTCTGTGCTATTGACCGCCGCCCTATGCCTGGCGACGCTCGGCGCGCTTCACGCGCAGAACGCCGCGCCGAAGGATCGCAACGCCGTCAACAACACGCATGCGGCCTCCGACATGATGGCCGACTCCCCGGTGAAGTTCCCGAAGGACGCCCCGCTGCCGGCCAAATATCCGGAAGACCTTCGGATGCATTACTACCGCGCCGAGAAGGACTACTACCTGTTCGACTCGCCCTCGCGCTCGCTCAAGCAAATTGCGAAGATTCAGGCGGAGATGCCCAAGGGCCAGTTCACGGCCCCGGCGAATGATTGGAAGCATCTGGCGCGCACGCGACGGCGGCTCACCGAGGGCGGCGACCTTCGCATCCTCGCCCTGGGCGACAGCATCGTCTGCGACACGATGCGGAGCGGCTGGGTCGCCAAACTCCAGGAAGCCTATCCCAAGGCGAAGATCAAGTCGACCGTCTATGTCCGCGGCGGCGGCGGGTGCAAACACTACCGGCTCGAGAATCGCGTGCAGAACTATCTGCTGCCGTGGAAGCCCGACCTCGTGCTGATCGGCGGCATCAGCCAAGGAAAAGACTACGACGCGATCCGCGATGTCATCCGACAGGTGCGAGCCGCCCGCCCCGACTGCGAGTTCCTGCTGGCCAGCGGCGTTTTCGGCAGCGTCGATCCGCGTTCCGACGCCGCCATGGCCCAGGCGGAGCACTCCGGCACGTCCGACTACGGCGCAGGGCTGCAAAAGCTGGCCGCCGAGCTGGATTGCCAGTACCTCGACATGACGCGGCCGTGGATGCAATACATCCGCTCGTCGAAGCTGCACCCCCATCTCTTCTATCGCGATTCTGTCCACGCCAATGAATACGGCGAACAGATCCTCTCGAAGATCCTGATGGCTTTCTTCCAGCCGGCTAGTTAGCAGCAAAGTTGTTCGTAGTTCCGGCTTTCGCCGGTCATTTGCCGCCTAAAGGCGGAACTACGAACGCCTGCAACGGACTTTGCAGTCCGCCTGCCTTCGTACCTAATTGCGTGCCAACCTCGCGACACCGCGACCGGTGTCTGCGTGCCCTCCCCCTCAAGCCGCGACGAGCAGTCGTGCGCGTCTCATAAAGCCGCGACCGGTGGTCGCGCCCGTCCCATAAAGCCGCGACGGGTGGTCGCGTCCAAGACGTCGCGTTCGAGCAAGAATCCCCGAACGCGGCCCGCTGTCGCGCCTTGATTGGTTGACATGTCGCGAGATTTCGATATAATGATATTATGAAGACCCGAACAGAAACACTCATCGACTTCGACAACCTCCGCGAGGCCGCCGAGTGCCTCCGGACCCTCGCCCACCCCGTCCGGCTGCGGATGGTCCAACTCATGCTCCGGCAAGATCTTACGGTTGGCCAACTCGCCAAGGCCTGCGAGATTCCCAGCCATATGGCTTCGGAGCACCTGCGGATGATGCAGCATTGCGGCCTGCTGGCTCGCCGGCAGGACGGGCGAAGAATCTACTATCAGGTGGCCGAGCCGACCTTGGCGCGGATCATGGAGTGCATCGAAAACCGTTTCAGCGACAACCGGCAAGGAACACTGCGATGACCATCGAGCGCGGATTGCGGCTGACGGCCGGCGTCATTGTGCTGCTCAGCGTCAGCTTGGGCTATTTCGTTCATCCCGCGTGGCTGCTCCTGACGGCCTTTGCGGGGCTGAATCTCCTTCAGTCGGCGTTCACCAATTGGTGCCCGATGGTTTGGGTCTTCGCCCGCTTGGGACTGCGGCCGTGCGTGGCCGCATCGGCCGATCCCGACAGCGGGCCAGGGCATTGAGCATCGGCCAACTCGCAATCGGTCGATTGCATGAAAGTGAGGAGCCCCATGACTGCGATCTTGACGCGAGTGACTCGGCTGGGCGTCGGCATTCTCGCGATGCTCGGCTTTGCGGCGGGCGTCGTCGTGCTAATGCTTTGGCTCGCGGGAAAGTTTTCGCCGAAGGTCCCGGCGCCCACGGAGACCGCTCCGCGCGACGCATCGAATGTCGCCGGCCGGCTCGCTCCCGTCCGCCTCATCCGGTTGCCCCGAACCGAATCGGCCGTCGGCACCATCCGTGCGGTTCACGAGGTTAGCATTGGATCAAAGCTCCTGGCCCGCGTCGTCGAAGTCAATCTGAAGGCGGGCCAAAAAGTCAAAGCGGGCGACATTCTGGTGCGACTGGACGATACCGACTTGATCGCCAAGCTCCAGCAGGCAAGAGCGGCCGTCGCCTCGGCCGAAGCCGTCTATGTGCGGACCTCGGCCGACGAGAAGCGGAACGCCGAGTTGGTGAAGTCGCATTCGGTCAGCCAACAACAATATGACAACTCGCTCGCTGCGGTGCGCACCGCCGAGGCGGATCTGCGACGCGCTCAAGCCGCCGTCAACGAAGCCGAGGCGACGCTGGACTGGGCCACGATTCGCTCTCCCATCAACGGGACCGTCATCGACAAGAAAGTGGATGCCGGCGATATGGTGACGCCGGGCCAACTGCTGGTCACCCTCTTCGATCCTGAACATATGCAGCTCGTCGCCAGCGTGCGAGAGTCGCTGACCAAGCGGCTCCACGTCGGCCAGGAAATCGGAGTCAAGATCGAAGGGCTCGATAAGCAGTGCACCGGGAAGGTCAGCGAAAAAGTCCCCGAAGCCCAGTCGGCAAGCCGCAGCTTTCAAGTGAAGGTCACCGGGCCTTGCCCTAGGGGCGTTTACACCGGCATGTTCGGACGTCTTCTGATTCCCCTCGAAGAGGAAGAGGTGCTGGTGATTCCGCGTCAGGCCGTGCGGCGCGTCGGCCAATTGGAGTTGGTCGAGGTCGTGCAACGCGGCGAAGCAAGCCGGCGATTGATTCGCACCGGACGCGTCTTGGACGACGACGTCGAGGCACTCTCCGGCCTCCGCGAGGGCGAACGCGTGGTGCTTCCGGAACCAACCGGCCGCGACAAGGGAGACGTCCATGAGTGAACACCCATCGCAGCCCGCCGAGCCGCAACACAACTTCACGAACCGCATCGTGAAGGTGTTTCTGGAATCCAATCTCTCGATCATTCTGATCCTGCTCGCTTCGATCGTCGGCTTGGCCGCGTTGGGGCTGACGCCGCGCGAGGAGGACCCGCAGATCGTCGTCCCGCTGGCCGACGTGTACGTCAACTTCCCCGGCCATTCAGCGGCCGAAGTCGAGCAGTTGGTTTCGACGCCGCTGGAAAAGATCCTCTATCAGATCGACGGCGTCGAATACGTCTACTCGATGAGCCGGGAGAATCAGGCGATCATCACGGTTCGCTATTACGTCGGAGAGGACCGCGAACGAAGCCTGGTCAAGCTTTACAAGAAGATCGACGAGCACGTGGACATCGCGCCGCCCGGCGTGACCGGCTGGGTCGTCAAGCCGGTCGAAATTGACGACGTGCCCATCGTCACGTTGACGTTGAGCAGCGGCTCGGCAGACGACATGGCTCTGCGGCGCGTCGCCGAGGAATTGACGCACCGATTGGCCAGCGTGGCCGACGTATCGCGAGCGTATGTCGTCGGGGGACGGCCGCGGACGGTGCAGGTCCTGATGGATCCCGATCGAATGGCGGCGCATCACACGTCGCCGCTCGAATTAAAGCGAGCCATCGAAGCGGCCAATGTCCGCCGGACGGCGGGCGATTTCCGCCACATGGACCGACTGATCCGCGTCGAAGCCGGCGAGCCGTTCCAAAACGCCGACGAACTACGAGAGCTGGTTGTCGGCGTGTTCGATGGCCGCCCCGTCTTCCTCAAAGACGTCGCCGCCGTCGACGACGGGCCGCAGGAAGTCGACAACTACGTGCGACACGGCTGGGGGCCGGCCCAAGGATTCACCAAGCACGAGTTCTTCCCCAGCACGGCGCTAGGCGAAACCGCGCCGGCCGCAGCGAAGCCGTCGAGCGCTCGACCATCCCAGCCGGCCGTGACGATCGCAATCGCCAAGAAGAAAGGTTCGAACGCCGTCTGGGTCTCGAATGCCGTTCTGCGCGAGGCCGAGAAGCTCCAGCGAACGATCGTTCCGAGCAACATGGAACTGGTTGTCACCCGCAACTACGGCCTGACGGCCAACGAAAAGGTCAACGAACTGGTCGAGGCCTTGGCCGTGGCGATCGTCATCGTCGTGGCGCTGCTCACTCTGGGACTTGGCTGGCGCGAGGCGCTCATCGTGGCGGTCGCCGTGCCCGTCGTCTTCGGTCTCACGTTGGCGGTCAACCTCATGCTGGGCTTCACGATCAACCGCGTGACGCTGTTCGCGCTGATCCTCTCGCTTGGCCTCTTGGTCGACGACCCGATTGTCGACGTCGAGAACATCGTCAGACATTTCGCCCTGCGAAAGAAGGCGACTCGCCGCATTGTCTTGGAGGCCGTGGCCGAAATTCGTCCGCCGTTGATCACCGCGACGCTGGCCGTCATCGTCAGTTTCCTGCCGATGTTCTTCATCACCGGCATGATGGGGCCGTACATGCGGCCAATGGCGCTCAATGTGCCCGTGACGATGCTGATGTCGATGTTGGTC
>JBDKUC010000028.1:0-40835 GCA_039679885.1 Thermoguttaceae bacterium | reverse complement strand
GTTTTCTTGATGACCGTCCCAGCCACTTTCTGACACCCGTCAGCGCTTGCCCGCCGGCCATACTCCGACTCAGTTCACTCGCGTAGGATATAAGAGTCGGCAGGACGAGGGGCGTTGTTCGTCGTTTCAGCTTCAGCCGGTGTTGCATCGACGGAGAACCCACTCGCCGGCCGACTCAAAACGGAGAACCGAGGCGATGGAACGGGCGATGATATTCGTGGCTTGTCTTGTCGGTAGCTGGGGCGTGGCGGCCGCCGCGACGCCGTCCTCGGCAGTTCGACCGAGCGAGACTTTGCTTCCGACAACGACGGATTTCTGGTGCTCGACGAGCGACGCCGACTCCCTGGTCGAACATTGGGACCGCAGTGTGTTGGGCCGCTTGATGGCCGACCCTGCGATGGCGCCGTTCGCCAGGCAGTTGGCCTATCAGCTTCAGGAGCAATGGTCCGACGTCGCCGAATTGTTGGCAATGAACGTGGGCGACGTCCGGCGGGTTGCCGGCGGCGAGGTGGCTATCGCGCGGACTCCGTTGGCCAACGGCCGATCGGCGTTCTGCTTGACGATCGACGTCACCGGAAAGCTGCCTGAGACGCGAAGACTTTTGGAGAAGATCGATGCACGCCAACTCGATCGAGGCGCCCGGCGAAGCGAATTGGAGGTGCTGGGCACGCCGGTGCTGCGATATCAACTGCCTGCGGCTCGTCCCAAACGCAACGGCCGGCTGGAGCGGAACGCCGGCGTTTTACGCGCGACCGAGGAGGATACGTCCGAGCGCGTGGCTATCTACGGTATGAAGGGCAATTTGTTCATCGCGGCGAACCGCCTCGAGTTGGCCAGCGAGGTCTTATTGCGGGCGACGGGCCGGCTTCCGGAGACGGAGAGTCTGGCCGGCGAAACGCCGTTCGTGGCCGTCTTTCAGCGGTGCCGGGCGGAGCGAGGAGGGCCAGTCGCCAATCAACTTCGCTGGTTCGCCCATCCACGAAGTCTGGCCTCGGAACGCCGCGAGAAGAGGCAAGACGGCGATCAGATGAGCGAAGAAACGGTTGCAGCTAGAGGAGTCGGCGGCGTCATCGACTTCTCGGTCCATGGCCGCGAGATCATCTACCAGGTGGCCATCCACGTTCCCCGGCCGATCAAGGCTGCATTCGTCAAGGCAGCGCTGCCCGAACACCCGGAGTTTACCGCGCAGCCGTGGGTGCCAGACACCGTCGCAACGTACACGACGATGTACTTGCACCTTGCGAAAGACTTCGACCATCTCGGCCCACTGTTTGACCAGCTCTTCGGAGAGGGAGAGCCGGCCAGTTGGGAAGAGATGTTGCAGAGCATCAAGCAGGATCCGAACGGACCGCGAGTGGATTTGCGCAAGGACCTGGTTCGCCTTCTGGGGCCGCGTGTGACCGTGCTCACCGCCGTTCGGAAGCCCGCCGGGGGTTCGAGCGATCGGGCGTTGGTGGCGATCGAGGCGAAGGACGAGCAGGCGGTTGCGTCCGCCATCCGCCGATTCTTGGCCAACGACCCTGGCATCTTGCATGGGCGGGAAAAGGGGATCGAGTTCTGGGAAGTCGTGAAACGGAGACCGCCGCGTCGGGTCGCCGGGTTCGGCGATCCGCCACCCCTGACGCGGTTCGAACCGTCGGAAGCGAGCAAGCGAGGAGACGCGAGCGGGGGCGGTGGCGCCGTATTCCCGCATACGATGGTCGCCGTCTGGAACGGGAATCTGTTGATCGCCTCGCATCCCGACTTCCTGTTCGAGATTGTTGCGCCGGAGCGGCGAGCAAGGCCGCTGAGCGAGGACCCCGACTACCGGCTTGTCGCGGGCGCGGCCAAGGAAAGCGAACTGAAGGACCAGTTCCTCCAGTTCTTTTCGCAGAACTACGAGGTCTACCGGCCGACCTACGAGTCGGTGCGGCAAAACAAGATTCCGCAGGGCGAACACATGATCGATCGTGCGCTGCGCCTGCTTTTGGGCCAGAAGAAGCGCCTGGCGGCACCGGCAATCGATGGCAGCCAACTGCCGGACTACCGCGCTGCACAGCCTTACTTTGGCCCCGGCGGCCTCCGGGTCAGCCGCGAGCCGGAGGGCTGGTTCGCCATGGGGTTCGCGCTGCGTCGGGGGCCCGCGCTCGAGCGGCTCTCGGAACGCCCGCCCGATAGGCCAACGACCCGTTGACAGCCCGCACGGGTTGGGGGTTTAATAGCCGAGAATCGACGGCGCAGCGGCGTCCTGTCTCGGGCGGCTGCGCGGCGGCTGCAACAGCACGGCAAGGATCAAACGAAACATGAACTGGATTGAACGACAAGACCCGGAGGTCTGGGGAGCGATCGCAGGCGAGATTGACCGGCAGCGCAACGGGCTGGAGATGATTGCGTCGGAGAACTACACGAGTCCGGCCGTCATGCAGGCGATGGGCAGCGTGCTGACGAACAAATATGCCGAGGGCTATCCGGCTCATCGCTATTACGGCGGTTGCGAGTTTGTCGACGTCGCCGAAGACCTCGCCCGCGAGCGGCTCAAGAAAGTCTTCGGCGCGGAGCATGTCAACGTTCAGCCGCATTCCGGCGCCCAGGCGAACACGGCGGTCTATTTCTCCTGCTTGCAGCCGGGCGACGTCGTCTTGGGGCTCGATCTGGCGCACGGCGGCCACCTCACGCACGGGATGAAGCTGAACTTCTCGGGCAAGATCTATCACTTCTTCAGCTACGGCGTTCGGCCCGATACGAATCGGATCGATTTCGACCAGATCGCCGCGTTGTGCCGCGAGCACCATCCGAAGATGATCGTGGCCGGAGCGAGCGCCTATCCGCGGGAGATTCCCCACGGCCGGTTCGCGGAGATCGCCCACGAACATGGCGCGAAGTTGTTCGTCGACATGGCCCACTACGCCGGCCTGGTCGCGGCCAAGATGCACGACGATCCGGTCCCCGTGGCCGACTACGTCACGTCGACGACGCACAAGACGCTCCGTGGGCCGCGCGGAGGCTTGATCATCTGCAAGCAGGCCTACGCGAAGGACATCGACCGGTCGGTGTTTCCGGGCATTCAGGGCGGCCCGCTGATGCACGTGATCGCCGCGAAGGCCGTCTGCTTCGGCGAGGCCCTCACGCCCGCCTACCGCGAGTATATCCGTCAGGTCATGGAGAACGCGAAGACACTGGCCGAGGTGCTGCTGGCCGGCGGCGTGAAGCTCGTCAGCGGCGGCACGGACAACCATCTGATTCTGGCCGACGTAACGCCCTTGGGAACGACGGGCGGTCAGGCCGAAAAGGCCTTGGAACGCTGCGGCATCACGATCAACAAGAACATGATCCCGTTCGATCAGCGGAAACCGATGGACCCCTCCGGCGTCCGCATCGGCACGCCCGCGCTCACGACTCGCGGGATGAAGGCAGACGAGATGAGACGCATCGGCGGCTGGATCCTCGAAGTGCTCCGCGCGCCGGATGACGAGGAACTCGGCAAGCGGATTCGCGGTCAGGTCCTCGACCTGTGCAAGCAGTTTCCGGTGCCCGGCGACGCCGCGTGATTTGGCGGCGAGTCCGATCGTAGCCTGCTAGTGTAGTGATTCGGTCTGCTGGGGATTTTTTGGGTGCCATGCTTGCTAAGCGAGCGCAGCGAGACAGCAAGCATGTTCGCCGTCGAATCATGCCCACGCAAGCGTGGGACATGGCACCCAATCGTCCTGACTGAGGCAACATACAGACCGTCATTTCTGAGACAGTACACTAGTCCGATCGTGGCGTGCTATTGGCGGCGCGTCTTCCGCCGCGCAAACGGAAGAAGGATCGCCATTAGGGCGAGCAGGATGACGCCGGTGCTCGGCTCCGGGGCGGAGGTCGACTGCAGCAAGACGTTGTCGAATTGGCCCGGGTCGCTGCCATACTCGCCGACGTCCATGTAGAGCCTCGCCCACAGGGTCTGGCCAACGTAGCTGCTGCCGTTCGAGTTGAACGTGACGCTGTTGAGCGCCCAGTTCCGGTCGGCCGGAATATTGGCGCCGGCCATGTTGTGCGCGATCTCGTTCAGCAGAACCGTCGGACCGTCGGCATCGCCGGCCCAAAGCTGCACGCGCCAGAAAGGGACCGCGTCGCAGTTGAAGTCGCCAACCGCAGCGCTGAGCGTGTAGAGCCGATCGGGCTCGATCAGGCCGCCAGATCGGGCGGCCCAATTGCCGTTCTGCGAGATCCAAAGCACTTGTTGGCCACCGGCCGGCGACGCCAGCGGAAGATCAAAATCCGCGCTCGTGGGCTGATACACGTGAATGGCCGGCAGGTGCCCCCATTTCTCGACCCAGTTCGACAGGTAATTGGTCCCGTCGTACGGCCCGATCGTCGCCGGGCTCTCGAAATCGTCGAACCAGATCACGCCGGCCTGCGCAACGCCGACCAGGGACAGAGCCGCCAACGTCGCCGCCAGGAAATGAGCGTACCTGTTCATCACTGCGCCTCATCAAATCGAAAGGAAACCGAACGGAGCATCGCGGCTGGGACCGGAAACCGATTCCGAAGCCAATTCCAGCCGCGTGCGCTTTCTTACCCGCCGTCAGGCGGGAAGAACGGCATCCATCCTGGCCGGTGGCGGAGCAGCGAGCCCCGCGACGGGGCTCCACCCGTCACCAAATAGCATGGCAGAAAGCGTGGCGGGGTCAATCCCCCAGGTGGTGGCCATTTGGCCGCGGGTCCCGGGCGATCTGCTCGACGTCCGGGTGTTGCTGGCCTTGGTCATTGCGAACGCGATGACGGGCCCGTGACTCGGTTCCCGCCGGACAGTTCGCCCCGCGGAGAATTGCCCAGCCATCGAGCACGCCGTAGGGAATGGGGTTCCGGTTCTCGCGTGGTCGTAGGGCGATGGCGGACGCATCACGTAACGCGAGCCGTCTTTCCGCGCGGCCCACTTCGTCTCATCATCATAGCCGCCGCCAGTCGCCTCGCCTCGCCACTCGGTTTTCACGTCGTTGTGGTGATGGTAAACGTTGCACGCGTTGCACTTTCAAGGTGAGCGCCTTCATAGCGGCCGAGTTCGAGACGGACTCGCCGGAGTTGATTGACCAGCGTGGCCACCTCCGTTTCGATGCAGCATCCACCAGGAAGATGCATGCAATGATGCCACAATGTAGTGGCGATCTCGGCGCGGTGGAAAGGATGGAAGACTAGATCGAAAGAATTGTTTGACAAAATTGGCGGCGACCCGTTAAACTCGTGTGAGTTTTTCGGTTGTGACTTCTCTGCTCTTCACGCTGACACAACCCCCGATTTCGCAACATTGACGACAAGGAGGCCGCACCATGCGTCTTGTGACAGTCCCGTTCCTGTTTGCCGCCATGCTTGCGGGGGTCATATCAACGGCGGCGGCCGCCACCATTCGGGATGACAGGAGCGAGAGTCGCTACACGTCGCTGGCAGCAGCCGCTGCGTACTCCGGCGTCGGCGAGTTGTCCAATTACGGCGCATCGACACTCGGCTCGGGGTCGCTCGTCTCGTCCGAATGGGTGCTGACGGCCGCCCATGTGGTCTCCGGGGCAGGCAATGCCTCGAATCTTCGGTTTGAAGTCAATGGAACGACCTACTACGGCGACAGCTATACGGTCTACTCCGGCTATGACCGACGGACGTATTCCGGCGACATGGCACTGGTCCATCTCAGCCAAGCCGTGATGGGGGTTGCGCCTGCGACGGTCTACGCCGGCGCCACGTCCGACCTGTTGGGCCAGACGGCCACCTACGTCGGCTATGGCCTGACCGGCACCGGGCTGACCGGCTGCACTGGCGGCAACGGCGCGAAGCGGGCGGTGCAGAACGTGCTGGACATGCTCGGCAGCTCGTCTTCCGGCCGCTGGGCTTCGACGGACCTGATTAGCGATTTTGACAGTCCCGCCCGCGCCGTGAATCGCCTTGGCCAATCGACCGCCCTGGATCTCGAAGGGTGTGTCGCTCCCGGCGACAGCGGCGGCGGCGTCTTCGTAACGCTCAACGGGATGACCTATTTGGCCGGCGTCAACTCGCTGCTGAGTTGTGACGACGGCTCGCTCAACGCCAGCTACGGCGACTACAGCGTGTGCGTCAGCGTGGCCGACTACGCCGGTTGGATTGCAGGCGTTGTGGACAGTTCGAGCCCCAAGGGCATTGCCGCCGTCGCGACGCCGGAACCTTCGACGTTCTGCCTTCTCGCCGTCGGTGGCCTGGTCGTCGGCGTTTGGCGACGCCGCCGGTAGTTGGCCGACGCTAGGCGAACTTCACGCGGACCTGCGGTTCGGGCTCGGCCTCGACCGTGTCGCGGAGCTTGATCGTCGCGCCCGGCGGGGCTCGCCGTTCGGAGATGATGCCGCGAGCGGTGGTCGAGAGGAACTCGTAAAACAGCGCCGCCGGGCCGGTCGGGAACCGGGTGCGAAGTTGTTCGAGGATGTCCGTCCAGCGGAGGCCGCTGCGATAGATCACGCGGTAGGCGGCCATCAACTCTTGGATCGCGGCCTGATCGTATCCCGCCCGTCGCAGCCCGATCTTGTTGAGCCCGACAACCAGGGTGCTCATGCCGTCGACGGTGACGTAAGGCGGCACGTCCTGCGAGAGGTGCGACTGGCCGCCGACCATTGCGAGGCTGCCGATGCGGCAGAACTGGTGAACGGCCGCGGCGCCGGAGATATACGCCCGATCGCCGACGACGACGTGACCGGCCAGCAAAGCGTTGTTCGTGAGGATGACGTTGTTGCCGACGTGGCAGTCATGGGCGACATGGCTTCCGACCATCAAAAGGCAGTTGTCGCCGATCACTGTCGAGTGGTCGCCGACCAAGGCGCGATGGACCGTGGCGTACTCGCGGATCGTGTTGCCTGAACCGATCACGACGCGGCCGGGATTGGTCGGGGCGTGAACGTGCTGCGGAAGGCCGCCAAGGACAGCGCCGTCGCAAACGCGGTTGTTCGCACCTAGGGTAGTCCCGCTCTTCACGGCCACGTGCGTTTCGAGGATGCAACCGGGGCCGATCGTCACTTCCGGCTCAACGATGCAGAAAGGGCCGATCTGCGCATCTGGGGCGACCTGGGAAGATGGGCTGACGACAGCCGACGGATGGATGTTCACCGCGATACCTCATCGATGACATAGAAAAGGCAGATGGAGATTTGCGCACAAGCTGTTAGAGTTTATCGGTTGTTGAAAACTCTCCCATTAGACTGCCTGTGCCGGCTGGGACTTTTCCGATGGCTGAGCACAACTGCGAGCATCCCCAACTGGTCCGCCACCGCTATCGTCCTGGCTTCTTCTTGCTGACAAAAGGTATTATCAAGCCAACCAGAACGCCGCCGACCACCCCGCCAAGCATCGCCGCGATTCTGTCCTGTCCGAGGGCTCTGCGGGCTTGACGGCAATGCTCGCAAATCCGCCCCCGATCACACCGAGCATTCCGGCAAGCCAGAGGGGTTTCATTTCCCAAAAGGGTTTGATCTTCGTTAGGTCGCCTTTGAATCGCCCCAGAAGTTGCGACAATCTATCGTGACGGGCGTGTCAATGCAAGGGAGAAGAGACGGAGGCAAGACCAAAGGAAAGAAAAGTCGGGAAGCCGGGATGAAAGGGAAAACCGGGAACACGCCCGGTGGCACTGATAAACGGGGCTCGAGTGGTGTGCCACTGGCTCCGCCAGTGCCGCGTTTCATCGTGTTGTCGACAAGAGTTTTGCCCCGGCAAGGCCGTACGACGGGCACTGACGCCCGCGAGCACCGCATCGTCCAAGAGAAGCCCTCGATGAGCCCGTATCCTTCGAATAATCGCCACTCTCCCCCTTTCCCCCCTTCCTTCAACCCCAAGGTGTCGGAAAATGGATGACGTATGGGATTTGCTTGCGGCGGCAAGAGGCCAGCGACTTAATGCGGTCGACGGCTTGGTGTATACACCTGCTGGCACGGACGCATCGGCATGCGACCACATTAGTCAGGTAATGCTGACAATCGGGATAGTGCCATTCCGGTTTCGATGTGCATCCGACGGCGAGACAATCGATATTGGCGTGGTCGATCAACTTATCAGTGTCGATATGGGAACCTGTGGACGGTTGCAGTGCTGCAATCTGTCTGAGCACGCCCGATTCGAGAAGGTCGTGACAGCAACGTTGACTCAAGTGCAGGTTGCCACACGCGAGGGACGACGCATTGGGATCGTCCTCGAATTTCCGTCACAGTGCCTCGTTATCTGCAACTGGGGCGACGATCTCCGTATATGGGATCATGTTCCCGAAGCTCTGTTTGTCGATGACAATGTCCTCGTAAAGCCGTTAACTGACTGGCGGGGTCAGTAAGAGGTAAGTGTCCGGCGGAGCATGTCGAGAGAGGGCAATAATGGGGCAATGGCAACAGGAGGGCGATAAGGGGGACGGGCGCGCTTATCGACGGGGAGTCGGGATTATGATAGTCTTCGAGGATGCCGCGCGCCGCACGAGTTGTTCCGGGGGGCAGGCCAAAGCGCATTTGTCTCTTGCCGCGGCGGAAGCCCCGCCATCGCCTTGGTTTGCTTGACCCACCCTGCGCCTTGGTGAGAAATGCGATCTAGAGCGTCGCCGGTCGCTTGCTCGAGAACCGCGCAATCGCAGCTTCGATGGCCGCGAGGCTTTGCTCCCAGCCAATCGTCGAGATGTACTCGAGCCCCTTGCGAACCTGGACGGTGCGGGCGCCCCGGTCCGTCAAGAGCGACTCCGCGGCCGCGGCCAGACATTGCGGAGTCGCTCGTTCGAGGGCCACAACGCCGGGCGGGAAGGCCGTCCTCATGCACGGCGTGTCCAAGTCGACCACCGCGCAGCCGCACGCCATCATCTCGTTAGGAATCAGCGAGTAGTTGGTGAACGAAGTGACGATGCCGACCGCCGAGCGATTGTAGAGCTCGCGGAGTTGTTCGTGCCGCAGGATTCCGTGATTCTTGTCGATCCAGAGGAAGCCGCCGTCGGACGGAAGCCGGCCGTCGCCGAAAATCTCGATCCGCACGCCCGGCATCCGATCTTTGAGGACCTTCAACGCCCACATGAGCAACTCATAGCCGCGCCGCTCGGTGTGCCGACGGATGTAGGCAACGACGAGATTGTCCTCGCGAGCGACCAACGGATCGAGGTGGTACTCGTTCTTGTCGACGCCCAAAAGAAATCCTGCCGTTGGCATGCCATAGTGCGAGGACAACAGGCTGGCCAGCCACGGCGACGCGCAGACGCCCCAGAGACCGAGCCGATACGTCTCCTCGGCGAACGCGTAGAAGCTGCCCGGCGCGTGGAACTCGGGCTCGAAATCCTGGACGAAGTAACCCTTCGACGCGGCGGAGATGCAGTTTTTGACCACATACGCCCCGGGCCAGTAGGTCGCCATCGCGATGTCGAAGTCGAGGGCCGTGGCTTCGGCGGGCGGCAACACCGTGCAAAAATCGGAGCCAAACTCGTCGAACCAAGCGTCTCGACAGTCCGCAAATCGGTCGGGAGCCACCTCGGGGTAGAAGGCCACGTAGCAAGTCGTTCCGCGGGCGGCCAAATGGCGCAACACGCGGGCCATGGTGGTCCGGCCGCCGGAGCCACGCTCCGGTTCCGGAATCAACATCAAGAGCGACTGTTTGCCGCGGCGAGGGGCCGGCCTGCCGTTGCCGAACCGGGCGGCGGCCGTTTCTTCGAGGACGGCAAACCGCGACCACTCGAGCTGATTTGCGATTTGCGCGAGCAGCTCGGCCCGCCCGTCGCTGGTCGACGACGCTGGCAGGGGCGGCGGCGCTGCTGCCGGTCCGCGAACCCGCGCCTTGACGCGGCTCGCCACGCCGCGGAGTCCCTCGCGGTAGAACACTCGCGCCGCCCGCTTCACGACCGTTGTCGGACTACTGCTCATTGCAATGGTTGTTGGTTGACACACCCGCCCGCGGCCAGATCAACTCGCCATGTCGGCCACGTACGGCTGGGTGTATTTCTGAAGCATCAGCGACTTCCAGTGGGCGTCCTGGTCCTTGAAGAGCAGCTCTGCGTTGTTCTTGTGAAACCGGTAATAGGCCAGCGGCTCTTCGATCGGAAAGAGCGTGCAGCCGTGATAAGCCAAGCGGAGCCACAACTCCTGGTCTTCGCGATAGCGCATTTCCATGCGGAAGGCGCCGTAGCGGTCAATCGCGTCTTTCTTGACCGTGACGGTGCAAGTCCACGCCGGGTTGACGTCTTCCATCTGCTTCAAGCTCAGCGCGAACGACTTGCGGAACTGTCCGTCCCACACGCCCGGAATCTGCCTCGCGCCGTCGGAGATGATCGTCACGGAGCCATAAACCATGTCGGCGCCGGTCCGCAGGAGGTGAAACAGCGTGACTTCGAGCCGGTTGGGCACGGAAATGTCATCGCTGTCCATGAAGGCGACGTAACGTCCACGCGCCATGGCGATGCCCGTGTTGCGGCCACGGCAGGCGTTGCCGCTGTTGTCGGCATACTTGTGGATGCGCACTTGCGGATGCGCGGCGTATCGATCGACGACCGCCAGCGTCTCGGCGGGCGAGCCGTCGCAAACAAGAATCAGCTCGAAGTTCCTGAACGTCTGCCCGAGGATGCTGTCGATGGCCTTCTCGAGTTCCCACGTCCGATCATAGATCGGAATGATCACCGAAAAGACGGGCTTCGTGGGGTTGAATCGGCTCGCCAGCCGAATCTTGCCGCGGAGCATCGCCGTATGGGCGCGACGCTCGATCGGCTCGAAGAACGATGCCCTCAGGCGGCTTGGGCTGACGGCCGCTCGCAGCTTGCGGGCGATTCCTCGTGCTCTTTCACTTCGCACAACGGCCTTGACGTTCATCCTTGAGCGTCTCCCTGTCAATGCTGCGCGTGGAAAGATCACCCCACGCGAGGTCCTCCTTGACGCGAGCGTATTAGAACGCCCGCCGTTGATCGAGACAAGATGGGTTTCGGGCGGCCGGGCGCCCTGTCATGCATCGATTTGACGCCCAGCAGCGATGCCGTTCGGCGGAATAAGCCGCCTGAAGGCGGAACTACGAACACGATCGCATCCGACTTGGCCGCTCAGGACGACGTCTCATCAATAAACCGTTGGTCGGCGTCGCTCAGCTTCGAGATGGGGACGACGATGACGGCGCCATCTTCTTTCTCGAGCTTGATCTTGTCATCATCGACGCTGCGGAGCTTCGCGCGGATATGGTAGTTGCCGTCGTGGCTGGTCCAGGTGCGGAGCTCGAAGCGTTTTGCGGTCTCGTTGGTCGACTTGCGACCGCCTGGCGACGCCGCGGGCTTTTCCGAAGCCGATGCGTCGCTGCCCGATCCGGCCATTTCTCGCTCAGTCTCGTCGACGGTGGGGAACTCCCTGCCAAAGATGCGGCCCAGCGTAATGCGGAGCACGTCCCCTCTCGTGCGTTGATCGTTCAGCGATTGCTTCGCCCCAACGAGAAGGAGCAGGTCGGCATCGCCCATGGGCTCGGCCTGTGAGCCAGTGATTTGTGCGAGTTCTTGGTAAGCATCGCCGAGGCGGTGCAGCGTGTCTCCCTCGATCACGAGCCACTTCACTAACTCGTCGTTCACGTCGGCGCCGGTGCGGAGTCCCTTCACCTTGCCGGCGAAATCGGTGTAAGCCTTGCTATACAGCTTGTAGACGGCGGCCAGTTTCTTATTGCGCACCGCCGCGCCCTGCAAGGGGTTGCGATTGTTCATGGGCGGAACTTGCGCCTTCTTCTTGTCGACCTCGGCGACCTTCTTGTTGAACTCGGCCTCGGCTTGGTTGAAGGCCTTCCAGACGGCGTAGGTCTTGTCCGAATCGCCCGGACCACGCTCTCCCCGAGGACCGTGGGAATGGCGCGGCGGCGGCAGATCGTTGAAGCTCTTGACCTTCAAATCGCCCTTGTCCAGGATCTTCTTGATGTGGACGGCCGAGATGGCGAAGTTCAGGTTTTGGCCTGCGGTCAGATTCCAGGTGTTCAGGCCGAGCAGTTCCCCTTTGCTGTTGGTGAGCGGCCCGCCGCTGTTGCCATGCGAAATTTGGGCGGAATGCTGGATCCAGTTGGCTTCAAGATCGTAGCCCATCCCGTGTTCATAGTCGCCGCCGTTAAACTTGATGATCGGCTTCAATTCTTCGCCGGTGCGAACGGCGGCCACGATCCCTTCGGTCGGCGACAGGGGCAATCCCAACGGCGACCCAAAGGCATGCACCTTGTCGCCCGGCGCCGGCTGCTCGGCGGCGATCTTCAGGGCCTTGAGCTTTCTGAGCGAGGGGTCGATCTGGATCAACGCCAAGTCCTTCGTGGGCACGATTGCCAGGAAGCCGGCGACAGGATATCTCTTCTTGTCCTTGTCCGCATAGAACGTGACAGTGACCTTCTCTCCCTTCGCTTCCTCGACCACATGGTAGTTCGTGACAATGATCCCCTTCTCGGCATCGACAACGCAGCCGCTTCCAAGAGACGATTGACCAATGTTGACCTGGGCCACGGACGGCTTGACCAATTCGAAAACGGCGTGGCTATCCTGGGCCCGGCTGACGGACGTCCCGATCAGCGAGGCGATGACGAGCAGAGACAGCGTTGCCAAACGGCTCGGTAACGACCTTCGATGGACCTTCATGAATGTTCTCCGCAGCATTTTCAGCGAGATAAGAGCGACCGCGATGCGGTCCAAGACTAGCTCCGCTGACGGGTGAACACGCCCGCCCTCCGAACCAGGATTCTAACTTGGTTTTAGCAATTATGCAAGTTGAATCGGCTGCGGGCCAGGACGACTGCAAAGCTGTTCGTGGTTCCGGCTTTAGCCGGTCATTTGCCGCCTAAAGGCGGAACTACGAACGCCTGCAACGGACTTTGCAGTCCGCCTGGGCTCCGGGCGGACAAGACGCGGCCGTTCGAGTCGGTGTCCACTCGCACGACTAAACTCCGTTGCCCCATGCCTTTCCGGCGGCAATGGATCGACGGCGGCGGTCAAGCCATCACGCCGGCCACGCAGAAAAAAACCGGCCTCCCCTCGGATTCGAGGAATCACTACACTACCGCCACTTCTCTCAACGCTCGGAGGATAGGATTGTGTCGCCTCATCGATGTCAACGGTGGTTGGTGCCGGTTCTCGTCGGATTGGTCGCCTTGCTCGGCCTGACGCGGTCGGTCAGGGCGCAGTGGACGGCGTCGGGCAGCGCGGCCGTCACCCAGAGCCCGGCGGATCGTTCCAGCACTCCCTATCCGGCCACATACCCATCGACCGATCCGTCGACCTATCCGTCAAGCTACCCCTCGACCTATCCATCGACCGGTTCGCCGTCGTACCCGTCGACCGCCGACCGGATGGCGTCGAGTCGCGCCGCGGCGATGCCCTACGAGCACTCGCTGCCTGGCATCACCAGCACGCCGGCCGGTTTGGGAGATGCGGCCGCCGGTTCGGCCGGCGACAACCTGCCGGGCGAGCCAGCCTCGTCGCTGGCCGATCCGCCGTCGTTGTATTCGCCTTACGCCAGTCCCGAGGCGATCGCCGCCCAACGGGCCGCGTCGAACGGCGTGGGCGACCGCGGGCTCCTGAACGACCAGCCGTGGACGTGGCAGGTGCTGCCGCCGGGCTTGATGTACAAATCGTACTTGGCCGGCGGGCGTGAGCCCCGGTTTAGCACGCAGTTTGTTCACGATCGCAAACAGGGCTGGCTTTGGGATTCAACGCTCGGTGCCCGCGTGGGCCTGATCCGTTACGGAACGGATAGCGGTTTCTGGCCCGAAGGCTGGCAGTTGGATGCCGAGGCGGCGGCATTCCCGCTCATGAATCTGCCGGAACGCGAGGTTGTCGCCTCGGACTACCGCATCGGCATGCCGCTGACGCGACGCGTCGGCCCGTGGGAGATGAAGTGCGGCTACTATCATTACTGCGCTCACTATGGCGATGAGTATGTGCTGACGCGTCCCGATGTCAACCGGATCAACTATGTCCGCGAGACGCTGATTTTTGGATTGGCGACCTATCTGAGCCCCGATTTTCGACTTTACTCGGAGGTGGGCTGGGCCTTCCATGTCGACGGGGAGTCGGAGCCGTGGGAATTTCAGTTCGGATTCGATTGGAGCCCCGCCGAGCCGACCGGTTTTGGCGGCGCCCCGTTCCTGGCCACGAACTGCCACCTCCGCCAGGAGAACGACTTCGGCGGCAACCTGAGCGTCGAGACCGGCTGGCAGTGGCGTGGCGCCACCGGGCACCTGTTCCGGATCGGTCTGCGATACTTCAACGGCATGAGCGAGCAGGGGCAGCTCTTCGATACCTTCCAGGAGCAGATCGGCGTCGGATTCTGGTACGACTTCTGAGCCGTTCGGCGCGGCGTCGCGAGCGCGGCAGCCAGCGACTCCAGGAACCCCGCCGCGGCGAGTTGGCGTGCTCGGGCCGCGAGGCCGGCCGTCGGATGGAAATTTGCTTGCCTAATCGGGCGTGATCGTGTAATCTAGGCACCCTGTTGAGCGGCGGTTGGACGATACGCTCCACGCTACCATTTCAGCCTAAGGGGCACTTTGATGGGTGAACCGTTTGTACCCAAGCAGGTGTTTTTCACCAACGGCGTCGGCAAACACCGTACGAAATTGCAGAGTTTCGAGCTGGCTCTCCGCGATGCCGGCATCGAGGTTTTCAACCTGGTTCGCGTATCCAGCATCTTTCCGCCGCACTGCAAGGTGGTCTCCAAAAAACGCGGCCTTCTGGATCTGAAGCCCGGCCAGATCGTTCACGTCGTCCTGGCCGAGACCTCGACGAACGAGCCGTCCCGAATGGTCGGCGCCGGCGTCGGCCTCGCGGTGCCTGCCAAGGGCGAGCAGTACGGGTACATCTCCGAGCACCACGACTACGGAATCACGGAAGCGCGGATGCGCGACCTCGTTGAGGACATGGCCGCCACCATGCTCGCCACGACATTGGGCATCGAGTTCGATCCCGAGACCGCTTACGACCAGCGGAAAGAGATCTATCACATGTCCGGCAAGATCATTAACACCCGCGCTTGCGTGCAGACGGCCGAAGGCGACAAGGATGGTCTATGGACCACGGTGGTCGCCGCGGCGGTGTTCATCCACTGAGCACGCGCCAAGGGCGCCGTGCTCCACACCTGTCGTGGGCATGGGTTTCTGAAAAACGAAAACGCCCGTCGGATGCAACCAATGCAACCGACGGGCGTTTCTTGGATGCTGCCGCAGGGCTGGCCCGCCGCGGCGCGGACAGGGAGGCTCGGATGTCGCCGCGGCGCGGACGACCCCTGCGGCTCTCGTCACCTCGCACGGGGGCGACGATTCCACGGCTGCCCCGACGGTGACGTCTCCTCGGTTAGCGGGGGCGGCCGTGTCATGAACGGTCGGAGCGTATCAGGCTGGTCCACGTCGTTGATTGCGCCTCGCGCAGCCGGCGACGCCGTATGCGACCAACGGGCGACGAGCCGGCGAAGTTGGCTGTCCATCCGCCGGCCGAAACGAAGGTACGCCCGCAGTTTGACCTGCACCGGAACGTCCCAGTAGTCGCGGCCGATCAGCACGTCAGCAACTTGTTTTTTGTCGCTCATGGCAACATCCTCCAGCCCTCAATTCCTACTACGGAGGATGGGCCGTCACGGTTCGCGGCTTTCTTCTCGGCAGACGACTTTCCACGCGAGACGCCGAAGAGAGACACCAGCGACGAAGAGAGCCCCGGCCCTGGCCAACGCCGCGCCTCCAGCCCGACTTTCTCGCCGGTTCAACACGAGAAGTGTTTTGTTTCAACGGATCTGGCACAGAATGGCGTCTGAGTTAAGCAACGATTTCCTCGCTGGTTAATGGCAGCGTGGGCTGCCGAAGTCGTAGGTTACGCTCTCTGCGTCGACGCCGGGCGGGCTGCCAGCTCCGCCGACAACGCCTCGCCCAACGTCCGATTCGCCCGCTCCATCAGCTCAACTAGCTCTCTCTGACGCTTCGCGTTCACGACCTGGGGCCGCACAGCCGGCATTGCCCATCCTGTCGGCAAAAACGGCCTGTCGCGACTTGCCGTCCGGCTGGCAAGAAAACGCTGGGCGTGGACAGTGGAGAAGCAGCCTACGCGATTCGTAAACTACGCTAGACAAGGCGATATGTACGCATTGGCGGAGTGCCCTGCGTGCGGTGTTGGGCAGAGATGGCGACCGCTGGTCGAAGCTGTGTTCGGTTTTCGGCACGGTTTGCGATTTCCGGAGAGTGCTCAGGCTGTCACTTTACGTTGACGCGCATTCAAACGACGTAGTGAACTGAAGATGGACGAGAGCCAAGTAGCTGCCGACTCCCTTCTCCCAGCGGCCGAGCAGACGCGCGCAGCATATTCAGCAGCGGGGCATGGATCGGACGAATCGCTCCGCAACGCATTTGACGATCTCCACGCCATGATCTTGGCGACGGACCCATGCGACGCCAACGCAGTGGCCCAGCTTGGAGATCGCCTGAGCGGAATCTTGCGGAACATGGAGCCGACCTCGCGGGAAGCCAAGTTGCTTGCACTTGGGTTGTCGGGTATGCGGAACATCGAGACATTGGACGGGGCCGCGGTTCTGAACGCCGTGGCGTCCGCCGTGGCCGTGTCATCGGAAAACCTATGCGGCCCCGCTGAGCAGAGTCTTGATTCCCTGGAAATCGTCGCCGCTGCGATTCAGGGCCTTCTGGAGTCGGAACAGAAGCAATCTTCGCCGACGCCGCCCGCTCCCTCCGTGACGGATGCCGCAAACGCGAGCGTTGCGCGCGGCGGCGAGGGCCGCGCCAACGCTGGCATGGGGACCTACGGGTGGGAAAGAGAGTTGATTCCGGCGTTTATCGTCGAGGCGAGCGACCATCTCACCGCGGCGGAATCGGCCATTCTGCTTCTTGAGGTCACGCCCGACGACGCCGAGTCGATCAATGCGGCGTTACGAGCCTTTCACACGATCAAGGGTTCCGCCGGCCTCCTGGGCGTGTCACGAATTCAGACCCTCGCCCATCAGGCAGAGACGTTTGTGATCCAGGCCCGCGACGGCAACGCCCGAATCAGTCGCGGAGGCGTCGACTTGTTGCTGCAATCGTGCGATGCCATCAAGTCCATGGTCGATCAACTTGGGGCATTGCCGCCGGGCGAAGAGCCGTTGCCTCCTTCCAACATGGAGACGTTGCTCCAGTGTCTCTCGGCGGGCATGGAGTCGGACGACGCGGTCGACGACTCGCCATCGCAGCCTTCGACGACCCGCTCGTTGGACCACGCGGACGCGGCTCCGCAAGCGTCATCCGGTCGTTGCGCGATCAGGTCGGAAAAGCCTCAGACGCTCCCGGTCGACGACATCGTGATGCGCGGTGACGCGACGAAAGCGACCACGCGGGCCACGCCGTCGCAGCCATCGCACGCGAGCACGCCAGTTGGCGACACAACCCTTCGCGTCAACATCGAGCGACTTGACGAGGTGGTGAATCTCGTAGGCGAGCTAGTGATTGCCCAATCCATTGTCGCCCGACACGCCAGCGCCCTTGCAGACGATCACGGCAACCTGGCGCGGAGCATCACCCACGCGGGCACGATTGTTCGACAACTGCAGGGCTTGGCGATGAGTCTGCGAATGGTCCCCTTCACGGGAACATTCCACAAGATGAGCCGGCTCGTGCGGGACCTCACGCATCAGTCTGGAAAAGCGGTCGCCTTTCACACGAGCGGCGAAGAGACCGAGATCGACCGCAACATGGTCCAAGCGCTGAACGATCCGTTGATGCACATGATCCGCAACGCGCTGGATCACGGGATCGAGCCGGCTGCCGACCGCGTGCGATGTGGAAAGAGCCCGACAGGCTCGCTGCATCTCCGCGCCTATCATGCGGCCGGCGCCGTCGTCGTTGAGCTGGAGGACGACGGCAGGGGGCTTGATCGCGACAAAATCCTTGGTCAAGCCATCCGTCGCGGTCTGGTCGAAGCGGGGCGGGACCTTTCGGACGACGATGTCTACTCATTGATCTTCTGCCCGGGGCTTTCCACGGCCGACAAAGTGACCGCCGTCTCCGGCCGAGGCGTGGGCATGGACGTGGTGCGACGGAACGTCGAGTCTCTGCGGGGGCATATTGCGGTGACCACGCAACCGGGAGCAGGCACGACGATCACGTTGCGCGTGCCGCTGACCATGGCCATCCTTGACGCCATGCTCCTGCGGGTCGGGCAACAGCAGTATCTCCTGCCGACAATCGCCATTCAGCGGAGCTTTCGGCCGGACCCCGACAGCATTTCCACGGTGGCCGGGCGCGCCGAAATGGTCATGCTCCAAGGCACGCTGTATCCGCTCGTTCGCCTTTACAAGCTCTTCGACATCGACGGAGCAATCACCGATCCGAACCAAGCCTTGGGCATCGCGATCGAGGGCGCGGGAAAACGGTGCGTCTTAATGGTCGACGAGATCCTAGGGCAGCAACAGGCCGTAATCAAGTCTCTGGGAGAGACGCTGGCCGACGTGCAAGGCGTTGCCGGCGGGGCGATTCTGAACGACGGCCATGTGGGAATCGTTCTCGACGTCGTTGGCCTGATGCAGCTGGTCCATGGTCAGTTGACCGGAGTGACACCGCCCGCCACAGCCGCGTCATCGTCCTCCGATCCAATAGCGACCGCCGTTCCAGGGAGTTGGTCATGACTGCGCAAGCGACTCTAGAGCCAAACCGATTGAAAGACAGGGCCGGCAAGTACCTAACCTTTGTGTTAGGCGACGAATACTACGGCCTGGAAATCCAAAAGGTGCGTGAAATCGTCGCCATGATGCATATCACGCCGGTGCCTCGCACTCAGCCGTTCATCCGCGGCGTGATCAACCTTCGCGGGCATGCGATTCCGGTGATGGATCTGCGATTGAAGCTCGGTCTGCCGCCGGTCGAACCGACCGCCATGACGTGCATCGTCATCGTCGCGGTCAGGGATGACAACGTTGGGATGATCGTTGATCGAGTGTGCGATGTCACGGACATCTCTGCGAGAGACATCGACGGCGTGCCTTCCTTCGGGACGCAGGTTGATTCGAGCGTCCTGCTGGGAATCGGCAAAACCGGCGGCAGGGTCACCATCCTTCTGGACATGGGCATGGTGATCTCCAATAACGAAATCGAAAGCCTAAAAGCGCGAAACTCCTAGGAGCCATAGCATGTTCGCACGACTGTCGTTGCGGTTGCGAGTCTTGACAATCGGCGTCGGTTTGACGCTGATTCCGATGGCCGTCATCTCCGCCACCGTGTATTGGCAAAATCATGAGATGATCAGGGTGGCGAAAGCCGAGAGCAGCAAGCTCGCGCAAGCCGACCTCGTTCACATTACTGAGAGCGTCTATCGCATGTGCGCCGCACAACATGCGCTGATGGAGAAAAAGGTCCAGGCCGACCTCAATGTGGCCAGCGAAATACTGAACTCCTTCGGCGAAGTCAGCTTTACCGATAGCAAGGTCTCCTGGGAGGCGGTAAACCAATCGGATCATAACGCGTCGATGGTCGAGCTTCCCAAGATGCTGGTGGGAAAGAACTGGCTGGGGCAAAACTTCGACGCAGGGACGGCGTCGCCGGTGGTCGACCGCGTTAGAACTCTGGTGAACACCACCTGCACCATCTTTCAGCGGATGGACAGTCAGGGGAATATGCTGCGCGTTTGCACCAATATTGTCGGAAAGGACAAGAAACGCGCCATTGGCACGTATGTCCCCGCAGTGGAACCCGACGGAAAGACCAACCCGGTCATTGCCGCAGTCCTGAGAAATCAAGGCTTCGTCGGCCGCGCCTTCGTTGTCAACGCGTGGTATCTCGCCGCCTATCAGCCGATCCTCGACGCCAAGAAGAACGTGGTGGGGATGCTGTACGTCGGAATGAGAATGGGAGACGTCCCGGAGATACGCCGGGGCGTCATGGACACCGTCGTCGGCAAGACCGGCTACGTCTACATCCTCGGCGGCTCCGGCGAGCAGAAGGGACAGTACGTCATTTCTCACCATGGCGGTCGCGACGGCGATAGCATTTGGAACTCGAAGGACGCTGACGGCAACTACTTTATCCGAAAGGCCGTCAACGCAGCGGAGGCCCTCAAGAACGGCGAGTGCACGGTTCAACGCTATCCGTGGCTGGACCCCGGCGCCGATCATGCGCGGCAAAAGGTCGCGGTGCTCAGCTATTACGAGCCCTGGGACTGGGTCATCAGCTCGAGCGCCTACGAAGATGAGATTGAAGAAGCGAACATCACGCTTGCAGCGATTGGATCGAGAAGCAACGCCATCCTCGGAACGGTGCTCGGTGTTTCGACCTTGGTGGCTGTTCTCATCTGGCTTGTCGCCACCCAATCGATCACCAAGCCACTGCGGAAAATCTTTAGAGGCCTGCAGACGTTCAGCCCACAAGAGCTGACCACGACAGGCGAAAGACTCTGCATGATGATCGAGACCATGAACCGGGGAGCGGGAGAAATGGCCTCGGCGGCCGGGCAGGTTTCCTGCGCCGCGCAGACTCTGGCCCGGGGAAGCAGCGAGCAAGCCGCGGCGGCCGAAGAGACCAGCGCCAGCACCGAGGAGATGGCTGCGATGGCCAGGCAGAACGCGGACAACGCCTCGGAGGCCAGGAATCTTGCGGAGACCGCCCGTCACGACGCCGACAAGGGAGTCCAGGCGATGACGCGGATGTCCGTGGCGATTGCCGAGATACAACAGTCGTCGCTGGACACATCCAAGATCATGAGGGACATCGACGAGATCGCCTTCCAAACGAATCTGTTGGCGCTGAACGCCGCCGTCGAGGCCGCACGCGCCGGCGAGGCCGGCAAAAGCTTCACCGTGGTGGCCGAGGAAGTCCGCAATCTGGCTCAGCGTTGCGCCGATGCCGCAAGGAATACGACGGTCTTGATCGAAGAGTCGGTGAAAAACGCAGAGAAGGGCGTGCAGATCAGCAACGAGGTCGGCGACGCGTTTCAACGCATCACCGAGAACTCACGCAAGGTGAACGATCTGGTGGCGCAAATCGCCTCGGCCAGCGGCGACCAGACCAGCGGGATTGAGCAGATCAACCGCGCGATGGGCCAAATGGGCACGGTGACTCAGCAAAACGCAGCCAACGCGGAGGAGTCGGCCGCTGCCGCCGAAGAACTCAACGGCCAGGTCGAGGAGCTGAATCGCGCGGTGAAACAACTGCGAGGCCTGGTGGAGGCGATCGACGTGACGAACGAAGTGCGGCAGGATCGCCGATTCGCACCGTGCAATGATCCGCTCCGCGAGTCGCATTCCTCCGCGTCACGTCCTCGACAGGACAAACGCGGGACGGCGCGCTCGGGCCAGTGGCGCCGCGAAACGTATTTCACCGAACGCCCGGAACCTCGCGGTTATGACCGCGACGACCATGATGTGACGCCGCCGCCCGAAGACATGTCGTCTGTGAACGATGACGAGGCGGTTCTGGCCAGCTACTGAACTTTTGCGGGAAGGAAGCCTGGAAGGTCTCGATGGTGGCTCCGCTGCGGACCACCATGACCGAGAGTTCCGACGAAGTGTCGCCATGATCCAAGCACCGTTAGAGATCGCTGGATTGACGCGGCCGCAGTTTCTTGCGATCAGCCAGCTCGTAAAGAGACTGTCTGGCATCAACCTACGCCAGGGCAAGATGGCGATGGTTGAGGCCCGCCTGCACAAGCGATTGCGGGATCTGAGACTGACCACCTTCGGTCAATACGTGGAGCGCGTTTGGAGCGACAGCGACGAGGCGACCCGGATGGTCGACGCATTGTCGACGAACGTCACGTACTTCTTTCGCGAGCCGCAACATTTCGACCTTTTGGCGACCACGATCTGCCCCTGGATGTTCCGTCAACACCAGCGGGACCGACGAATCCGCATTTGGAGCGCCGGCTGCTCGTCAGGAGAGGAACCGTACTCGATCGCCATGCTGCTGCGAATGGCAGCGGAGAATTCGGGCGAGTGGGACTTGCGGGTCTTGGCGACGGACATATCGCAGCGAATGCTCGCAATTGCCCGGCAAGGCGTCTACGCGCCTGAACGCTTGCAGCAGGTTCCGACACAGTTGATCGGCAGAAGCTTCACGCCGTGCAAAGAGGATGGCGCGTGTGTTCACTACAGGGTCATGAACCAACTGAAGAAGATGGTGGACATTGCCACGTTGAATCTCGTGGGTCCCTGGCCAATGAAGGGGCCTTTTGACGTCATCTTCTGCCGAAATGTCATGATCTACTTCGACAGACCAACCCGCCAGGAAGTGGTGGAACGCTTTTGGGAGATTCTCGCGCCGGGAGGCGTGCTGTTCATCGGTCATTCCGAGAGCCTGACTGGCATCCGACATCGTTTCACCTACCTGCAACCCGCGGTTTACAGGAAAGGCATGCAGCAACCGAGGAAAAATAGGACACCGTGAGGCACGTCGTCGGCGTTGGTGAACTGGACATTTCAAGCGTAGGCGGCGATCTGATGGTCACGCATGCGTTAGGAAGTTGTTTGGGCATTGCGGTCTACGATCCGGTGACCGGTCTCGGCGGCCTGCTTCACGCAATGCTTCCGACCGCGGCGATCAACCCGTCGCAGGCCAAGATCAACCCCTGCATGTTCGTGGACACGGGCGTCCCGGCCCTGCTTCACAAGATGCTCGCCGCCGGGGCAACGCGGAATCGGCTTTCCATTAGGGCGGCGGGTGGCGCGGCAACGCAGACAGAGCGCATCGACCACTTTGCGATCGGGAAACGCAATTACATCATGTTCAGAAAGATTCTCTGGCAATTCGGCCTTCTGCTCGATGCCGAGGACATTGGGGGCGAACTGCCCAGGACCATGTATCTCGAAATCGGCACGGGAAAGGTATGGCTGAATTCCATGGGATTGGACAAACCTCTCTAGTGGGAGCACCTCTCGTGTCGCTTAACATACTGATTGCCGACGATAGCATCATCACGCGCGCCGTTATCGTTAAGATTCTCGGCTTGATCGGTATCGAGCTGGGGGAGATCCATCAAGCCACGGATGGCCGACAGGCTCTTGAAGTCCTCGATCGCCACTGCGTCGATCTCGCGTTTGTCGACATCAACATGCCGGCAATGAACGGCGAGGAGGTCGTCGAAGCCATCCGTAGCAATCCGCTCTGGGCGGATCTGCCCGTCGCAGTCGTCTCGACCGAAGGAAATGAGGAACGCATCGCACGCCTCCTGAGCATGGGGGTAAAGTTCGTTCACAAGCCGTTCACTCCAGAAGCAATCCGCAAAGCTGTCTCGGAACTAATAGGAACCACCCATGAACTCCGAGTTTGACAACGCACTGGCGAAGGTCACCGAAGACACGTTCGCATCGATGGCCTTTGTGCTCCCGTTGGGGGAACAGGATGGCGGCGAGGATGACGCGCCCCCGCAGACCTCGGCCAGCATCAGGTTTTCCGGCCCCTTCGGCGGCAGTCTCACCCTTTCCGTCTCCAGTCGCATGGTAGCCATTTTGGCGGACAATATCCTCGGCCGAGCGGAGCGAGGCTCAGCGTCTCCCGAAGAACAGCAGGACGCCCTCAAGGAGATACTGAACGTGATCTGCGGGAACCTCTTGCCGCGGATCGCCACGCCGAGCGATATGTTTCACGTCAGCCAACCGCGTTTCCTCTCCAGCGGCGACGCGGCCGAAAGCTTTGTTGACGGGACTTTGGCGGCCGCCATCGCCGTGCGGTTCGATTGCGGCCGAGCGAATCTGTCGCTGTATCTTGATCGACCGGCGACTGTTTCCGCAGCATGATGATGAATGGCGGCCGTTGCGGCGGCCTTTCGGGAACCGCGACGGTTCGCGAGCCCTCGAGTCCAGCATAAGATGTAGACACACCATCGGCGTGCCGGCCCCGCCGGCCCAGACGCCCAGGATTCGGACGATAGGACCGAACGCCTGTCGAGAGGAAATACGTGCCATGCAAGTCCTTGTTGCAGATGACGACGGCATCACTCGCCGAGTCCTCACGCAATGCCTGCAGCGTTTTGGATACGAAGTGACGCTTGCGCGCAATGGCAATCACGCGTGGCAACTGTTGCAGCAGCCGAACGCTCCCTATTTGATCATCCTGGACTGGCTGATGCCGGGCATGGACGGCGTGACGCTGTGCAGCAAACTGCGGACTCTCAAGAAGGACATCGTTCCCTACGTCATCCTGCTGACGGCGATGGACAACAAAAAGGACTTGGTTGCAGGCTTCAACGCCGGCGCCGATGACTACGTGACGAAGCCCTTCGATGTGGACGAGCTGTTTGTGAGAATCCGCGCAGGCGAGAGAATCACGAGGCTGCAGATCGAGTCCCTCGCGGCCAGAGATGCCCTGCGCAAGCAGGCGACCTACGACTTTCTCACTGGCCTGCGCAACCGGGAGGCCATCCTCAATGAATTGCAGCGCGAATGCGATCGGGCGTCGCGCAGCGGCCTTCCTTTCAGCGTCATCATGGTCGACGTCGATCACTTCAAGGATATCAACGACACCCATGGACATCAGGCCGGCGACCAGGTCCTGGCCGAGGTGGCGAAGCGCATGGCTTCCGAGGCACGCACCTACGAGGCCATCGGTCGCTACGGTGGCGACGAGTTCCTGATTGTGCTGACAGGATGCGATTTGGCCGGAGGCGCAGAAATGGCGGAGCGCGTTCGCTGTTCGGTCGCAAGCCAGAACTGGGACGTGCATGGAACGAAGATATCCGTCACGGTGAGCCTTGGCGTGGTCTCGTCCTCGCAGACTGCATCACTCGCTCCGAAACCGCTGATCGAGATGGCCGACATGGCGATGTATCGGGCGAAACAGGCGGGACGGAACCGACTGGAAATGGCCCTGTCGGCTGAGTCGCCTCAAGGAAGTTGTGGCCCACTCGTCAGACCGTGAACACGCCACTATCACTGCTGGCGTGATTGCGTTGCTGCCTCAGTTGGGCCATGATCGAGCAGATGGCCTTCAGATGGGCGCGGGCCGCCTCGGTGAGCGTGCCGTCCCGCACGGCGGTGGCTGCGTGCGCGAGCAACGCGTCGAAGCCGGCCCAATCGACCTGCCAATTCTCGCTCAACGCGGCGTCGCGGAGTTGCTGCACAATCTCCGCCAGGCGTCCGAGCAGTTCGGGCGTCGTCGCGGCGTCGACCGACACGTAGGGGCCGCGGCCAAACAGCCGGTCGTCGGCCTCGGGCTGCCGCCGCCCGCCATAGCGTTGCCAGAGCGCTGCGATGCTTGCCGCGCACGCGCCGATGAATGCGGCCAGCGCGGCCCAACCGTCCCCAAGGCTGAGCATACCCACCGCAAACAGGGACGCCACGCCAAGGAGCGTCCAGATGAGCGGACTAACGGGCCGTAGGTTCGATGCTGCCGCCCGAGGCGTGGCCTCCTCGCCCGAGGAATGCGCCACCTGAGGGCCAAGCACGCGGACCACGATGGCCGTGATGTTGTCCGGCCCACCGCGCAGGCACGCCAAGTCGATCAGCGATTGGACGGCTTCGGCCGGCGGGAGGCAGCCAAGGATCATTCCCAGCTCTTCATCCTTCACCGTGTTCGATAGCCCGTCGCAGCAGATCAAATAGGTGTCGCCGGCTTGAACCGGCGCCGGGCCCTCCAAGTCGATCTGGACCATCGCGCTGGGCCCCAGCGACCGGGTAATGATATTCTTCGAGACGTAACCGGCCGTCTCGGGCGTCAACTGCCCCGACGCCCGCATCTCCCAGACCAGGCTGTGGTCGAACGTCAATTGCTCGATGCGATTGCCTCGGAGGCGGTACGCCCGACTGTCGCCGACATGAGCCACCAGCGCCCCGGCGGGCAACAGCAACAGCGCCGTGGCCGTGGTGCCCATCCCGCGAAAGTCAGGACTCGCTTGCCCTTTGGCATGGATCTGCCGATTGGCGTCCAAGATGGCCGACAACAGGGCCTCCGGCGGCGACTGATCGAGCAGCTTGCGGTAGGCCAACGAGACGATGTCGGTCGCCATCTTGCTGGCCAATTCTCCAGCCGCGTGGGCGCCCATCCCATCGCACACCATGAAGAAGTGGCCACGCTCGTTGAAGTCGGTCTGGTCGCCCGCCAAGACGATGGCGTACGAGTCCTGGTTATTCGCACGGCGCAGACCGACATCCGTCAGCGCAGCACAGTCCAGGCAGTGACTCCAGAGGGCAATCGGTTGCGGCATATCAAAATTATAGCTGCCGCTGCGATGCGCCAACAGGGCGAAGCCACTCCGAAGTCTTCCCCGGGGCGTCGATGGGCGGAAAAGCTGCTACGCTTTTCGCCCATAAACGAAGAAGCCCGCACCGAAGAGGCGGGCTTCTTGAATCGGATTTTTCGGAGGGAGGGGCGGTACGCCGACCTTAGGTTACCTGCTGCCCATGTTTCATGTCGAGCTAGCGGTCAAAACCCGGTGTATCGGCCCTTCCTCTCGGCTGGCCAGCCAAGTGAAGTATAGTCCGGTTTTTGGCTCGCGGCAATGCCCCGCAATAGAATGCCCCGCAATGCAATCCAGGACGGTCGCACCGTTGTTCGTGGTTCCCGGCTTTAGACCAATACCGTTGAATTAAGCAAGCAACCGACAATCTCGTTCCCACGGTCCCCCGTGGGAACGCACCGGTTGGACGCTCCGGCGTCCTCAGCACAACGTATTGGCTCGAAACTGGCTGGCGATCCCGACGACGCGGGAGCGTCGCCACGAGTGTGTTCCCACGCGGGAGCATGGGAACAAGTTCTTCGGCGCCAATTCAACGGTATTGGGCGTTAGCCGGTCTTCCGAGCGAAATCGCCGCCTAAAGGCGGAACTACGAACGCCTCGGCGATCCTGGCCCCAATTCACGGACTCTGGCGATCACCCGGGCGGCGTCGCCATTCCGGATGGCCGCGTCGAACGCGTTCAAGTCGGCATACACCGCGTGGCTGAGAAACTGGACCGTCCAGTTGAGCCGAAGCGGGCTGATCGTCAGCACCGCGGCCCCATGCTGATGCGCTTCCCACATCTCGATGGCCGTGCCCATGGACGCTTGTGGCACGTAGGCGACCAGGACGTCAATGTCGCGACACATCCGATTGTGGCCGAAAAACACCCGACGGCCTTCCGCCTCTTCATAGCTGAGAGACTCCGAGTGCTCCGCCCGCGGATCGTAGATCTCGGCCTCGGGAAAGTGCTCGTGAAGAAGGCGGGCGATCTCGGAGCGATACTCCTGCCCGTGGACACGTGACTCGAGGTGCGAGCCCTGCATGATGCCGGCGAGAAAAAAACGCATGGTCACTCTGGTGGTTGCGAACTCGGCCGGCGGCGATAGCCGTACGACATTCCCTCAGGATAACAGCGATCATCGCGATCGCCAATGGCGCGTACTCTTCACGCTCCGCGTGAAGCCGGGTCCGAGGCCACATCGTGCCGGTTACCTCACGCGGAGCGTGAGGAGTACGTTCTTCCGCCTAAAGGCGGTACTACGAACCGATCACGCGAAGCTTGTGAATCGCGAGCGCGGGGCGCCGTCTTTTTATCAGGCCTGCTTGACTTTTTCTCTGGGCTGCCAAGAATGTAATTGAGTGAAGCGACATGCACGCGTGTTACGCGGAAACAGATGGTGACGCAACCAAGAGGCTATTGAAGCGTACACCGTCAGTCGCTCAATCGATTGATAGGTGTTCGCGTCCGTATTTGCAACCGCGTAGTGTGTGGCACGGTTGCAGAGTCTAGCGGGCGCGAGTGCTTGCTCCCCCGGTAGCGGCCGCATCTCGACACGACGTCGGGGTGCGGTCCGCTCTCTTTCTTGGCCCTGCACATTATCACGGGGCGCATTGCCACGGGTGGCTCCGACGGCGACAATAGGCAGCCATGAGCCAACCGATGCACGCCTCGCCGAGTCAACCGCTCACGTCCACCGCGATCTGTGACGCCTTCGCGACCGGAAGCCCGCTCGCGAGGGAAGGCATCGCCGCGCTGCTCGACGGTCTCGCCAAGGATGACGGCGGTGCGCTCGGGCGATGGACCGAGTGGCTCGACGCCTGGGCCCCGGGCGTCCTCGCCAAACTCCCGCGGCTGCTCACGCGACCGGCCGCGTTCTACAACGTCGGGTTGGAAGGCCAAGCCGCGCCGCTGCTGCTGGCGATGCAGACCTACTACGCGTTGCTCGTCGGACTGTTCCTGGAGCGGCTCGATGACGCCGGTTTAACGCACGCCGAACCCCAAAGCGGGTCTGCCACAGGTCCGTTCGCCTGGTGGACGTCGGCTCGAACGCCTGCGCTGCCTCGCTTCGTGGGGCGGCTCCGCGACGCCGTCGGACGGTACGACCTGGCCGGCGACCGCGACGATGGCGAGTGCGACCTCTTCAAGCGGCTCTATCAGGATCTGTTTCCCCGTCCCTTGAGGCGACAGTTGGGCTAATACTACACGCCGGACTGGCTCGCTCGTCATGTGCTCGATGAGGTCGGCTACGAGGGTCGCACCGACCAACGCCTGCTCGATCCGGCGTGTGGCTCCGGCACCTTCTTGGTCATGGCCCTGCGACGCCTTCTGAGAGGGCCGAACCGCGAGGCCCTGCTTTCCGGCCCGCCGATCGTCGGATTCGATCTGAATCCGCTAGCCGTGATGACCGCCCGGGCGAATTGCTGCATGGCAGCCGCAAACCTACTGCCGCAGCAGGCTCCGGCCGCTGTGTATCTGCACGACTCGATCCAGGACACAGGCGTTCAGCGGCCGGTCGGCCAGGCGCCGTTCGATTATATCGTTGGCAATCCCCCGTGGATCGCCTGGGACAACCTTTCCAACGCCGATCGCCAGGCGACCAAGCCGCTTTGGGAAAAGTACGGCCTATTTTCTCTGTCCGGCACCCGCGCTCGGCATGGAGGCGGAAAGAAAGACCTCTCCATGCTCATGCTCTACGCGGCGGCCGATCGCCACCTGAAGCCGGGCGGGCGTCTCGGGATGGTCATCACACAAACGCTCTTCCAGACGCTCGCCGGCGATGGCTTCCGCCGTTTTCAACTCGGACGCGACGGCCAGCGACTTGGAGTATTGCGCGTTGACGATCTCACCGCCCTGCGTCCCTTCGGCGACGCCGCCAACTGGACCAGCGTCATCGTGCTCGTGAAGGGCCAGGCGACGGCGTATCCGGTGCCCTATTTCCGGTGGACGGAAGCCGCCAAAAGGCCAGCGGCGACCATCGCGGAGGGCGACTTCCGCCGCGAGGCGTGCCTCGCTCGGCCGATCAATCCGACAAAACCAACGTCGCCGTGGCTTGTGACGCCGAACGACAGCGATCTGGCGACGCCCGCGGGAAAGACGCCAGCCGACTACGCGGCGCATCTCGGGGCGAACAGCGGTGGCGCGAACGGCGTTTATTGGGTCGAGGTGCTGGGCCAGACGCAGCATGGCGTTCGCATCCGCAACAGCGCTGCGCGGGGGAAACATCCCTTGGAAGCCCGCGAGCACATTATCGAGCCAGACTTGCTCTATCCGCTCGTGCGGTGGAGCGGCGTCGAGCGATTTCGCGCGGTCCCGAACGGTTGTCTCCTCTTGGTCCAGGACCCGACGACGCGATGTGGGATCGACGAGCAAACGATGCGGGCCCGCTGGCCACGCACCCTCGCGTACCTCGAACAGTTCCGCGACTTGCTCGCCTCGCGTGCCGCCTATCGGCGTTACCAGCACGCTGGGCCGTTCTACTCGATGTACAATGTTGGGCCCTATACGACCGCGCCCGTCAAGGTCGTCTGGCGGCGGATGGATCGCCAAATCAACGCGGCCGTGGTGGAGACGGCGTCCGCTCTCTCGGAAGGCGAAGAGCTGGAGGTGACTCGCCCTCACCCTAGCCCTCTCCCAAGGGGCGAGGGGACAAATTGGACGGGCCCTCACCCTAGCCCTCTCCCAAGGGGCGAGGGGACAAATTGCGCTAGCCCTCACCCTAGCCCTCTCCCAAGGGGCGAGGGGACAGAGGCTGGCCGTCGCCCCGTCGTTCCCCAGGAGACGTGCGTTCTGGTCGCCTGCGGCTCGGGGGACGAGGCGCACTATTTGTGTGCGATGCTCAACAGTGAGCCGTTGAACCGGTTGGTGGCCGCCCATAGCGTCCGCGGCGGCAAGAGCTTCGGCACGCCGGGCATGCTCAACGATCTCCCGCTGCGGCGGTATCGGCCCGAGGACGACCGGCACCGGCAGTTGGCGATGCTGAGTCGCCGCGCCCATGACCTGCGCCGGCAGGGGCTGGCCGCAGGTTCTCAGAAGATGGCTGACGTTCAGCGGCTGATCGACGAATTGGCTGTCGAGGTGTGGCGAACGTGATACGCGGCGTTTCCATTTCGCCGCAGGTGCACGCGGCGGCGATGCCTCCATCGGGTTAGGGACAGTGCAAATTCCTGGACTCCGACAACTTGCCCGACTACGATAGGGGGAAAGGGCACGGCACGGAGAAAGAGGGATTTCGGTTTTGCCGGCGAACCTGCGTTCCATTGCATCGGGCAGCGGCCGTCCGATCTCGGCCGGCGCGCGAGTTGCACTGTCGGCTACGGCCCTGGCGGCGCACCTCCCCGTCGTCTGGCAAGAGCCGGCGCCGGCGGTCGCAATTCAACCGCGAATGTCTTTCCGGCAGGTTACCGTCGTCAAGGCAGTCCCAGCCTCCTGCGGTCTTTAGGCCACTGAGACGTCAGTCATGAAGAAACCCCATCTGTTCGGTCGGAACTGGTCCTCCTGGCTTTCGCACGACGACGCGCGACGAAATCAGAAGCCCCGGCGCATTGCGTTCGAGGCGCTCGAGAACCGTTGCCTTCTGTCGGTGGGCCTCGGCTCGCTGTCGGACGTGACGATGTCCGCCGGCACGACGCTCTGCATCCCGCTGGCCGGCAGCGCCGCCTCGGAGAACACCGCCATCACCTTCGCCGCAACGGCGTCGGACTACTCGAAGCTGACGCCCTCGTTGGCGCCGCAGACCGACCAGAGCCTGAAACTGAACGTCAACATCAATGGCGCGGACAAGGCGATGACGTTCAAGTTGTTCGACGATCTGACGCCGATCACGACGGCGGCCATCGAGAACCTCGTCAAGTCGGGCTACTATAACGGGCTCGTGATCTACCGCAATGCAAAAGGCACCGACGGCACCCCGTTCGTCATCCAGGGCGGCAACAATCCGCCGACCAGCTCCTCGATCAAGGCGAATCAGACTGCCTTCGGCGAAGAGTTCAGCCCCTTGCTCCAGTACACGTCGGCGGGCGTCCTCGGGATGGCCCGCTCGACCATCGGCACGAGTTCGACCGAGTTCTTCATCACCGAGCAGCTTTACCGGTATGGCGACTACAAGTACACGATCTTCGGTTGCCAGACGAGCGGGACGGACGTGGTCTCGACCATCGCGGGAATGACCAACCTGACGACGGTGAAGTACACGGAGTATCTGGCCTCGAACGTGACGATTACCTCCGCCTCGATCTTCACTGACACCCAGAACGGCGTGCTTCGCTTGACGGCGCCGGCCGGCGTCACCGGCTCCGTCACGGTCACCGTCGTGGCCAGCGTCGGCACGGACGTCTCCGTCGCGCGCACCTTCACCGTAACGATCACGGCCGACTCGTCAACGAGCCCGGCGAATCCTTGGAGCAGCGCCATCCCCGCCGCGCCGACCAGTATTGCATTGACCGGCGGCGCGACAAGCACCAATCTGAACAACTCCGCCACGAGCAAGACGCTCCAATTCCTGGTCTCGGGCGTCACCAGCGGCAACGAGGTCGAGATCCTCGCCGACGGAAACGTCATCGGCAGCGCGACGGCCACGGGCTCGACCGTCACCGTCACCACGAACGGCTCCTGGCCGCTCTCGGACGGTTCGCACACGTTCACGGCAATTCAAGTGGCCCCGGACAAGACTGCCACCGTTTATGAGAACGGGGATTCGACCGCAGTCAGCAAGACGGCCGACGTCTTTAGCGCGAACTCGGCCGCGATGACGCTGACCGTCGACAGCACCGCCCCCGCGTTTGCCTTTACCCCGATCACCATGGCCGTCATCGGGCATGCCTACACGTGCCAGGTGACGACCGATGATTCGACGGCCGTCTATCAGTTGGATCAGCCGCCCACCGGCATGGCGATCAACCCCCAAACCGGCGCGATCAGTTGGACGCCCGCCAGCGGCCAAGCGTCGCCGGTGACCGTGACCGTCCGCGCGACAGACGCCGCGGGCAACTACGCGCTGAAGACGTTTGCCATCGATGTCTTGCCTGACAACCTCCCGCCGGTCCTCGTGGCGGCCAACCCCGGCATGGGGACCACCATGGAGGACACCGCCGTCACGATCTCGTTGAACGGGACTTTCATCAACAACGGCAGCGGGACCACCACGGTCACCGACGCCAATCAGAGCGACGCGCTGGGCGGCATCGCCCTGTTCGGCGTCACAGGAAACGGCAAGTGGGAATATTCGCTCAACGGCACGACATTCACCGAAATCACGAACGTTGCGACCACCTCAGCCCTCCTGTTGGACCACAACGCCGTCCTGCGCTACACGCCGGACGGTGAAAACGGCGAGACGCCGACGATCAGCTATCGGGCGTGGGACGCAACCACCGGCGCCGACGGCGGACGGCTCGACCTGACGCTCGACGTGGCCACGAGCGCCCAGTCGCCGGTCAGCACGGCCTCGGACACGGCCACGCTCAGCGTCAGCAACGTCAACGACGCGCCCGTCCTGACGCCGGCCAGCCCGAGCATGGGCAACGCCGCGCCTGGCGTCGCCGCGACGATCAGCCTGGTCGGCACGTTCATTGAGAACGGGACGGCCGCCACCGGCATTAGCGACGTGGACGTTGGCGCCACGCGCGGCGGCATCGCCTTGACGGCCACCACTGGCGGCGGCACGTGGGAGTATTCGCTCAACGGCGCCGACTTCACGGCCATCGGCGCGGTCTCCGGCAGTTCGGCCCTGCTGTTGCCCAAGACCGCGACGCTCCGCTACACGCCGGCGGCCGGCAGCAGCGAGACGGCCACGATCAGCTACCACGCCTGGGACACGACGAGCGGAACGGCCGGAGATCGCGTGGACCTTTCGGCCTCCAGCGCGGTCGGCGGGACGACCGCCTTCAGCACGGCCACCGACACCGCATCGATTTCGGTCAACACGGCGCCGGTCTTGACCCCGGCCAGTCCGTCGCTTGGCTCGACGAACGAAGAGACGGCTGTGACGGTCGACCTGAGCAGCTTCATCAACCACACGGGCGGCACCACGACTACCGACGCCGACGCGAACGACTCGCTGGGCGGCATTGCCATCGTCGGCAAGGCTGGCAACGGCACTTGGGCGTACTCGCTCGACGGCACAAACTTCGCCCCCATCGGCACGGTGTCGCAAACCGCCGCGCTGCTGTTGCCGGCGACGGCCAAGCTGCGTTACACCCCAGACGCGGCCAACGGCGAAACGGCAACCATCACCTACCGCGCTTGGGACAAGACCACGGGGATAGCAAGCGGCACGGCAGACACGACAACCAACGGCGGGACGTCGGCCTTCAGCTCGGCGACCGACACGGCGTCGCTGACCGTTACAAGCTTGAACGACGCGCCGGTTCTGACCGCAGCCAGCCCGAAGATCGGGCCCAACGTCTCGACGGCGGCGACAATCATCGCTTTGAGCGGCACCATCATCAACAACGGCACAGGCACGACCAGCATCACCGACGCCGACACCGGCGCGACGATTGGCATCGCCTTGACTGGCGTGACCGGCAGCGGCGATTGGGCCTATTCGCTCGACGGCACGACGTTCCACGATCTGTCAAGCATCAGCGAGACTGACGCGTTGTTGCTCCCCAGCACGGCAACGCTGCGTTTTATCCCGGACGCCCTTGGCAGCGGAACGGCCACGTTCACTTATCGGGCGTGGGACGGCACGACCGGCGCCGCCGGCGAGGTCGCCAACACGACGACCAACGGTGCCACAGCCTTCAGCACGGCCACGGACACCGCGACGCTTTCGCTCAATGACGCCCCCGCGCTCACGGCGGCCAGCCCGACGGCCGGAACCACGATCCTTGGCAGCGCCGTGATCGTCAACCTGACGGGGACCTTTATCAACAACGGCACGAGTTCGACGAAGATCACCGACGTCGACTCGACCGACGCGCTGGGCGGCATCGCCATCACCGGCAAGACCGGCAGCGGCACTTGGGCCTACTCGCTCAACGGCACGACGTTCACCGATTTCCCGACGGTTTCCGACACGTCGGCCTTGCTGTTGCCCAGCACGGCCAAGCTCCGCTATACGCCCACGAGCACCGTGAGCGAATCGGCGACGATCACCTATCACGCCTGGGATAAGAGCACCGGAACGGCCGGCGGCACGGCCGACACGACGACCAACGGCGGCGCGACCGCCTTCAGTTCGGCCACCGACACCGCGTCGATCGTCGTCGCCGGCGGGAGCATCTCCGGCTACGTCTACCTCGACACGAACAACGACGGCCTGCGGACCATGACCAGCGGCTCATCCCACAAGGGGTTGCCTGGCGTCATCGTCACCCTTTCGAGCAAGGGGAGCGACGGGACGTGGACGACCGCGGCCACCAAACTCACCGGGTCGGACGGCTCCTATCAATTCGCAAACTTGGCGCCCGGCACGTATCGGGTTACCGAGACGCAGCCGTCGAACTACATCGATGGCATCGAGACGGTCGGCGTCATCGCCGGCGAGAAGACCGGCACGGCCAACGCCGACCAGTTTGAAGTCGGACTCACGGCAGGCGCCGCGGGCACGGAGTACAACTTCGGCGAGCGCGGGCTGAAGGCCACCGCCTTCTCGTTGCAGTACCTGGTCTATCCGGCCATGTCGGCATCCCAAATCATCGGGAAGGTCGACGCGACGCCGGCTGTCTATCTGTCGGGCTCCGCCAGCAACGCCGGCTATTCCACGACCTTCACGTCGGGCAGTTCCGCCGTCGCCATTGCGGCCTCGACCGCTACGATCGTCGACGCCGACAGCACGCTGCTCGCCTCGATGACCGTCTCGATCATCGGTCTGCTCGATGGCAGCAGCGAAACGCTCGCGGCCGATGTCACCGGCACGTCGGTCACCTCGAGTTATTCGGGCGGCGTGCTGACACTCACCGGCGCGGCCAGCGTGTCCGACTATGTGAAGTTGCTGAAGAAGGTCACTTACAACAACGCATCCGCCTCGCCAACCGCGGGCAATCGGACCATCGAGGTCGTCGTCAACGACGGCGTCGTCGACAGCAAGGCCGCCACGGCCACGGTCAATGTCAAACTCTCCGCCGCGGCGGTCGACGCGGTGTTGTCGGGCGAAGACTGAGCAAGGCGTTCGCGAAGGCCGGGTGGCACGTCCCTGAGCTTGCGAAGGGCGTGTTGGCAGTCACACTCCCTTCGCCGGAGGCTCAGAGCGCGCCACCCACAAATCACCCTTTGCGCGAGACACTACACTAGCTCGCCCGACGCCGTGCGAGCTGCCGCAGGCCGAGCACCGAGAGACCGACGACCAGCAGCGTGAGCGCCGCCGGTTCCGGCACCGAGGTCGCCCCGCGGAGATCGAGGCCAAGCGTGGCGTGGGCGTCGTCGTACACGATCCAGTCGTACGCCCCGGCGTGCATGTCGAAGGTGTCAAGATCGGCGCTCATCGCCAGGAAGTTCATGCCGAACACGCCGTCGAGCGTGAGCGACTTGCCGGTGATCGAGTCTTCGGCCGTGATGTCGGCCACAAGGACCGGCGCGTTCAAGTAGCGGAGCGGGTCGCCTTCAACCGTCGGCACCGCAAGCGAAGCCAGGTTGAAGCCCATCACGGTCTTTGACCCGCCGAGGCCGCCGACCGCGGCTTGGAACTGGCCGCTCAGCACCGCGCCGGGAAGGCTCGGATTGGCCGGATCATACGTCTCCAACTGCGGATCGTTCCCCTTGGTGTTCCCCGGCTCGCAGCCGGGCGTGTAGCGGACATGCAGCGAGCTGGCCAATTGCGTCGAGATCATCGAGAGTTGCGCGCCGGTGTCCAAGAGGAAGCTGCCGGTGGCCGAATGACCGCCGTAAGCGATCGAAATGCCCTGGGCGTCGCCGGCCGGCACGCTCGAGTCGATCTTCGAGACGGGGTTGGCCCCGATGAACGGGTTGTGGGCCAGCGTCGGGCCGTCGGCGACGGCGGGCGAAGTCTGCGTGAAGCGATCGAACGTTGGCAGGCTCAGTTTGACGTGCCGGTTGGTCGTCGGAATCGCCGAAGAGCCCGGGTTGTAGATGGTCGCCTGCATGACGTCGGACAACGATTCGGACGGTTTCGGATCGATCACGACGACTTTGCCCACCATGGCCGGCGTCCCCACGACGTCAATCGCCTCGGAGAAGTCGCTGGCAGCCGTCTGGTTCAATTGCATGCGCACGGGGCCGTAGGTTTGGTTGTAGAGCGACAGGTTGGTCGGATCGCTCGCGAGACTGTACGTCCCCACGCTGTAGTAGAGCGGCTGGGAGACATTGACCGAAAAGCCGCCGCCGACGCCGACGTCCTGGAAGGTGACCGTGCTGCCGCCGTTGGTGGAACTGGCCAGCCCGACCGTGCCGCCGTTGGTCAGCGAGCTGGCGGTTTCCTGGCTCAACAGGATGCCGCTGCAACCGGTGTCGAGATAGGCCTGGATGTAGCCAAGCTCGCCGCCGGCCGTGTAAGGCGCGCCGTCGTAGCTGGACCGGACGATCATGTACGTCTGCGGCTGATCGGCCGCCATCATCAACACGCCCTCGATGTCGGTTGCCCAGGCCGCTGGCGCAAGCAACAGCAATAGCGAAAGCACGGACACGGCGTATTGAAATCGTCTGGTCGAGACGCTGGTCATCTGATTGCTCCTGTCGTTGGTCGGCCGCCGCGTCGTCTTGCGGCAACCGCGCTCTCCGGCCATGGAAGCCTGCCCCTATAACGGCAATTGTTGTGATCTCTACAAATTGAGCAAGGCCATTCTGGCGAATCTTCGTTTCGATTCCCCATCTCGATGGTAATTTCCGCCGTGCCAGCCCGCCAGCAGAGCGGCCGATGGCTCGGGGTTGGGACGCCATCGCACCACCAATGGGTGTAGCGGCCTCTTGAACAGCCAAACCGGGTGCGGTAAAGTGAATCGGGCGCGTCGAAGCCGGGCAAGCCGCCAATGGCGCAGCGGGTTGCCGTCTATCCGCTCTCGGAGAACCCCCATGAATGTCACGCGACGTGGATTCCTAGCCGCCGGGACGGCCGCCGCCGCCGGTGCGGCCTTGCGTTCGGGCCGGGCGGTTGCCGAGGAACTCAGCGGCGAAGCGACGCCCGCCGGCCAGACGCCCAATCCGCCGCCCGCTCAATTGAAGCTGTCCAGCCAGTTGGGAATCATCCCCGGGCGCGATCTGGCCGAGAAGTTGGCCAACATGGAACGCTGGGGTTTCGATGGCGTCGAGCTCGGCGGCGACATCGTCGACCACGAAAAGAAGTTCGACGAGGCAATCAAGAACACGCGGCTCAAGTGCAGCGCCATCTGCTGGGGGTCGCACGACGGCGACCTGGTCTCCAACGTGTCCGAGAAGCGGAAGGCTGGCATCGAGGCCCTCCAGCAGGTCCTCACCTCGTCCGCGGCCCTGCACGCAACCGGCGTCATCTACGTGCCTGCGTTCAACCAGGACACCAAGCTGACCAATCAGGAGATCCGAAAGAACCTCTTGGACGTCATGCCCGCCATCGGCGAGCACGCGGTGAAGGTCGGCAGCCGGGTGCTGCTGGAGCCCTTGAACCGCAAGGAGGCGTTCTTCCTGCGGCTGGTGGCCGACGCCGCTGCAATCGCCCACGATTGCCAAAGCCAGGGCATCTGCGTGATGGGCGACTTCTTTCACATGTACATCGAGGAGACAAGCGACCTCGGGGCGTTCATCTCCGGTGGGCCGCGGCTCCGCCATGTACACCTTGCCTCGCGGACCCGGCACCTGCCCGGCCAAGACGAGCGGCAGTTCGTCGAGGGATTCCGCGGTCTGAAGATGATCGGCTACCAGGACTACTGCAGCTTCGAGTGCTCGGTCCACGGCGACCCGAAGGTCGAGATCCCGAAGTCGATGGCCTTCCTGCGCCAGCAGTGGGCGAAGGCGTAGAAGGCAACCCTCTACTGCGACGGGTTAGGAAACCCGTCCTACAGCAACGCGTAGGATGGACTTCCTAGTCCGTCCTGTTGTGGCATGATGCTCCGGACGGGACGGGTTAGGAAACCCGCCCTACGGCGACCACGACTACATGCCGAGCCGGGTTTTGACCTCGGCGACGCACTCGTCCTTGGGCAACCGCCATTGCTGCAGCGTATCGCGGTCGCGGATCGTGACGGTGCCGTCCTGAAGGGTCTGGCTGTCGACGGTGATGCAGAACGGAGTGCCCACCTCGTCCTGCCGACGATAGCGGCGGCCGACGGCCCCTTTCTCGTCATAGAAGGCCGTCATGTGTGGCTTGAGCGCCTTATAGATGTCTCGGGCGACCTCCGGCATGCCATCCTTTTTGACCAGCGGAAAGACGGCTGCCTTGATGGGAGAGAGCCGTGGATGCAGCTTCAAGAAGACCCGCTTGGTCGGCTTGCCGTTCTCGTCCGGGGCTTCGTCCTCGTTGTAGGCCTCGCAGAGGAAGGCCAACGTCGCCCGATCGGCGCCGGCCGACGGCTCGATCACGTGCGGGACGAACCGCTCCTTGGACAGTTCATCGAAGTAGCTCAAGTCCTTCCCGCTTCCGCGGTACTTCGGCTTCCCGTCCGGCCCTGACTCGACGACGAGCTTGTCGTCTTGCCGGACGAGCTTTCCTTCGATGTGGCTCCTCAAGTCGAAATCGCCGCGATGGGCAACGCCTTCCAACTCGCCGAACTCGCCGGCCGCCAGGAAGGGGAACGCGTACTCGATGTCGGCCGTCCCGCAGGAGTAGTGGCTCAACTCCTCCTTGTCGTGATCGCGAAGCCGTAGGCGTTCGCCGGCCAAACCCAGGTTGACGTACCACTGGTAACGGCGGTCGCGCCAGTAGCGGTACCACTCAGGCGACGTGCTCGGGTGGCAGAAGAACTCGATCTCCTTCTGCTCGAATTCGCGAGAGCGGAACGTGAAGTTCCGCGGCCTGATTTCGTTCCGGAAGCTCTTGCCCATCTGGGCGATGCCGAACGGCACCCGCACCCGCGTGCTGTCGCAGACGTTCTTGAAGTTGACGACCATCCCCTGCGCCGTTTCGGGCCGGAGAAAGACCGCGTCGTCCTCGCCGCCGAGCGCCCCGGCGATCGTCTTGAACATCAGGTTGAACTCCCGCGGCTCGGTCAGCGTGCCAAGCGTCTTGGCATCCGGACCCAGGACCTGCGCGAATCCGGCCGGGCCGACGGAAGTGAGCGGCGTCAGCGGGCCTTCCCAGCTCAACTCGTCGGCGTCCTTCCCGCGGAGGTTGAAGAACTTCATCGCCTTGTGCTGGGTCAGCTCGACGCCTTCGTTGCCGTCGGCGTCGCTGGCGACGAAGACTCGCTGGCCCTTGCAGTTCACCCAGCGGCCCATGACTTGGTCATAGCGGTACCGCTTCTTCGACTCGCGGCAGTCGACCATGTAGTCATGGAACAGATCGTAATGGCCGGAGCACTTCCAGACCTGCGAGTGCATGATGATCGAGCAGTCGAGCCCGACCATCTCGTAGGTCGAGGGGGCGCCGGCGTCGACTTCGAGCTCGTTGTGCGAGGTGACCATGTCGCGCCACCAGGCCTCGCGGACGTTCCGCTTCAGTTCGACGCCCAGGGGGCCGTAGTCCCAAAAGCCCTGCAATCCGCCGTAGATCTCGCTCGACTGGAAGAGGAACCCACGCCGCTTGCACAACGCCACCAGTTGATCCATGTCCATCGCAGGCACGCTCCGGGACGAATATAGGAAAGTCGTCAGTTTACCGGACGCGTGCCCTCAGAACCAGAGGAAAACCCCGCGGCGACAGGACGATGCGTGCAAGTTGCATCTTTGCAGCACCCGCCATAAAGCCGTCCAGCTTCTTGCAAAGCGCAACATGCACCCCAGGACGATTGCAGAGTCGCTCGCCATCCCGGCTTTGGCCGGGAATTCGAGCGGAATCGCCGCCTAAAGGCGGGACTACGAACAGCGATAACCTCGTTCCCACGGTCCTCCGTGGGAACCCACCGCTCGGACGCTCCGGCGTCCTCAGCATAACGCATAACGTACTGACTTGAGACCGGTCCCGGCGACGCAGGAGCATCGCCACGAGTGTGTCCCCACGCAGGAGCATGGGAACAAGTTTTCCAATCGCCGCCTAAAGGCGGGACTACGAACAGCGATCGTGGGTCAGCCGGCGGTGGCCGAATTGCCGGCCGACATCGACAGCAGCCCCGGCTGGTCCAGGAACTCGGCGAGTTTGCTTGCCGCCGACGGCTGTTGCAGCTTGCGGATCGCCTCGCACTCGATCTGGCGGATCCGCTCCCGGGTGACCGAAAAGATTCGGCCAACCTCGGACAGCGTGTAGGCATAGCCGTCCGACAGTCCGTAACGGAGGCGGATGATCTCCCGCTCGCGATAGTTGAGCGAGCCGAGGGCCTCGGCGATTCGCGTCCGCAGGGCGTCGCGGTTGATGCTCAAGAGCGGGTCGTCGCGGCGTTGGTCCGGCAGCAGTTCGCCGAGGTAGTTGTCCCCCTCGTCGCCATAGGGCTCGTCGAGCGACAGCATGCGGCGGTTGGCGCTTAGCGCCCGGCCGGTGGCGGCCACGGACAGGCCGGCGGCGTGGGCAGTCTCTTCCAACGTCGGGCGGCCTCTGCGTTGTTGGGTTACTTGACGGCCCGCATCGAGCACCCGCTCCACCGTTCCCAACATGTGAACGGGCACCCGAATCGTGCGGCTATGGTCGGCGATTGCCCGGCTGATCGCCTGACGAACCCACCAGGTCGCATAGGTGGAGAATTTGAAGCCCCGGCGACTCTCGAACTTGTCAACGGCCTTCATCAGCCCCGTGTTCCCT
>JBDKUC010000363.1:0-8656 GCA_039679885.1 Thermoguttaceae bacterium | reverse complement strand
GGGCGCCCCGGGCTATCTGGTCGACGTCGTGTGCAAGCGTTCCACCGACGGCGGGGCCACTTGGAACTCTTACACGGTGCTCGCGCACAAGAATTCTTACGATTACTTCGATCCTCGCCCGGTGGTCGACGCTTCGACCGGCAAGATCGTGCTCGTCGTCGCGCGGTGTCCCGACGGAGCCGGCTCGCTAGCCGTTCCATCCGGGGTAGGCGACAATTCGGCGCAGATTTATACGTTGACCAGCGCCAACAACGGCCAGACTTGGACTTCACCGGCCAACATCACGTCGCAGGTCAAAGACCCCTCTTGGTCGATGATCACAGCCGGCGCGGGCGCAGGCATCCAGTTGCGTTGGCAAACCGACTCGGCTCGCAACGGCCGCATCGTCACGCCCGGATTCATCCGCAACGAACCGACCGGGACGTATAGCTTCAAGAATCTGTCTTTCTATAGCGACGACGGCGGCGTGAACTGGTCGCACAGTCCTTGTTCGAGCGTTTATGCAGATGAGAGCCAGATCGTCGAGCTGACTAACGGCGACCTGCTGTTGGACGGCCGGCAGAAGACTGGCTCCTACCGCACCCGGTGGATTAGCCACGACGGCGGCGCAACCTGGGGCAGTATGTACACCGGCGATCTTCCCGTCACGCAGGTCAACTGCTCGCTGACGCGGTACTCGGCCAAACGCGACGGCGACGATCGCGATCGGCTTATCTTTTCCGCTCCGCTGGGCGATCCAGTCGGCTCGGCCAACGGACGAACCAACATGGCGGTCTGGACGAGCTACGACGAGGGCAAGACGTTCATCAACCCAGTGCAAGTCGCCTCCGGCTTCGGCGCCTATTCGTCGATGCAAGTTCTCGCCGACGGCTCGATCGGGTTGCTCTACGAGAAAACGCTCTGCACGCAAATTCAGATGCTCAAGTTCGGCATCGCCGATTTGGAGGGGCAGCAGTTCTCGTCGCATCTGACGCACTACGACGGCTTCGGCAACAACATCGACCGGCGGCGCGGAGGCATGGGCTGGTCCGGCTCCTGGATCGGCAATGGCGTTGCCAGCAACACCTACAACAGCCGACTAGGCAGCACGGGCCTGAGCTTCGCCGGCTCGTCCGCCCCAACGGAAAGCGGCCGGATGGACCTGACCCCAAGCCACAACACCGCCAAGCGCGTCTTGGCCACCCCAGTCAATCTCAACACGAACGCCACGACCTACGTCTCGCTCCTGGTCAGCCGGGCGCTGGACGCCAGTTCCGACCTGTCCGCCAAGTCCTTGAACATCGAACTGCGCAGCGCAAACGAAGCCGCCCAGGCAGCCTTCGGCATCGGCGGAAATCAAGAGTTCTATCTCAGCCAACCAGGCCAGGCAACGGTGTCCACCGCCGCCGGCGCCGTCGATCGAAACTCCACCTACCTCCTGGTGCTGAAAATGGTTTCTCAGGACAGCCTGCCGGGCAACTCCGATCAGCTCTACCTGGGCGTCTTTCGGTCGGGCGTCGACATCGTTCCCTCGAACGACGCCGACCTCACATGGACGCTGCTCGGCGAGGCCGACGTCAATAGCAGCGCGATCATCGACCGGATTGCACTGACGGGCGCGGCGACCGCCAGCTGGTCGTTCGACGAACTGCGGATCGGCGACTCGTTTGCCGCCGTGGCCGGCGTGTACGCCCCGGAACCCACCTCCGCCGCGTTGTTGCTGATCGGCTCCGCGGCGGTGTTCCTCTACTGGCGTCCGCAGCTCGGGCGTTCTCGCGTCCGCAAGCAAAATGGCGAAGGCCGTACCCAGTAGTCCGACATGCCCCAAGTGTCGAGTCGGGCGCCACTGCCGGCTTGTTCGGCAGCGCCGGACCACGGTTGGGCTGGTCCAACCGTGGTCCGGTGAACACCAGGACATCTGCAAAGTCAGGAGGACAGGCATTCTTGCCTGTCGTTCCAGCCAGACAGGAGTGTCTGGCCTCCTGATCTCGACGACTTTGCAGTCGTCCTGCGGTGAACACGGTCCAGCTTGAACACCTAGCGATCCGCCGTTAAAATGGAGTTTTTCCAGGATTCCTTTGAGGCGGAAATCTGTGGCATCTGTACGTCATTCGCAGGGCTTGTCCGGTGGAGGCCGGAAGGGGGAGACCGCGGAACAGCACCCGGTCGAAACGCAGGTCGATCAGCCGCGGGTTGCCCGAGCCGTCCGTGAAATTCTCGCCGCCATCGGCGAGGACCCGGACCGCGAAGGGCTCCGCGAGACGCCCGAACGCGTCGCTCGCATGTATGCCGAGCTATTCGGCGGGCTGCACCAGGATCCCCGCCGTCACCTCCGCAAGTTTTTCTCGGAGACGTGCGACGAGGTCGTGCTAGTCCGCGACATCAGTTTCAACAGCATGTGCGAGCACCACATGCTGCCGTTCACGGGGACCGCCCATGTCGCCTATCTGCCGGGCGATCGGGTGATCGGATTGAGCAAGCTCGCTCGAGTGGTGGATGAAGTCGCCCGGCGGCCGCAGGTGCAGGAGCGCATGACGCAGGAAATCGCCAACCTGCTGGTCGACGAGTTGCACGCGAAAGGCGTCGCCGTCGTGATCGAGGCGGTCCATACCTGCATGACGATCCGAGGCATCCGCAAGCCGGGCTCGCTGTGCGTAACCTCGGCCATGAAAGGCTGCTTCCGAACCAAGGCCACGACCCGCGCCGAGTTGATGACCTTAATCTATGGAAACCGCCGCCAAGCGTGAAGGGAGATTCCGACAGGCGTCACACGCCAACGCACCGCAGCCGTAGGTTATGCTTTAGCATAACGGCATGGTGAAACGTCTGCTCAGGCGTCTTGTTATGCTAAAGCATAACCTACAGGCTGATGCATAACTTACGTGGCAGTTATGCTAAAGCATAACCGACATGTCTTGCGACTCGTCAGGATTACCAGACCGGCATGAGCCTCCTGGACCAACACCGCCAGCGCATTCAAGACGATCTTCGCGGGCTGGTGGCTGGCGAAGTGCGTTGCGATGACGTTTTCCGACGGCTCTGGGCGAGCGACGCCAGCATCTATGAGATTCAGCCGCTAGGCGTTGTCCGGCCCCGCTCGACCGCCGACGTCGCCGCCTGCGTCGCCTATGCGGCCGACCACCACATCCCGATCCACGCCCGCGGCGCCGGCACCGGTCTGTCGGGCGAGTCGCTCGGGCCGGGCTTGGTCCTCGATTTCTCGACCCATTTCCACCGTGTCATCCGCATCGATCCGGAGCGAGTCCGCGTGCAACCCGGCGTCGTCTACGGCCGGCTCGAGGCACTGCTGCAACGGGTCCACCGGACGTTCGGGCCCGATCCCGCAAACCGGAACGTCACCACGATCGGAAGCATGATCGCGGTTGACGCGGCCGGAAGTCATTGGCTCAAGCACGGCTCGACCCGCCGTCATGTCGAGAGCCTGCAAGTCGTGCTGGCCGACGGGCAGGTGCTGGAGCTTGGCCGCGAGCCGCTCACCGATGGCCACAGTCCAAGCACCATTGCCCGGAAACGGGAGCTGGTGGACCGGCTCGCCACGTTGCTCCGCGAGCACGCCGACGTGATCCGCGAGCACCGCACGCGAAGTCCACAAGACCACTGCGGCTATCATCTGGCCGACGTGCTCGGCAATGACTATCTCGACGTGGCAGGGCTCTTGGTCGGCTCCGAGGGAACGCTGGCCCTGGTGACCGAAGCCACGTTGCGAACCGAGCCGCTGCCGCTTAGCCGAGGGCTGGCCTTGCTGCTGTTGGACAGCGTCGAGAAGGCCGCCCGAACGGTCCCCGACATTCTCGCCCACGGCCCAACGGCGTGCGACCTGATGGACCGCCGGCACTTGAGTCTCTGCCGGGCGGCGGATCCCCGGTTCGAGCGGCTGATCCCCGCCGAGACCGAAGCGGCGCTGCTGGTGGAACTCGATGGCGATGACGCTTCAGAGGTCCGCGGCCGGCTGCGCGGCCTCATCGAAGAGCTTTGGCAGGAAAAGCACGCCGTGTTTGGCGCCCGTCAGGCGTTCGCCGGACGACTGGTCGGCCCTGAGCGGCCGGTTCACAGCCTCCCCGGCGTCGAGAGCCCCCTTCACGAGGACGGTGAGGCTGAACTCTTCTGGCGGCTCGTCGAGAAGCTCGAACCGATGCTCTGCCGCGTCGCGGGCCCCGGCCGCGCGGTGCCGATCGTCGAGGATATGGCCGTGGCGCCCGAGTCGCTTTCCGACTTCCTGGTGCGGATGCAGAACGTCCTAAAACGCAACCAGGTCACCGCATCGCTGTTTTGCCACGCCGGCCAAGGGCAACTCCATGTTCAGCCGTTCCTCGATCTCGGCAATGAGGAAGACGTGCGGCGGATGCGGCGGCTGGCCGACGAGCTTTATGAGGAGGTGTTTGCGCTGGGCGGCACGATCAGCGGCGAACGCGCCTGTGGCCTGAGTCGCACCGCCTACGTCCGACGTCAGGCGGGCCCGCTCGTGGATGTGTATCGCGAGATCAAGCGGATCTTCGATCCGGAGAACATCCTGAATCCTGGGAAGATTCTGGGCGACGATCCCGATCTGATGACCCGCCACCTGCGGCCATCGATTCCCGCCGCCGCCGCGGTGTCCGCTACCACCGAACCAACGAAGAGCGAGCGGCCGGCGGCAGCCGCTGACAGTGCGGCCGGCGTGTCAACGCCCGCGGCCGCCGGACATTCGCCAGACGGCCGTTGTCCGGCCGAGGATGCGCCGGGCGGGGACGACTCGCCGGAACTGCGGAACCTGGTGGAATTGCAGTTGGATTGGGATCCCTCGCGGGTCGCCGACGCCGTCAACGCCTGCAACCGCTGCGGCGAGTGCCGAACACAATCGGCCGAGCTCCGCATGTGTCCAATGTTCCGCTTCTTTCCGGGCGAGGAGGCCTCGCCCCGCGCAAAAGCCAATCTGGTGCGCGGCGTGTTGACCGGCACGCTCGACCTGAGCATGGTCACCAGCGATGAGTTCGAGGCCGTCGCCAACCTGTGCGTCCACTGCCACAGTTGCCGCTTGGAGTGCCCGGCGGGCGTCGACATTCCCCGGCTGATGCGGGAGTGCAAGGCGGCCTATGTGGCGGCCAACAGCCGTCCGCTGGCCGGCTGGGCCATGACGCGGCTCGACCTGCTCGGGGCCATCGGCAGCCTGATCGCTCCCGCCGCCAATTGGGCGCTCGAGAACCGTCAGATGCGATGGCTGCTTGAGAAAGCGCTCGGCATCGCCCAGGGGCGAAAGCTGCCGCGGGTGGCCTCGCGGAGCTTTCTCCGCCGGGCTGCCCGTCGCCGCCTCACGCGCCCTTCGCGCCGCGGCGCCCAGAAAGTGCTCTACTTCGTCGACGTCTATGCCAACTACTTCGACCCGCAATTGGCCGAGGCGACGGTCGCCGTCCTGGAGCACAATGGGCTGAGCGTCTACGTTCATCCCGATCAGAAGCAGGCCGGGATGGCCTCCATCGCGAGCGGCGCGCTCGACTACGCCCGGCAGTTGGCCGGTCACAACGTGCCCCTGCTGGCGGAGGCGATCCGCCAGGGTTACGACATCATCGCCACGGAACCGGCTGCTGCGCTATGCCTCCGTCATGAATATCGGCAGTTGCTCGATGATGACGAGGCGCGACTCGTGGCCGCCAACAGCAGCGACGCCGGCAGCTATCTCTGGCGGATGCACACTCGCGGCCAGCTTCAGCTTGACCTTCGGCCGCTCAATGTGAGTATCGGATATCACATGCCCTGCCACTTGCGCGCACTCGAGGTCGGCTCGCCGGGCGAGAGCCTCTTGGGCCTGATCCCCGGCCTGCGGCTCGAGCGCATCGAGGCGGGCTGCTCTGGCATGGCCGGCACGTTCGGCATGCAGAAGAAGAATCTCCGAAGCAGCCTCCGTGCGGGGCGCAAGCTGATGGCCCGCCTCCGCGATCCGCAACTCCAGGCCGGCGCGACGGAGTGCTCCGCCTGTAAAATGCAGATGGAACAAGGAACGACCAAGCCCACGTTACACCCGATCAAGCTACTGGCCCTTTCCTACGGTCTGATGCCGGACATCGCCCGACTGTTGACCACCCATTGATTGGAGACGGCCGATCCCTAGCCCCTAGCCCCTAGCCCCTAACCTCTAGCCCCTGCCCCCCAACCCCATGCTGCACCCTTGGTACCACGACGGGCTTCGCTTTTCCTGCACAGGCTGTGGCGATTGCTGCTCCGGCGAGCCTGGTTATGTCTGGGTGAACCGGACGGAGATCAAGACGCTGGCCGCAGCCCTGGGGCTGCAAGTCGCCGAGTTCGAACGCCATTACCTTCGCACCATCCGGAGCCGGAAGAGTCTCATCGAGCGCCCTGGCGGCGATTGCATCTTGCTAGACGCCGAGACGCGGAAGTGCAGCGTGTATGAGGCCCGGCCGCGTCAATGCCGCACGTGGCCGTTTTGGAAGTCCAATTTGGAGTCGCCGGCCGCATGGGAGGAGACGGCTCGTCGTTGTCGCGGCTGCAACCACGGCCGCCGCATCTCGCTCGGCGCCATTCAAAATCAGCTCGAAAGCTGATCGCCGCCCCCCCGCCCGGGCATGATCGCGAGTGTTCTGGCGGTCCGACGCGGCGATGGGTACAAAGCCGCGACCGTTGGTCGCGTCCCAGGAGTCTTGCTCGAACGCAGTTTTGGGCGCGACCATCGGTCGCGGCTTTATGGGAGAGCCATTCACCTTTCCGCAAAAGACAACTTGTCCCCACGCCGTGGTGATCGGACTTGTCAACGAACAGTTGCCTGGCTCAGTAACATGACTAGGGCGAGCCGACCGACGTCGTTTTAGTCGCCAAAGCTGGCATTATTCGCCGGCACAATCGGCAGATCCAGCACAGGCATCATCCGAGTAAGATTTTGTCTGCAAGCCGCAACTTACGTGGTCGATAACGCTTCTAAACCCAAATCTCTAACCCGAGCCCGGAGACCCATAGATGGCAAAGAAACAGAAGGTCAACAAGAGCCAAGCGGTGCGTGATTATCTGAAGAACAATCCAAAGGCCAAGAACGGAGAAATCGCCGCGGTCTTGAGCAAGCAAGGCGTCGAGATCACGCCGAGCTACGTCGCCAACATCAAGACGGCCATCAAGAAGGCAACCAAGAAGGCGAAGAAGGTCAAGCCGATCGTCGAGGTCGCGGAAGCGGCGTCGCCGGCTCCGACCGCAGCGAAGCCGACCAAGCTGGCTGACACGATCACCATCGAGCAGATTCGAGCCGTGGTCCAAACGGCCAGGGCGATCGGCGGATTCAACCGGTTCGACGATCTCTTGGAGCTGATCAACGACGTTGGCGGGCTGAAGAAGTTCAGAGAACTGGTCGAGGCGATCTCGATGCCCGACGTCGATGTGATTCCGTTCTGACCTGCCCGTCGTCTCAAGACTGTCCCAGCCCTGGCCCAATCGCCAGGGCTTTTTCTTTTAGCTTTTCCCGGGCTGCGGAGAAGGCCGAGCGTTAATCAACCTCCATGACTGCGGTCGCCTGATGCCGCGTCGCGACGAACAGCGGCAGCCGGTTGCCGAGAATGCGTTTGTGGGTCTTGAGCGCAACCCGAGGCGTGTTGTTGTCTTTCGAGAGGTGGGCCAGGCACGCCCATTTCAGCCGCTTCGAGGCGCCACTTCCCAAGACCTCGGCCGCTTCGTTGTTCGAGAGATGACCGCCGGGGCCTTCGATGCGTTCTTTGAGGAACTCAGGATAAGGGCCGTTGGCGAGCATATCCGGATCGTAGTTGCTCTCCAACAGCACGGCGTCGAGCGAACGGACGACCGCTTCCAGCCCGTCAAAGACATGCCCGAGGTCGGTCAGAATGCCAAGGCGGTGCTTCCCGTCGTCAACGACGAATGCCACGCCGTCAACGCCATCGTGCGGCGTTGGGATGGTTTCGACCGTCGTTCGTCCGAATCGCAGCGTCTCACCGCGTTGGAAGTGACGCAGGTCGCCGATTTCGCCCAAGTGGTATCGGCCTGCCGCGTCGTAGGTCATTTCTGTGGCAAAGACCGGCAGGCCAAACTTGCGATGGAAGACGCCCATGCAGCGGGCGTGATCCGCGTGGTCATGGGAAATCAGAACGGCGTCGACGTCGGCGATGTCCCGGCCAAGCCCCGCGAGCCGCTGTTTGGCCTGCTGTCCGCTGATCCCGGCGTCGAACAGCAGCTTGACGCCGTTGGCCTCCACATAGATGCAATTGCCGTTGCTGCCAGATTGGAGGGAAATGACCTGCATCGACGCATTGTACAACGGACGTGCAAATGGAGACAGCCATTGAGAGCGTCAGTCACGACGATTGCAGAGCTGTTTGTAGTCCCAGCTTTAGCCGGTATTCCCGGTGGAATCGCCGCCTGAAGGCGGAACTACGAACGACAACGCAGCCCTTCTGAAGGGTCAATGAAGCGAATGGCGACGAGGACAAGCAGTGATTGCGTCGGTCCAAAAGAAAGAAAAGCCTCGCTCGTCCGGGGACGAGCGAGGCGAATTTCAGACGGCATCCTTCCGCCCGATTTGCCTAACGATACCAGGACGGCGCGGAACGTCAAGAGGCCCCCCGATACATCCGGTTGCCGAGTTGTTCGTGGTTCCAGCTCTTGCTGGCATTCCGAGCGGAATCGCCGCCTAAAGGCGGAACTACGAACGCAGTTCTTCCGTGTCGAG
>JBDKUC010000025.1:0-8520 GCA_039679885.1 Thermoguttaceae bacterium | reverse complement strand
CGACGTCGCAAGTACATGGTGGGGCTTCGCAAACCAATCAACGGTGATTTGCACTCTGTCGGTTTGCAGAACGAGTTGCCGCGACGGAAGCCCCACCATCGCCCTGGTTTGCTTGACCCACCCTACGGCTGTTCCAACTGAAGGATTGACCCCACGCTTGTCGTGGGCAAAGTTGTTCGTAGTTCCGGCTTTAGCCGGTGATTTTCCGCCTAAAGGCGGGACTACGAACGCCTGCAACGGACTTCGCAGTTCTCCTGGGGTTGAGGCGTTCGCTCAGCTCTGCCATCCGCGAGCCGGGGCGAGGGGTTTCCTGGCGACCGCGAGCAATTCGGTGCCGTGCAAAGGGAGGATTGTCGCCGCCCGGTTGTCGAGGCGTGCGGCGCGGATGGCGTCGAGATCGTACGGCAACGAGGCCATCAACCGCGGGGCTTGGCGAAAGTACGTGTCGTAGAACAATTCGTCCAGGAAGTTGTTGTGCACGAAGCCCCAGGCGGCGTGCCAGGTTTCGGCGCTGGCGTTGCGATGAGCCGACGAGCCGTTGGGCGTGAATGCGACGAACAGTCCGCCGGGCCGTAAGAGGCGGAACGCCTGCTCGAGGACAACCGAAACCGACGGCACGTGTTCGAGCACGTGCGATGAGAAGAAGTAGTCGAACGTCCCTTGAAGCTCCGGCGATTGCAGGCTTTCCGGCGTCGAGTAGACGGTGACGCCGAGGTGGCGCCGCGCGTACTGGGCCCGGGGCGATGAGATCTCGAACGCCGAAACATCGTAGCCGCATTGAGCCATCTGCCAGCTTCCGTAGCCCCAGGAGCAGCCGTAGTCGAAGAGCTTGTCGCCGGAGTTGGCGCCCAAGGCCTCGAGCACGGCGATTTTGGCGGAGTGGTCGCGTTCTGTGCCGAGAAAGCGAGTGGCCATCAACCGTTCGAGATCGGCCGGCGACGGCATATCGGTCGTGTAGCCCTGCTCGTAATCGGACTGATAATACTTCCGGCTTTGCTCCGGCGTGGTCGTCGGCGTGCGATAGAGCAACTTGCATCGGTTGCACCGCCGCAGGCTGACGATGAGACGCTTGGTGTCGCACACCTGGCCGTCCGCGCCCTGGCACGACGGGCAGGTCATGTCTTTCCGCAAGATGTACTTGCCGATGGCGGCGACGAAGAACCTCGCTCTTGGCGTGATAATGCGGTAGCTCACGGCCATGTCCATTCCCCCGATCGAGGTTCGTCGTCCCGGCTTTAGCCGGTATTCCGAGCGAAAGCGCCGCCTCAAGGCGGAACTACGAACGACTTGCACGCCTCCTGGGTCGAGTGCGAGACGTCCGGCGAGGAATGTTATGCCGCGGCAGCTTCCGGTCAACCCCCGAGGAAGCTGCGCGATCGGACCGTAGGACGGACTTCCCAGTCCGTCCGGGTCGCTTACGGCGACTGCCGGGGCATCATGCCCTTGAGCGTCGTCAGACCGACCGGCTCGCGGCTGGCGAATGGCTCGCCGTAGCGGGCGCCGATGGACCAGCCCCAGACGGCGGCCTGGTCGCGCAGGCGATCGATGAGGGTGGGCGGCTCCTGTGGGCGGCCCTCGATGAACTGGCTCCGATAGCATTCGATCGCCGCCCGCTTCCGCTCCCAGTGGTCGCTGATGTCGAGCACGAAGGCCGGCTGCGGGATCATCCGCAGGTGGAAGCAGTAGTAGTAGAAGACGCGCTCGGGATAGTACGGTTCGCCCGGCATGTCGGTTTTGGTGAGTTTCGCCCAGAAGCGGGCGGCGTCGACCAGTTCGGTGGCGGCCAGGTGGTCCGGGTGGGCGTCGATCCAGTAGGGGGCGAAGATCCATCGCGGCCGCTGCTGGCGGAAGACGGAGGCCACGAGCCGCCGGGCCGCCAGCGTCGGTTCGAGGCTCCGATTCGGGAGCCCGAGGTTTTCGCGCCAGGAAATTCCCAGGATTTCGGTCGCGGCGGCCGTCTCCCGCTTGCGGATCTCGGGCGAGCCGAAGGGGGTTGGCTCGCCATCGGTCAGATCGAGGACACCGACGGACAGCCCTTCGGCGAGGAAACTGGCGATGGCCCCGCCCATGCCCACTTCGGCGTCGTCGGGATGGGGAGAAACGACAAGGACATCGAGCATGATGGGGGACCTCCAGCCGCAATTGTCGCGGTCGGGATCGCCCGATGCAAGCGTCCGACCGTTCCGTAGTGTACTCTTCACGCTCCGCGTGAAGCCAGGGCACACAGTTTGCAACGCGGCCGTTGCCGCCCTTGGGCGGCGATTTGACCAGGAACGCCGCCTAAAGGCGGAACTACGAACCGCCTCACGCGGAGCGTGAGGAGTACATTTCGAACCGCCTCACGCGGAGCGTGAGGAGTACATTCCGAAGGGCGTGGCTAGGCGGTTGCAGATTGCTATAATGCGTCTGACGCCGAATTGCGGCAGGGGCGGCTTGGCGGGCAGAGGTGACAAGATGCGACAAGTCCAACGGTTCTTTCTACTGGTATTGCTGCTGTCTCTGGCCATTTCGACCGCTCGGGCCGAGAATGGCCGGGAGTTCACCGAGGGCCGGGTCGACGGCGGCGAGCTTCGCTACATCAACGAGCTGCCGGTGCTGATCGTCTCGGGCACGCCGACCGAAATCGGCCGCCAGAAAGGTCGGCTCACCGGCGAGGCGATGAAGACGCTCGCCCAGTATCCGAACAAGATGCTCGAGCGCGGAAACCGGAAGGACCGCCTGCCGAAGTATCAGGCGATGTGCAAAGCGCTGACGCCCCAACTTCCGGCCGACCATCGCGACGAGATGAAGGCCGCCGCCGAGCAGTCGGGCATCGACCGGGACCTGGGGCTCCAGGGCAATCTCCTGCCCGACGTCTATCGGGGCAGCTTCGCCTGCTCGTCGTTGATCGTCGACGCCGACCGGAGCGCGACGGGCGGGCCGCTGTTCGGCCGCAACCTCGACTTCCGCACCCTCGGCTTTCTCGACAAGTACAATCTGGTGACGGTTCATCGCCCCAAGGGAAAACACGCCTTCGTCTCGATCGGCTTTCCAGGCCTTTTCGGCTGTCTTTCGGGCATGAACGACGCGGGCCTGGCGCTGGCCGTGCACGAGGTGTTCCTCTCTCGCGACGGCGCGGCGATGTTCAACCCGAAGGGCGTTCCTTATACGTTTCTCTTCCGCCGCGTCTTGGAAGAATGCAGCACCATCGCCGAGGCGGAGAAGCTGATCCGATCCAACGAGCGGACGACGATCCTCAGCCTTGCGCTTTGCGATCGCCACGGTTCCGCGGTGATCGAGATGACGCCGGAACGTGCGGTGGAGCGGCGCGGCAGCGACGGCATCCTCGCCTGCACGAACCATTTCCGCAGCGATGAGTTGGCCAGCGTCCTGTTGCCATTGGGCATCTGCAACCGCTATCCGAAGTTGATCCAGGTCCGGAAGTTGGAGCGCCCGTTGGACATTTCGGACGTGGCCAAGAAGATGCACGAAGTGAACATGGGCCGGATGACGGTGCAAACGATGATCTTCGAGCCGGCGACGCTGAAGCTTCACCTGGCGATTGGTTCCTGCCCCGCTTCGGCCCTGCCGCTGAAGCCGCTGGAGCTCAAGCCGCTTTTCTCACCGGTTCAACACTAGGCCGCATTTGTCACCAAGGCGTAGGGCGGGTCAAGCAAACCAAGGCCGTTGGCAGGCGGACTGCAAAGTCCGTTGCAGGCGTTCGTAGTTTCGCCTTTAGGCGGCAAATGACCGGCTAAAGCCGGAACTACGAGCAATTTCGCAGTCGTCCTGGGGCGGTGGTGGGGCTTCCGTCGCGGCAACTCGTCCTGCAAATCGACAGAGTGCAAATCACCATTGATTGGTTTGCGAAGCCACACCATGTACTTGCGACGTTGACCCGCCCTACGGTGAGAATGCGCGCCAGTGTTTTGATTCGCCCCGCGTGGCGCCGATAGATCACCTGGCGGGCGTCAGTCGGCCATCACGCAGCGGCCGTGGGCCCAGGTCCGCAGCCGTTCGACCTGCTCGCCCATGACGGTCGAGAGCGGTTGCGTTCCATGAAGCGCCTCGAGGAGATGGTCGGTGGTGCATTCGGCCTTCTCGGCGAAAGCCGCATAGAGGCCGGAGATCACGGCTTGCTCGATCTCGGCGCCGCTGAAGCCGTCGGCGGCCGCGGCAAGCCGCGGCAGATCGAAGCCGGCCTTGTCGCGGCGTCGCTTCCGCAGGTGGATGGAAAAGATCACCTCCCGTTCGGCCTCGCCTGGCAGATCGATGAAGAAGATCTCGTCGAAGCGGCCTTTGCGCATCAGCTCGGGCGGAAGCTGGGCCAAGTTGTTCGCCGTGGCGATCAGGAAAATCGGCTGACGGTGATCCTGCATCCAGGCCAGCAGCGTGCCGAACATCCGTTGCGACAGGCCGCCGTCGGCCGAGTCGCTCCCGCTTGAAGCGAACGCCTTCTCGATCTCGTCGATCCAGAGGATGACGGGCGACATCGACTCGGCCTGGCGCAGGGCCTCGCGGAGCCTGGCTTCGCTTTCGCCGATGTACTTCTGGTAGAGCACGCCGGGGTCCATCCGCAACAGCGGCATTCGCCAGGCCGATGCGACGACCTTTGCGCAGAGGCTCTTGCCGCAGCCCTGGACGCCCAGGAGCAACATGCCGCGCGGCGGATCGAGACCGAACTCGCGGGCGGCGGCGCCGAAACCACCGCGCCGCAGGTTGAGCCACCGTTTGAGGTTCTTGAGGCCGCCGATTTCGTCGGGCGAGACGTCGGCGGCCACGGCCTCGAGGCAGCCTGTGGTGCCCAACAAGTTCCGCTTGGCGTCGACCACCCGGGACAGGTCTGCCCGATCGAGGACGTTGTCGGCATAGATGGCCCCGGAGACGACGCGCACCGCCTCTTCCGTCGTCAGGCCGCGGAGAGTCTGCACGAGGATTTCCATCTCCCGTGAGGTGAGCCGCGATTCGACGGGCCGGATGCTCCGCCGCTGGGCCTCTTGAAACGTCTTGCGGACGAGGTCCATCAGTTCGGCCTCGTCGGGCCAACCGATATCGAAGGGGATGGCCAACCGCCGCACCTCGCCGGGCAACTCGACGGCGTCGACCAGGACGAGCGTCCAAAGTCGAGAATTCGACGAGAAATAGACGTCTCGCAGCAGGCGGGCGATGTGCGGGTCCTTGCAGTGCGGCGCGAGGTCTTTGAACAGATACAACGCCGGATAGGTCGTCTCCTTGATGTGGTGGATCGCGTCGGCCACCTTCGCCGGCTTGACGACCGTCTGAAGCCCGGCCGGCGGCGTTGTGACGAGTCCTTCGGTTACGGACCATTCCAGCAGCGGCAGTTTCATCGCCTCCGCGACTTCCCGCACCGCGCGGACCGCCCTGGGCTCGTCGGGCGTCTCGATGGAGATGATCGGATTGCCGGCCTGGATCAGGAGTTGCAGACTCTCGGGTTTCATAGCTTCGGCGTGAATTGATCGAGGTCGAGGATTCCCAGTTGCTTCTCGATGTCGGCGACCTGCTGGACCGTCCGCTCGAACCCTTCCTGGCCGAAAAGGCGATTCTCTTCGTCCTCGAACTGGTCGCCCAGCTTGTCCATTTCGGCGGCCGTCAGGATGCGGTGCAGGGCGGGAAAGAGGACCGTATCCTCACGGGCGGCGTGCGGCCGGTACATTCGGAGGAACTGGCGGCAGGCCGGGACGAACTTGGGGTTGGCGTCGATGAACGCGACGTCGCGCGGAAGCGCGGCGAGTCTTGACGGATCGGTGGCCTCGATCACGCGGTCGGTGAGCTTTCTGCCGGCTTCGTGCTGCTTGCGCAGCGTGGCGACCAGCGGAAGCATTTCACGGCGTTTCTCGAATCGGGGGAAGATGAAGTTTTCCTCGAGCTTCTCGTGGTAGTCCTCGACGAACTTGCGGACCAGAGTTGCGGACTTCCGAAAGATCGGAACCATGGCGACGCCCGGCACGATCTGGATCCGGCGCAGGGCGTTTTCATACACCAGCAAGATGCGGCGCAACACGCCGTGCTCGCGCATCAGGTCCTCGGTGGCTGAGACGTCTTCGGCCGGCTTGTCGGCCGCAGCAGCCGGCGCCGCGGCAAGACCGGCGACGCCGAGCGCCGCGGTTGTCAGGAACGCCCGTCGCGCGGTTTTCATCGCTCGCCTCCACGACTGCAGACTGGCATCACTCGGAGCGTGATGAGTACGTTATCTCACGTAGTATCCCGACACTCGCCACTTCTTATCTTTGTCGAGCATTGGCGTGACGGTTTCGACGGCGTCCGCCTTCTTCTCGAAGACGGTCTTGAACTGGAGGATAACGTAGTGGCCGTCGGGGGCGCCGGGCGGGCTGGTCGTATACTGCTTGGCGGAGATGGTGCGCGACTTGACTTTGCCCAACGGCTTTCGCATGGCGTTGAATTTCTGGATCATTTCGTGCCGTTCGACGGCGTTCCTGTAATAGCTGGCAGCCGACTCCCAGCCCTTCGAGTACTCGCCTTTGTCGATCAGGGCCAGCCAGGCTTCGGCCGCTTCGATGGCTTTCTTCTCATAGGCGGCGCGATCCGCGTCCGAAATCTTCTTGGCGGCTTTCTTGGCGGATTTGCCGGTCAGAACCGGCTTCAACAGAAGCGTGACGGGCGTGCCCTCGGGCGGCAGCCGCTCGGCGAACGCCTCGAACGATCGGGCTTCGATGGCCCCGTAGCCATGTCGAGGCAGATCGAGCATTGCGCTCGGGAGGCTCAGGACGCAGATCATGTCGCCGCCGTCGGCCTGGTAGGAAGTGAACTGGCCGTCGGCGTCCTTCTCGGCGATGCTGCCGGCGAACACCCAATTCAGCTCCAGGGCTTTCTTGGTTTTGACGTCGCGGACCCAGTCTTGGGCGCGAGCCCGCTGAACCTTTCCCTGCCGATCCTTCCAGCGGACCTCGATGGCGATTTCCGTGCCGGTCGGCGGAGAGAACTCGGGCTGGAAGTGGGCGGGGTGGCCCGGCTTGGCGCCCACCGCGAGCAGGCCCGTGTGGATGATCGACGATTTGACGTTGACTGCGACGACCGATTCGTACGCCCGGTTCGAGTAGGTGGCGAAGAATTCGAGCGGATAGCCCGCTTTGCAGACCTCGCCGAGCAGCACGACCTGTTTGTTCTTCGCATCGACCCACACAGGCTGTTCGGTGCTCAAGCGATGCAAATCGGCGTCCTCGACCAACGGTTCACCGAGATCCCGAGGACTATCGGCGATCTTCTGAAGGTCTTGGTTCAGCTCCTCCTGCGGCGTCTCCTGGGGCTTCTCGTCGGCAACCTTCCGAAGAGTGCCTGAGGGGGCTTGGACGTTCGACGGCGCCGGTTGTGGTTTCGCGGCGGGCGCTTGCTTCTGCGGCGGCGCGGTGGACGGCTTTTCCTTCGGAGGCGTGCTGCCGGGGCAGCCGCTCAGCGCGGTGGCGGCGATGGCGATGACCCCGGCGCCCAGCAGTGCGACAACCTTCCCGGCGATTGGTGACGTCCTCATCATTCGGATTCCTTGTGTGAAACAGCGGCCCTGGGCCGCCAGTGGAGCGAAGCCATCAGCGGGGCAAAGGCAAACGGCCAGCGGACCCGGTCATTCTAGCCCCACGCCCGAAAACGACAAGCCGGAGTTCGTAGTTCCGCCTTTGGGCGGGTCACAAACGTTGCCAAATCGCGCCGTAGGACGGACTTCCCAGTCCGTCCAGTTCAAGGAGAATAACTTGATCAGCTTTTCAGGAACACTAATCTTCGCTGATAGGCTAATCGGTGAAAAGTGGTGGAAATAAGTGGAGATTAGCGTTCCGTGCCTGTCTGATTAGTACTGGAGTACGCGGCCGCCTGAAGGCGGAACTACGAACGACTTGGAACTACGAACGATCCGCTGGTTCTTCCGAGGGTAGTCGGCGAAAGAGATCTTCCAGTGGCGTCGGCTTCGAGAGCACGAAGGAGGCGCCGGCGGCCAATGCCTGTTGGTGATCGTCGAATCGCGGGAAACTCAGCAACGCGACAACCGGCGCAGGACGCATTGTCGCTGCAAAATCGCTAAGTTCACCGCGTTCCGCGTCATCGAACTTGGCGGCGTCGAAGATGCCGGCCGTCGCGCCTTCGATCCGCGTGTCTGCCGGCCGACGCTGCCAGACAGCGGCCAGCCGGCGGTCGCGGCAAGCGGCCATGAGCCAACCGGCCATCTCCGCGGATCGCGAACGGATGGCGACGAGGCCGCGACAGGCGATCGACGGGGAGGCAGGTTGACAACCTGCCCCGCAGTCGGCCAGCAGCCGTTCTTCGTCCGTGGCGGTGATGGGGAGCGACCAGGCGGTCAATTCGCCGTTGGCCAAGCGAGCGAACTGTTGCTCCGACCGGACCGGCCATTGATGCCAATAGAGTCGGGCGGTGGCCGGCCACGGCGAGCCGCTGCGCATCTCGCCTTCGCACCAACTGCCCATGAGCCCAAGGATCCGAGCCAGCGGAGCGAGTCGCCGGAGCCGGTCGATCGCGTCGTGCGAGAACTCGCCAGGCCGCCGTTGGGCGATGACG
>JBDKUC010000317.1:0-6298 GCA_039679885.1 Thermoguttaceae bacterium | reverse complement strand
CGCCGAAGCAATCGCGTCCATGCGTCACCTCCTGATGGCAAGACCAGCCCTACCCGCGCAAGTCTGCCGTAATACGGAGGTTGTGTCTAGATGAGATGTTTACAGCAGTGGTGCTTGCACGCACGCGAGAATCGGGCGAACCGTCCGCGGGGTTGCAAGCAACCACCCTACCAGACTCGTCACTGCCGACTGCCGACTGCGCACTGGCCACTTTCCTTCCAACCAACTTCGCGATGCCAAAGTCGGCGATTTTGACGCGGCCTTCCTTGTTGAGGAGCACGTTTTCGGGCTTGATGTCGCGGTGGACGACGCCGTGATCGTGGGCGTATTGCAGCGCATCGCAAATCTGCGGCACGATGGCCAAGGCCTCCTCGGGTGCAAGCCGGCCCGCGTCCAACAATTGCCGCAGGCTCAGGCCGTCGACGTACTCCATGAGGAAGTAATAGAGCGGGAGAGTGGAGAGGGGTCCCCTCGTCTGGCCGAAGTCGTAGACGGCGACGATGTGCGGATGGTTGAGCATGGCCATCGCCCGGGCCTCGCGCTGAAATCGCTCGGCAAAGGCCGGGTCGCTGGCGACCTTCGGAGCGAGAATCTTGAACGCGACGAGCCGGTCCAGTTGCTTTTGCCGGGCCTTGTAGACGACGCCCATGCCGCCGCGGCCGATCATCTCCAGAATTTCCAGGTCCGGAAAAAGCGGGGCCAGCTCCACCGGCGTCGGCGGCACGAAGTCGGCGTCCGGCACTGAGCCCGTCGCCGCGACGTCGGCCGTCTGGGTGGCCAATCCGCCTTTGAGCAGGCAGGCGGGGCACAGCCCTCGCGGGGCATTGGCGGCCAGTTCGGCCCCACACGCCGGACAGTGGTTTTCGGCGGTCATGAGTTCAGCCTTTCACCGCGTGTTCCCGCTTGTTCTCTCACCAAGCGGACTCTCGCCTTCTTCAGGCCATTATCTTCATCGAACGATCTCACGCAAAGGCACAGAGGCGCGGAGGAATTCGGCGACATCTCTGCGTCTCCGCGCCTTTGCGTGAAACTTGTTGCCACAATCGCAGCTCGGTCCGGCTTTCCCCCGACGGCCGCCGGCGGTCGCCCTATGTCCATACGGCAAGATCGCGAGAAGGTTACAGGCCGATCCGCCAGGTTTTCGCGAAAGACTGCTCTCTTGTGGCCCATAGGGTGCGCGCATGTACGCACGCGAGAATCGGGTGAAGCGTCCGCGTGGTTGCAAGCAACCACCCTACAAACACGATAGCAGGTAGCGAATCTCGTCGGCGACGTCCTCGGGCCGATCGACGGTTTGGGCAATCTCCTCTCGCAGGATCGCCCGATAGCGGCGGCGGAGCCGATGGGCGGCCACCTTCACGGCCCCCTCCGACATCCCGAGCTTGGCGCCGATGGCCGCGTAAGGGATCGAGCGGAGGCCGGCCAGCGTGTCCTTCAGGCTCTCGAAAAGCGGCTGCTTGCCGGCTGCCGTCCATTCGGCCTGGAGCCGCGACAAGACGCGATCCAGCAGGGCCAACGCCCACTGCTTCTCGAACATCCGTTCCGGCGTCAGGTCCGTGGCCGGTTCGAGCCGGTATCGGGCCTCGGCGTTCAGACTGTCGAGTGAGAGGATCGAACGGCCGCCGCCTCGCCGCTGGGCGTTGGCGCGATCCCACTCGTCGGCCAAGAAGTGCTTCATCGCCGCCAGCAGAAACGACCGAAACTTGCCGCGCTCGCGATCGGCCTTCGCGCAAAGCCCTTGGTCAAGCAGGCGGACGAAAAACTCCTGCGTCAGGTCCTGGGCGTCATCGGCCGAGCGGCCTGTTCGGCGGACGAACGCATAGAGCGGGAACCAGTAGCTCTCGCACAGCGAGGCCAGCGCCCGCGCGGCTTCCGGCGACCGACTGCTTCCGCCGGCGCGGACGACCATGCTCCAGTGCGTCGTTGCGAAGCGGTCGCCCCGCCCGGCTCTTTTCGCGAGTCTCTCGATCTTACTATCGTGGGCCGTCATCGCCCCGTATTCTAGGGCCGGGCAGCCTCGGTCGCAACGGTATCACAGGCAGGAGCAGACCGAAGTGTTCGGCCGCCGCAGCGCCCGGTTTCTCGCCAATGTCACCGTCGTCGCCGAGCGCTGGTAGAACTTGCCGGCTTCATTCCACTCCTCTCTCCCACTTCGATGGATGCACGGGCGGTTTCTGCCGGCGTCATCTTCCGATGCTTCTTATCGTTGGGGTGTCGCCGTTTGCGAAGCCTCGCTTGTTGCGCTACCGGGGGCAACTTTTCCGCGCGAGTGGGCCTTGTCGTCCGCCAGCTTGACCCGGATCATCCAGTCGCCGCCGAAGTCAACGTTCCGGGCGCTCTGGCCCGGCAAGCCAATCTTCGAGTGCTTGCCGCCGGTGCTGGTGTCGTAGCTGACATAAACGCCTTTGGTCTGATGGGCCTTGAAGTCGAGGACAATCCAGAACGTCTTCGGGACTTCTCGCGTCTTCTTGAAGCTCACGTCCACCCATCGCTCACGGCCGCGCTGGAACAGCTTGTAGGGCGCGGTCTCGGTGAAGAGGATGTCGGACATGTCGGCGCTGAGGACGTGAATCAGAAAATCCTCGGCCGGCGGCTGCGGCAGACCGTATCGTGACCCGTGGATTTTGATTCCCTGGATCCGGCCTTTTTCCGTAGGCAGCGAGAATTGGATCATCTCGCCGGAGCCGCCAAGGCTCCGCCTTCCGTCAGGCTTGCCGTCGTCATACTTTAGTTCTTTGCCCGTGGCCGCGGTCGGCTGACCGAGGTCCATTTTCTCTTCCTCGTTGTCGAGCGACTCCTGCGGCGACGCTTCATAGCGGACGAACATCTCCGGCGTCATCTTCTCGATCGAGACGAGTTTCAGCGAGGGGTTGTCGGCAATGGCCTTGCGCATCTTGTCGGGATACGCGGTGATGAACGAGCCAATCAGCTTGCCGTGTTCGGCCCGCGTCCGGAAGAAGCTTGCCCCGCCAACGCCCTTCAGCTCCGACCTTAGGCCGGAGTGCTTGTGGAATTCCTCCAGGAACTCGCCGGGCGTCCTGGGGTTAAAACCATTCGCCGGTCGAAACGTCGCCAGGTACGTTCCCTCGACCAATTGCGCCAGCCAGGGCTTGGCTTTCTCCGGGTCCTTGGGAACACCGACGGCGCCCTTTTGGTAGGCCGCCCAGAGCCGATATTTCGCCCAATAGTCGCCGGCTTCGGCCTCGCGAATTTGCGTCGCAATGAAGTCGTTGCGAGCCACTGGGCCTGCAGTTGGCGCGATGTTTGCCTTCTTCGAGCCAATCCAGTCGATCCCCTCGTCGACGATCACGTCCGCATCCTTGACCGAGACGAACTGGCCCTTCGGGTCGAACGTGAACGTCTGGTCGATGATCTTCGTTTCCTTGTCCCAAATCTTGGCGCGATACTTGTAACGGATGGAGTAATTGCCGTCATTCGTCTTGATGACCTCGCCCCATTCGATCGTCTTGCGGGAGGTCACGTCGCGGAAGTTGTGGTGAAAGAAGTCCTCGACGTGCTCCTGCATCCCCTCTTTCGTGCTGACGTCCGCCAAAACGTCCTTCACCGAGACGAACTTCCCTTGCTTATCGAAGGTGAAGTCCTGCGTGATGATCTTCGTTTCCTTGTACCAAATCTTGGCGCGATACTTGTAACGGATGGAGTAGTTGCCGTCGTTCGTCTTGATGACCTCGCCCCATTCCATCGTCTCGCGGGAGGTGACGTCGCGGAAGTTGTGGCGGAAGAAGTCCTCAACCAGCGACTTCATGCCCTGTTGGGTGCTGGGATTCGTAGCGGCTTGCTGGCGATCCTTGGTTGGGTGGGTGGCGCTCTCACCCGCAGCGTTCCTGTCTTCCGCAGCGACGGCTTGCGGCAATCGAGCCGGGCGAAGGCCGGCGACCATCAGACCGCACAACAGCATGCCGCCGATCGTTATGACCCGTACCGCGGGCGAAAGCCGATCAAAACGCAGTTTGGAATTCCTGAGCATGGCAACTCTCCTCAAGAACGTGGTTTGAGTCGGTAGGAAAGAACGTGCAGGCCACAAGAGCGGCCGATCTGGCTGATGCAGCGCCAGTTCGGCGATGGTCGTCAAGTAGTTCCACTGCCCGCCGGTGACGCCCGCGGCCGCGGCATCTGCGGCCAATTCCTGTTCGAGCCGCAGCCGGCTCATCAGCCAGTGCAGGAGTGGATGGTAAAAATGAAGCACTAACCCAAGCCGGCCGAACAGCAGGGCCAGAAAATCGTGGCTCCGAGCGTGGGCGATCTCATGCGCCAGAATTGCTCGCCGCTGATCGACGGTCCAGCTCGTCCAGTCCGTCGGCAAGAGCACCACGGGCCGCCGCCAGCCAATCGTCGCCGCGCTGGCCAGGTTGTTCGACTGCCGTAGCTCGACCGGCCGCCGGCAACTGAGTTCCGCTTCCAATAGATCGACGAGTTCCAGCACCTCGCGGTCGCAAATTGGGCGACTCCGACGCCGCTGCCATCGCACGGCCAGGAAGCCCGCCAGAAGCCAGGCCAGCCCACAAGACATCGTCACAAGCAATAGCATGGCGACCGTCGCCGGCCACCGCCAGGCGTCGGACGTGGCGACCGGCACGGACAGCTCGTCCAGCAGGGACCGCCAAAGCCCGGTCGCGGCGGAGAGACGTGCGGAGGCAGTGGGTGCAGCGGCCGCGGGAGGCGGAATCGCGGCAGAAGACATTGGTTCCACGCTGTTGGATTCGTGGGCATCTTCTGTTTCGAGCCGCGGCGTTGCAGCGGTCCTAACTGCCCGGTCATCGGTCTGCCGCACATCGCCTGCTGCAAGCAAGGCTTTCTGGCCGACTGTCCAACGCGGCCAGGGGCTAAACGCCATCAGCGACAGCACGACGACGATCACCAGCCCGCTGAGCACGACCGACGCCGCGGCAGCCGGACGCCATCGGCGGACGACGAGGTACAACGGGGCGGCCAGCAGGCCGACGACCGTGACCTGCACGACGCACCAGACCAGGGCAATTCCGATCGCGTTCATGCTTTCTTCTCCCGTAAGATGGTTTCCAGCACCGACCGCTCTTTCGCATTCAGCCGGCGTTCAGACAACAGCCGCACGAGCAACTGTTCTCGCGAGCCGTGGAAGACCCGTTCGACCAGATCGCCCAAGATGCTCCGAGAGACTTCCTCGTAGGTGCGGATCGGCCGGAACTGGAAGGGGCGATCCGACGTGGTCTGCTCGAGAAATCTTTTCTCCGTCAGGATTCGGACCAGCGTGGCGACGGTGGTGTAGGCCAGCTTGCGGCCGCCGGCGGCCAGCTGGTCGCGGACGTCGGCCACCGTCGTCTGGCCGGCGTCCCAAAAGACGTGCATCACCTCCAACTCGCGCTCGGTAAGTTCCTTGGCGGCAGGTCGGGCCATGCGTGGTCTCTCCGTGTTGGTGGTTGCGTCCCGAATCGGCATGACGGGGCCGCGGTGGTTTGGTTTCTTAGTTTTGGTTTTATCGTAGCCTATTCGCCAACCGTGTCAAGAGTGGTCTCGGCGTGTGCGGAGGTACAAGCGCATTCCGCAGTCTGTCTTTTCGTGGCAGTCATTTGAGAACGATATGGGGATGTTCATGCCACGGCCCCGTAAAGTGCGAACGATGGCCGCTCGGGAGGTCCAGTCGCCGCAACCCTCGGCAGGGACATGTGTTGCAGCCACGTGGCGTAGGACGTTCGAAAGCCTCGTCCGAAGGCTGGCGGTCGAGCGAACGGCTCCGGGGCGATTCCGACGAAAGGGCGGAACAACGCCTCCCGCATGGGAATCGCCCGGACGACAGCTTGCCCATTTTAACACCCGTCGCTGGTTTGCCGCCGGTCGCGACACGGGGCTTCGGAGATTGCGGCCGTTGGCTTTGAAAAATCTCCTGGACGATGGGTTGAAAGGGATTACAATAAGTCTTCGTGGCATGAGTGTGACAGTGTGCGCATCAACAGCCTGCGGGCGCAAAAGGTGCATCCTGCCGGGCGTCGCAACGACGACCGCCGCGGCCATAGGATCTGCCATCTGAATTGCTTGATGCTCTGTCGACGTGCTGGGATCCGGGATTGACCGGCCCGCGTGCGGCCAAGGGACGGCTTGCATGGGGGCGTGTCCGCTTTGCGGATTCTGGAACGTTTAGGGTTCTTGCGACGCGCGAACGAATTCTCCCCGCAGGCTGAATCCCTTGCCAAATGGCCGGAGCCGCCGGCGGCGCGGAAAATCGGTGGTACAATTTTTTTGGTTTCGGGCCAACCTTGGATATCCCTTCGGAGCAGCACTTTGTACGACGCACTGTTGGACG
>JBDKUC010000081.1:0-2779 GCA_039679885.1 Thermoguttaceae bacterium | reverse complement strand
GTCCTGTTCCGCGGGCGACTGGCCGCTCCTTCGACCAACGGAACGTGCCAGCTCGAAGCGCCCACGCTGGAGGAGTGGCCCATCCGGCAGACGACCTGGACCGTCTACGGGCCCCCGCTTTCTCAGCCTGGCGATCCCCAAGGCATCAAGATCATCGAGCCGCTGGAACAGGAGATGGTTCGTCTGCGCAATGTCAATGCGTTGATCGAACAGGCCGCAGAAACCACCACCGAAGATCCCGAACAGATGGTCCAGTGGTATCGGACTTGGGCGAGTCGCTGGCTGGACCTGGGCAGCACGATCCGTCGACAGCTCGCCTTGCCGACCGCGACGGCCACGCCTCAGGCCGAGGCCGCGCGACAGGTCTTCTCCAAGGAACTCGAATCGCTCTGCGGCCGGCAATCGCCCACGGCCAGCCGGCTTGCCGGAACACAGGTGCTCGCTCAACTGGCGGCGGAGACGCCGCGAACCGACCGCCCCACGCGCCTGTGGCTGCCCGGCTCCGACCGATCGCGCCCCGTGCTCTACGGTCTTGCGGAAGGCGGAGTCAACACGATTGGGATCAGCTATCGCGCCGTCACGGCCCGCCCGCTACTTCCTCGCCTCGGTGGTCTCCTTGTGGTGGCCGGCGTCGCCGCGGCGCTGATCTGGGGCGTGCGTCACGGCCGCCTGGAGGCGTTGATCTTCCGCTGGCCACACGCGTTCGGCGTGCTCGTCGGGCTGGCCTGGTGGCTCTGGCTATGGCCAAGCGTGCTGGGTTGGGGGATTGTGCTGGTCAACGTCGTCGCCGCCTTTCGGCCCGTCGAACGCGCGTCGCGCAAGCCCGCCACGGTGGTTGTGACGATGACGTCCCGCAAGCGGTAGGCCAAACGCACGGTGCCCCCAAGGGACGCTCGCGTGTCAAGCCCAGTCGTGCGACAGCGACCACGACGGATCTTTCAAAAGCGATCTTCAACGCGACCTGCGGTCAATCCACGCGGGAAATCCGTCGATAAGTAGAAGGGCAACAAGGGCTTCCCGCGAGACATCGCGAAGGCGATGCTATCAAGGGACGCTCGAAACCTGCTGTTCGTCAGCCGCCGCGCCACAGTCCAGCCACATTTCGTATTGGCAAACGGGCAGCCTTTTGATAGGGTATCCGCCGACGTTGACGCTCCTGCTTCGCAGCGTTTCGCGAGATCCAGGACGCGGCGGACCGGCACCTCACGGGTGCCGGGAAGATTCTGCACCAGTCGCGCCGCGCGTGGGCCGCGACGGGCCGACAAGGAAGGAGGCCGGCATGAGTTCTGACCAAAAGCAGGAAGTGCGAGTCCACATCCGGTGGATGATCCGGCGCGACATGCCTGAGATCCTCGCCATCGAGCAAGAGAGCTTCGAGTTCCCTTGGACCGAAGAGGATTTCATCCGCTGCCTGCGACAGCGCAACTGCATCGGCATGGTGGCCGAGCACGAAGACCGCGTCGTGGGGTTCATGATCTATGAGTTGAACAAGAACCGCATCCAGGTCCTCAACTTCGCCACGGCGGCCGACGTTCGTCGCCGCGGTGTCGGCACCCAGATGGTCGCCAAGCTGATTGGCAAACTCTCGGTCCAACGTCGAACGCGAATCACCCTCGAAGTCCGCGAAACCAATCTTCCCGCTCAACTGTTCTTCCGCGCCACCGGGTTCCGCGCTGTGTCCGTCCTCCGCAGCTTCTACGAAGACACGCCGGAAGATGCCTACCTGATGCAGTATCGCTTCCGCGTCGGCCAGGCCGATTTCGCCGAGCCGACCAACCGCATCACGCGTCTGGCAGGCTGACACGAGTTGGGCAAAGCCACGGGGTGCCACTGGCATCTTGCCAGTGCCCCCCCTTGCCAGGCGAGTTGATCAGGCACTGGCGGCACGCCAGTGGCACCCGGCGCAAGCTCAGCTCCGCCCTACTTCATTACCCATCTTGGTCGCCCGAACCTTTCAGGAGTTGACCGTCAGCGACCGCACTTCCAACGACGGCAACCGCACCACGGCCACCGACGGCAGCGACGTGCGATAGAGGGCGCCCGGGTTGACAACGAGCGTGTCTCCCCGCTGCGAAATCTCGGCCACGTGGGTGTGCCCGTAGCAGACGAGGCTCCAGCGTCCCCGCTCGATCGTCTCGCGCAGGAGTCGCGAGTCGTCGCCATGCAGAAAGGCGACCGTCTTTCCGTGGAAGTCGAGCTTTCCGAAGCGCTCGTGGCAGGTCTGGCCGGCTCGGCGGATCGCCTCGCGGAGCGACGTTGGATCGTCGACGTTGCCGAAGACGAAATGCGCCGGCCATGGGGCCAATAGTTCGACGACCGCGGGCGAGCCGATATCGCCGCAATGAAGGACCTGATCCACGCCGAGACTGGCGAACCGCTCGACCGCTTGTTGCGTGCGAGCGACGTGCCCGTGCGTGTCACTGAGGATGCCAAGGAGCATGCCGCTCAATCCCTCCTGTTCTTCTCGGATCGGTGCCTGAGCCACAAGGCAATCCTACTGCGCGTCCCTCCGCCCGTCCCAGGGCTTTTTTCGCGGGCCACCCGATGGCCGGACTTCGGCGGTCGCCACGGTTGGTGCATAAACCGCCGTGTAAACACGACTTGCGACGAGAGGATAACCCTAACGGCGAGTCCCCTACCGCACGTTTCCCGGTAGCGGCAAGAGGCCATCGCACCGGCGGGGCCGCGCCCGCCCACGAAACGTTTGCAGGGATGGCTTGGTGGGAGTTACGATGGTGGTCTATACTGTCGTCGGGAAGACGAGCTTCCTGATCCTCGG
>JBDKUC010000438.1:0-4973 GCA_039679885.1 Thermoguttaceae bacterium | reverse complement strand
TTCTAATCCGTCCCAGAGAACTGGACGGGTTAGGAAACCCGTCCTACAGACAAATCGTGTTAGGAAACCCGTCCTAGGGACAAACCGTCAACCCATTCTTTGACAGCCACTCGCCTATCGGCGAGCCTAGTCGAACGGATTCGTCGGCTTTGGCTTTTTGGCCTCTTCGGCGACGTATTTGCGATCTTCTTCCGATAGCCGGTCAAGGGGAACGCGGATGACTCGGCCGTCTTTTCGGCGAATTCTCACCTTGTTGTCTTGGAGGCCGAGGTAGACGGCTTCGACTTCGAAGTTTCCGCTGACATCGCGCCACTTGCGCAACACAGGCGAGGCCGCTGGGGCCGATGCGTTGGGCTTCGCCGCGGTGATCTTGTGCCCCGACGCCCGGAGTCTGCGCTTGATCGCGTCGTGGGCTCTCTCGGCGTCCGCCTTGTCGAACCAAGTGGCTCTATGAAGAAACGTTTGCACTGCTTCGAGCGAGTCCTCGCCGCCAATATTGGCCAACAAGGCCAGCAGGTCTCGATTGGCCCAGCCGTCGTCCGACTTGCTCAGGGCCTCGATGGCGGCCTGCTCGGCGATCGGGCCCATGGCCTTCATCGCCTTGATTGCCTCGCCGCGGTTCGTCTTCATCGCGGCGCCGGCAGCCCGGGCGGCATCCTCCGTCTTGACGTGTCCCAGGGCCTCAACGACCGGTGCGCGGACCCAGCCGTTCGAACTGGTCGAGGCTTGGATTAGCTCTGGCCCCACCTCCGGCGTCGCCCAAACGACCAACGCCTTGGCCGCGGCGCTTTGCACCCAACCGTTCGAATGCGTCAACAGCGGCGCCAACGCCTTGGCAATCTCGGCCGGGTTGTCGTCTCGCACGATCTTCGTCAACTGCTCGGCCGCCGTTTGCACCGTGTGCTCTTCGGCCGCCGCCAGATCGTCGAGCAACTGCTGCCGCTGCCCCGGCTTGAAGGGCTTCGGCCGGGCCTCCTCGGCCGCCTTGCGTCGGGCCTCTTCCGCCGCCTTCTCTCGCTTTGCAAGCTCGGCCGGCGCCACCAGCTCGTAGGAGATGGTAATCGGTATCTTTGTGCTGGTGTTCCCTTCGTTCACTTGGATGCTGTACTTCATCGACGACGATTGGATGAGTCCCTGCCGCAAGTCGAAGACGAAATGCCCTTCGCCGGTCATGTCGAACTTCGCAGGCTGCGCGGCCTCTTGCGACTTGAGCGAGTACCGCTTCGTCACCTGAACCGTATCGCCCTTCGTCTCACCGATCGTGTAATTGATCTGCTCCTTCGATGTCCGTTGTGTGCCGGGCGCTGCGCCGCCGAACGGCCCGTGCGGGAATCTGTGCTGCTGCCGTTCCTCGATGACGACGTCTCGCTGCTTTTCCCACGACGCCTGGGGCTGCGCGGGGCACTCTTCAAAGACCAAGATGTTTTGGGGGCCGAGCAGGAACGGCAGGTGTAGCCCTTCTCCGGCGAGCAAGACGGCGCCCCGGCGGTCAACCGTCACGCCTTGGGCGCCGCCGCGCATAAAGCGCGGCCCTCCGCCGAACATCGGCGGCATCGGAAGCGGGGGGAAGCCGCCCTGATTCGCCTTGTACTTGACCGACTTGCCGAGGCTGCCGCTGTCGTTGAGCACCGCCTGCTGGTCCGTCGCCGATGCCACGACCCATGTGAGCGTTCCCTGGTAGTCCTCGTCGCATTCAGGAAGCTCGGCGTGAATCTTAACGTCGTAGGCACGCTTCTGCCCGGCCTGGTAGTTGTAACGGAGCAACGGCGTATTCTGCGCGACCGTCTCGCGTCCCCACGCCGCAACGGCCAAGACCGCCAATAGTAGTGCCAAACCGCGATTTCGAGACATGGCGTTACCCCATGGTATGGTGGTTCATATGAGGGGACTTATCCTAGCCCCACCGAGGACCCGTGTCAACGGCCGAGGACGACTGCAAAGTCCGTTGCAGGCGTTCGTAGTTCCGCCTTTAGGCGGGCAAATGACCGGCTAGAGCCGGGACTACGAACAAGTTTGCAGTCCGCCTGGTCAACAGCCGAGATCGACGGACCAGCGATCGTGGCGGACCGACGGGTGTTTGCGCTCGGGTCGAACCATCGAAAGGCGATCTTCGCTTCGTGCAATGTCCGTTGCGGCCTTGGCGGCAAGAGGTTACCTTTATCAACCAAGCTGTCCTTCGCCATTCCGAACGCCGTCGTCCGCCGAATCCCTTCCTCGCCCATGCCGCTGTTGATCGACGGTTACAATTTGCTGTATGCGGCCGGAATTGTCGGGCGAGGCGGCGGTCCTGGCGGGCTGGAACGAAGCCGACTGGCGCTGTTGAACTTCCTCGCGCACTCCCTCGACCCGACCGAGGCGTCCAGGACCTGCATCGTCTTCGATGCGCACGATGCCCCGCGAGGGCTTCCTAGGACCGTCGTCCATCGGGGGCTTACCGTCCGCTACGCCGTCGGCTATCCCACGGCCGACGCGCTGATCCAAGAAATCATCCAGGCCGAATCGGCCCCGCGGCGGCTGGTCGTCGTCTCGAGCGATCGGGAGATTCAGCGGGCCGCGCGGCGACGCCGGGCCAAGGCCGTTTCAAGCGAAGCCTGGTACGAGGAACTGCTCCGGCGGCGCCGAGAACGCCGTGAGGCCGCCGCGGAGACGCCCGAGCGTCCCCTGGTGCCGCTGCTTCAGGAAGACGTCGAGTATTGGATCCGCCAGTTCGGCGGCGAGTCGTTGCTCAAGGAGTGGGAACGCCCGACCGGCGGAGAACCGTTCAATCCGTTCCCGCCCGGCTACGGCGAAGACCTCGAGCGAGAACAATAGCTCGACTCGCTCTGCGTGTGGGGAATGGGCACCGCGAAGGGCATCACGCGGAGCGTGATGAGTACCTTTGCTTAGGCCAAGTCGCGGTCTTCAAAGAGCAGCAGCGCAACGAGCATCGCCACGCTGCACAGCAGCAGGCAATAGAGCCCGGTCCATGCGAGGTACTCTAATGGCACCGACGCGCCGGTCGAGATGGCCGTCGAGATGTTGAAGTACTCCAGCAGCGGGATCACGGCGGCCAGCAGATACGCAATGAATTTGACGAATTCGATTTGCAGGACCGACGACTCGGCCAAGCTGGGGACCAAGTGGCCGAGCACGTAGATCGCCGCGCAGATGACCAGGTTGGCCATCATCGGCAGCCGGGTGGAGATGGCGACGCTGATCGCGGCCAGAACCATCGCTTCCATGAACGACAGCGCCAAGCCCGGTGCAATCTGGAGCATCTCGGCCCGGCACTGGAGAAAGCCTGGTTCGGCCTGCCCCGTCTCGCGGGCGTCATAGGCGACCTTGTACGAGACCGTGGCAAGGAAGACGGCCCCAAGAATCAGAAACATGATCGCCACCGGCACTAGCACACCCAGGTACTTGCCGAGAATGAACTGGCGGCGGCCGACCGGCTTGGAAAGCAACGTCAGCGCGGTGCGGCCCTCGATCTCGTCGGCGATTGAGACGCTGGACGTCCACAGGGCCAAGACGACGGCGAGGACCATGATGAGCGTCAGGCCCTCGTCCTTGACCACCTTGATGTCTTCGCCGAGGGTATGGTACGGGATGATCGGGAAGAGAATCAGACCGAAGACACCGAGCGTCAACAGGACGTAAAACAGCGGCTGCGACATGGCCTCCTTGGCCGTGGTCCTTGCGATGGCGGCCACCTTCGGCGCCAACTGGCGAAGCACGAGGCCAATCAGGGCCAGCGCCACGGCGCCCGCCACAAACCCAAGGCCAACCATCCACAAAGGCTTAAGCCACGCCGAAGTGATGCCAAACAATGCCAGGTGACTCATTTCCACGCTAACCCTCGTTCGATGGCAGGCGAATCCCGCTGCCGCTAGTGCCGAACATCAAAGCTGCCGAACCGCCCAGTGTACGGCAGAACCGTGTCCAACGTCTCACTGATGTACTGTCCCATCTCGGCCTTGATCGCCCGAAGGAAGTCGCGAATCTCGTCCGCCGTCCCCTCGACGACCAAGTGAACCCGCCCGTCGGGCAGATTCCGAACAAACCCCTTCACGTCTCGCCGTGCGGCCAGCGATCGGACGGTGTAGCGAAATCCGACCCCCTGGACGTCGCCGATGTAGTAAATCTCCCGCTGTTGCCGTTCGGGCTGTGGCATGGGAAAGCTCTCAGCGATCAGCGGTCAGCTTTCAGCCACAACACTCCCTGACAGCTGACCGCCGACAACCGTAGGTTATGCTTCAGCATAACACCGCGGAGAACGTTGTTAAGCTGAAGCATAACCTACGGGCTTACGGCTGACAGCTAATGGTTCATCAATGGTGTCCGCAGCCAGGGCAGCCGCCGCCGCGTGGGACGTTCGGGTTCTCGATCGAGAATCCTCGGCCCATCGGTGTTTCGCGGAAGTCGATCGTCGTGCCGTCCAGGTGCAACGCCATCTTCTTGGCGGCGACCAACGTGACCCCGTGTTGCGGATAGCTGGCATCGACCGTCGGGTCGAACTCGGTGTCAAAGCCGAGACTGTATTGGAGCCCCGAGCAGCCACCGCCGGCTACGCCGATGCGAAGCATCGAGCCCGCCTCGACCTTTTGGTCGTTCATGTACCGCTTGATCTCGTCCGCCGCCGTATTGGTGATTGTGATTGCCATGCCTTAATGGTATCGCGAGCCGGGCCGAACGCCAAGCGGTTGGGTCTTGGGACTTAGGGCTTAGGCCCGAAGAGCGCCTTCATGCTGATCTGCGACCAGGTCTCGAACCCTTCCATGTCGACCAGAATGTCGCTCACCGGCCGGAATCCGCATTCGATAATGTCGGGCTCGCGGGGGCGCACGGCAGGTCGGTCAAGATCGAAGATGTGAACAACCCCCAGATGGACGGTGCCGACCTCGGTCTGATCGTCGTTGATGAGTCCCACGCAACGGGTGACGTACGGCGAGTTGATCGCCACCTCTTCCCGCAGCTCTCGGCGCATCCCCTCCTGG
>JBDKUC010000419.1:0-2473 GCA_039679885.1 Thermoguttaceae bacterium | reverse complement strand
CCACTCGTCGTGAGTCGCCAGTGGTCCGACCACGCAAAGCCGGCCGCCGGTGGCGACGTACTTGCGCACCTGTTCCAGTTCCCGGTCGCCCATCGCCACACAGCCGGCCAACACCAGAGCGCGATACCGCCGCAGGTCGCCCAACTGGTGGTCGTGGAGAATGTGAAAACAGACGCGATTCTCGATGAGCCAATCCTCGATCCTTGCGGTGAGCCGCGAGCATTTGGGCCCGCCGAACGCCTGCGAGGGGAAACTGCGCAGGACGGCCAGATCGGCCACGACCTGAGCATCGCGGAACAGGTCGCGGCGCTGGTGGTAGAAGCGGATCGAGGACTTCAGCAGCGGCGACATGGGCTCGCTCGAGCCGGGCATCGCGACGATCTGCCCGTATTCGAACCAGCAGACGCACCCTAGGCAATCGAGGTTGAAGGCCATCGATTCGGCCATTTCCAGCGGGGTGAGCGTGTAGTCGAACGTCATGTTGTTCAGCGCGCGCCCGACCTTGTAGTTGCGGATTCGCGAGACCAGCTTTCCGTCGCGATAGCCGATCCGACCGCTTTCGACCCAATAGGCCTCGCCGCCCTGGAGGATCTGGCCATGGTCGACCGGCGGCCGGATCGCATCGCGCACCCCGCCCGGATTGCACTCGACCAGCACGTCGGTCCGGAGCGATCGGGCGTAGCGGTTCAAGCGGTGGTACGATTCGGCCAGGGATCGGGTGCAGAAAACCTGCCAGGCACGGACGAGCATTGCCGGGGCCTCCTTGCCGGGCGGCTGGACCTGCTGGACGTCGCGCACGCCCATCTCGGCAAGCTGGTCGGCGGTGAACGTGCGGCGAAGATACTCGCGGAACCGCTCCACGGAGTTGGCATCGTAGCCGGGGCCGATGACGTAGTTGTCGAAATGGACCAGGTCGGTCTGGATCTCGTTGACCGCGAATCGCACGAGGTTCTGATAGAAGGCCTCGGCCGCGGGATGGTTGCGATTCCAGTAGTAGCGGTAAGCGGCCGTGCCGTAAGTGACCGGTTTGCCATCGGGACGCCGCACGACCCAATCGCGGGCTTGCGGCATTTCCTCGAAAAAAGGCTCCCAGAGGAATGCCCCGCTGAAATTGTAGACCCCGACCCGGAGATCGGCGTCGTGGCAGAGCCTGGCGAACCGCACGGCGTCGGCCATGCTCTCGCGTTCGGCGACGAGGCCGGCTCCTTTGTAGCAGTGCGTCATCACGAAGTTGACGCCCATCGCTTTGAGCCGGGCGACCATTTCCGGGCTTTGTTCGCGACGGTAGGCGGCCAGTTGTTCGGCCGTGGGCGTGTAGTCGCCTTTGCCGTCGCGCCGCACGCGGAACATGAGCGGCTCCCAACTGCCGGCCATCACAATTCCATCGCGGCGCAGCCACTCCGGCCGCTGACTTTGAGGGAGCGTGAGCGTTTCGGCGGAAAGCGGTCCGGAAACGCTGAGCCCTACGAGCAACGTGAGCATGCGTAGCATCGTCATCGGCAGCACCTCCGTCAGGCAGAAAAGGGGGACGGGGTTGTTCAGCTGATCCCCCAAGATTCTCCCCGAAGCGGCCGCCGGATGCAAGTCAACGGTCCTTGATCAACAGCGTCGATAGCACCTGGGCGTAGATCCGATGGCCGAAGTCGTTGGGGTGGTTGACGCCGTTGCCGGTCATGTCCCAGTCTTTCTTGTGCCGGAGCAACTCGGCCCAGATCGAGGTCATGTCGGCCAATGCCACGCCCGGGCCGCAGAGTTGGGCCAACGCATCGCGGTATTGCGGGAACAGCGGCTGCTTGAGGGTGACCCAATCGGCGTTGCCCTGCATCGTGGCGACGAGGATGATCTCCGTGTCGGGCAAGGCCTTGCGAACGGCCTCGATCATCCCGCGAATGTCGGCCTGATACTGAGCCGGAGGCCGGCCGACGGAATCGTTCATGCCAAAGGCGAGGATCACCAGGTCGGGCTTGACCTCGATCACCTTCGGGATCGTCTTCAGCCCCCAGGCCGCACTGGTTCCGCCGACGGAGAAATTGTTAAGCGACACCTTCGCCCCGTAGACCGCTTTCAGATTCATCACCAACAGATCCTGGTAAGGCGGCTGGAAGGGGGCCGTCTTGGCCCAGCCCGAGGCATTGCAGCCGGTGGAAATGCTGTCGCCCAAAAGCGCGATCGAAAGCGGCTGCTTCTCGGTCAACTTCTTAAGCGTGCGCGGCAGCTGTCCACCGGCGAACGTCGGCAGTCGCCCGGGCCACTGGACCGGGGCGTGCTCGTAGGTGATCAGCGTCTGCATGTCGTGGTATTCGTGCCCTCCGCCGAAGAGGATCTCGCCGTTGCCGTCGCGGTGCGTCAGGGCGTGACGCTGCGACTTGGCCGGCCGGCGCAAGTCCTGGGGCGTCTTGAACGGAATCCTTGAGCCGGCCGGAAGCGTGATTTCCCGCGTGTCGCGACTGCAAACGTAGTCGCGGCCCTCTTC
>JBDKUC010000262.1:0-3293 GCA_039679885.1 Thermoguttaceae bacterium | reverse complement strand
CACAGCTTGTCGCTCTGTTGGACTTCGCCTGCCGTGATCCAATCGGCCAACGTTCCGGAAATGACATTTCCGTTCGTGACGAAGGCCGCCCGGGCGTCGCCGACAAGCGTCAGGGCGACGACCAGGGCAATGAGCCCTGCGCCAACTTTGAGGTATCGGTTCATGACCAAATCTCCGTACTTTCGTTCGGGTTTCTCATGCCGTCGCTATTTCGCACTGATCTGTTTGGCTGGCGGTCTCCTTTCATCGGGGCAAGAGTTGCTACCTTCGTAAGTCGAAGTCGCGGCGTCCCATGCCTGCGGCCGCGCCTCTCACGTCGTTTCCTTCCACCCATGTGTCCCTGCGGTCTCGCGAGTCTTGATGCCTCGTGCTACAGATCCCCGTCCTCCCACCATGGTTTCCGGCCGCAATGGCGCTCAATGGTCTCGCGGATGGCGTCCCTTTGCTCGTCAGACCAGGACGGTCGATGCATCGCGGCGGCGATCTGCTTTGATGAGCCCGCGACGTGGCTCTTTCGGCGTCGCCACACTCGGAGGCCAAACAACAGCCCTAGGAAAGACCAAATTGCCAACGTCGCCGGCTCCGCCAAGATCGAGACCGAGCGTTTCGTCGCCGCTCCGGCATCGGCCGTTTGTGCACCGGTCTCGGCGCAACGGACGTCGAGCGCCCGTGAGCTGGCCGTCGACGCAGCTGGCCGCTGAGCCACGGTCCCTTGCCCAGCCGTCCCGCCATCTTCCGCCTGACTGCCCGAAAAGACCACTCTTGGTCGACCGGCGAACGCTTCCGACGGATCGCCTCGCCACTGACCAAGCCCGACAGACGTCGCGGCGGCGAGCGAGTCTTGGGAATGGCCCAGCAAGGGCATTCCGCGTGATGGAATCGCCCAGGTGACGAACAGCGCCAAGCAAATTGCCACGAAAATGCGTTTCATTGTCGCGTCTCCTCCGCACGAGGAGCACCAGCGGACGCCCGCTGGACGCAGTATGGTCCAGCTTGTGTGAGCATCCCCTTCCTCTGTCATGTAGCCCGCCAGCCCCGACTTCCTGACAGCCCGTCCGGCGGCGAAAAAGAATGGCGATTCTGAGGCGAGAATGGCCCCGGCCGGCGTCGCGAATGGTCTAGAGGCGGAAGAATCGCCGGAACTTCTGATAGACGCGGTGCGTGAGTTGCCAGACGCTGGTTTTCGTCCGCGCATTGCCCCTTGAGCTGTCATTATCGCCGAGAAGCACTTCACGGCAGAACGCGTGCTCTTGCGGGGTGAGCGTCGCCAAGAACGAAGTGACGTCGTGCGAAAGAAGCTCGATGCCGCTTTCCTCCCATTTCGGCCTCGCCTGCACCGCGATCGCCTCGCGCTGGCGGCGGCGCGACGCGGCCCGAAAGTGACGGCACATCTCGTCCTTCGCCAGCGCTCGCAGGTACGTGGTCAGCCGGGCGCCGCGATCGGGCGCGTAGCGCGAGAGCAGTTCGCCATCCTTGTCGACCAACCGGTACCAGACGCGGGCGGCGATCTCGTCCACCAGGTCCGGATCCCCACCACGCCGCCCAAGCAGGACTCGCACCGAGGCGCACAAGGGATCGTGGCACTGGGCGTACAACTCCTCCCACGCGGCGACGTCGCCAGCCACGCACCGCGACGCCAAGCGATAGTCGGCCGCGGCGTTGTTGGCATCTGAGCGGTGAAAACGCGGCTCCTGCGGCCGCGGAATTACGCGGGGAGGAGCGATGTCTAGTGTTCCGGCCACCGGCGCGGGACGCCTGCGGCCTCCTTCGAGTTGGCTCATTGCCTCTCCTGCTCCTGCGAAGCCCGTTTCGCTCGTCCATACAATCAGCGCAAGCCAGCCGAGCGATAGATTCTAGATGGTGTCCGCGGCGGGTCAACGGTGGTCGCCGTCGAAGGCTGGAGAAGCCCATCGCTATTCGGCAATTATCCCAGAGTTCAGCAAGGCATGCCCTGATTCACTGGCGCGTAGGACGTGTTTAGGATGTTCGCGAGCATCAGCGGACACGGGAGCAGAGGGGGCAAGTCCGCGCCTTGTTTCGGGTTTGGCGCTACCGCCGCCTGGCGACAGGCGTCAGCCTGAGCTTGCGGAAACGGCACCGACGGGAACGGAGTCTGCGCGCACCGCGCCTCTCACATGCGAAGACAGATCATTCCAGCTGCGGCGTTAACCGCTCTCTTCCTCTGGTCCTACTGGCCGACGCTCGCCGAACTGGTCGGCGTGTGGAGCCGCGAGCCCGACTACTCCCACGGCTTCTTCGTCGTTCCCGCGGCGATCTATTTCCTTTGGGCCCGCCGCGACCGCTTGCCGGCCCTGACGCCAGGAATCCACTGGGCCGGCCTCCTGTTGTTGGCCGTTGGCGTCGCAATGCGATTCGTGGGCGCCCAATACTACCTCGACGCCCTCGACGGCTGGTCGATCATGTTCTGGCTGGGTGGCGTCGTTTGGCTGTTCTACGGGCCGGCGGTGCTCCGATGGTGCCTCCCCTCGATCATCTTCCTATGGTTCATGGTCCGATTGCCCTACCGGGCGGAACTTGGCCTCAGCCTTCCACTCCAGACGGTGGCCACGAATCTGAGTTGCTGGGTCCTGCAAGTGCTGGGCCAGCCCGCTCTCGCCGAGGGACATACGATCGTCCTGGGCGACCACACGATGGAAGTTGAACAAGCGTGCTCGGGCCTGCGGATCTTCGTCGGGATTGCCGCATTGGCCTTCGCCTACATCGTCATCGTGCGGCGGCAGTGGTGGGAGAAGGTGCTGCTGCTGTTGAGCGCGATTCCCATCGCGATTGTCGCCAACGCCACGCGCGTGGTGGCGACGGCTCTGCTGTTTCAATACGCCGAGGGGGAAACGGCGAAGAAGTTCAGCCACGACGCGGCCGGCTGGCTGATGATCCCGTTTGCCGCGGCCCTGTTCGCCTTGGTGCTGTGGTATGTGGGCAGAACGTGGCAGGAGGTCGAACGGGTGGAGGTCGGCGCAACGATACGCCGCAGCAAGAAATAGCCCGCCGCCCATCGCTTGCTGGCGAAAGCCGGAGGCCAATGATGAATCCTGAACCAGAGCAACGCACATCTTTGCAGCGCGTCGGCGCGGTTGACGTCGCATCGCGACCGGGCGTGTTGGTCGCGCCGCAGAACCCGCCGGCGAACGGCCAGGAATCGGGCGCGGGACCGCGCTTTGTTCTCCACGTTCTGCGGCGGCGGTGGAAGGTCGCCCTGCCGATCGGCATCGTCCTCGCCATCGCCGCGGCGACCGTCGTCGTGCTGTTGTTCGTTCCCCAATACGAAGCGCAAG
>JBDKUC010000398.1:0-4980 GCA_039679885.1 Thermoguttaceae bacterium | reverse complement strand
GCCGTGGTTGCACGAGCGGACGCACTTGCCGGTGGTGGTCGATCCGAGCCACGGAACGGGCCACGCGAGTCTGGTGGCGCCGATGGCCGCCGCCGCAATCGCCGCCGGGGCCGATGGGCTGATTGTCGAAGTGCATCCCGACCCCGAGGCCGCGCTGAGCGATGGCTATCAATCGCTTGATCTGGAGCAGTTCGAGCAGATGATGATTTTGTGCCGCCGCGTGGCCGAAGCGGTCGGACGCACGATCGTCACCCCCTAAATCAGAAATCAATGCGCGTCGGACGCCTGATCCGCGGAGGAATCCGGCGGGCTGAACAGTCCGTCGTGTTGGGTCTGCGAGAGTCGAATCAGAAGCAGTTTTTGTTCGAGCCGTCCGTCCTTCTCGGTGAAGAAGTGATGGCCCAGACTGCCCGAGCGGTTGGGCAGACTGCTGAAGACCAACATGGCCCCGGGCGTCAAATCGGCCGCGACAGTCATGTCGTCGAACTCGCGTTTCGGTCGACTCGCTTCGAGCCGCAAAATACCCTGATTGCCGACCCAACGTTGCCGCGGCCGATCGTATTGCAGCTCGGGCGTCAATTCCAGCCGCACCCGGCCGTCGGGCTTGGGGAACGACTTCACGGCGAAAACGCCCTGCGCCTGATGGTAGGTCTGGCCGCAAAGCTGGCCCGATTCGCACATCAACAGCGGCAACTCGTCGTAGATGCCGGAGGCGAGGATTTCGCTGCGCTGGCCGGCGCGGATCTGCAAATGCCGCCGCAAAACCCGCGGCTCGTTGCCCAAGTCCTTCACCTTCGACTCCGACGCCTCGCGGTCGTCCGCGGGCTTGTCGGCCAACTGCATCAGCGTCGAAAGCTCCTCGGGCAGCGGCTCGCTCAGCAATCCGACGCGAAAGCCGTTCTGCGCCCAACGCTGCCGAAGCTCGGACGAGAACGGCTGCTCGTCGATTTGTTTCCAAAGTTTGTCGTTGATCGCCGTGTCGCCGAACGGGAAGCGGACGAAAAACATCTCCAACACGATGCTGTCGGGCGACATCTGAGGCGGCGTCAGCGGCGACTTGCCCAACGGCCGAATCGGCGCGTTGCAGCCGGCGATCGCCAGCGCGAACAGCAGCACCACGATGGTTCGACCATCTCGCGGCATGGAATGTTCCCACAACCCCAAAAAAGATCGCCTCGACAAGAAAAACCCGGATTCGGGCCGCACAGGGTAGCTTGGCCGGCCCACGGCGTCAAGCGAGGATTCCCCCGCGGCGTCCGACCGGCGCGACGTCGAGCAAAGGCGCAAGTCCTTGCCGCCAAAGAATCTAACGACTTACGACAAGACTCCCAGCCAAAGTCGTCGTGAGACGGGAAATCTCCGATCCCGCCAAGTTGTTGAGCATCCCCGGTCCCCCGCCATCGGTTGTTTTATCCAGAAAATACGCCATGGAGGTTCGCGGATTCACGTCGCATCAACTGTGTCGCTGCCGAAATGCTTCCCAGAACAAAATCCAGGGGTCAAGCAGGTAGTCACCGCCCTGGTCGATGACGCGGAACATAAAATGCGTGTGCTGGTGCGAACCCACCCTGACGCCTGCCGTGGTCGCGTAGGGGGTTCCCGCCTTCAGCGGAGTGCGTTCGGGAACGAGCATCTGGATCAGATGGTGAGCTTGCAACCACCACTCGGAGCCATCCGGCCAACGGCGAATGCCCCGCCACCGATTGTTATTGAAGCCCGCTGCCGTGGAGTGGAACAGATAATGGTCATCCACGGAGATCGGCGCCGAGAGCACGGTGCCTGCCTTCATGTTGATGTCCAAGCCACAATGGGCCTCTGCCCCGTTATACGGCCCCATCCAGCAATCGTCGCCATTGTAGCATTGACGAATGTCAATCCGCCCCGCGTCGTTGGGATACCAGAGCTGCACGGGCTCAGGACAAATGGGCATCCCTGCTTCCTGCGCAACGAAGCGGGCCTTGTGGTCCGGCTTGCACAAGAACCCCACGTTCCAGTCCTTTTCCAGCATGAAGCCGCCGGCATCCTTGAAGATGCAGGGGACGGCATCAAACCACAGGCGAACACCGTCGATCTCCCACGGTTCGTAGAAACTGGCCTGCGTGCCCACTTCACGGCGCAAGTGGCGCGAAGTGCCGTTGATTTGTACGTCGCAGTCAAAGGCATAGGCGGTAATGCGAGCGCCTTTCCGCTGAGTGATCTCGGCAGAAGTCCCCAAGAGCTTCAATTCCCAAGCCTTGCCGTCGCGCAGAAGAAATCGCATCGTTTCATCATGATTCAGGCCGAAGGGGGTGAGCGTGGCCTTAGACTTGCGTTCCCTCACCTTGCCTTTGCTGTTGCTCGCAAAGCTCGGGCAGGGCACGGCCAGAGCGGCCATGGAAGTCACGGTTTGCAGGAAGCGGCGGCGAGTCACCATGGTTCATACCTCGGGGTTACTGAGAGTCCTCTGCTGCAAGGGGACGTGGATGACGGGCGCCGACCACGGGTTGGGCCAGAGTCCATACCGTTCCGCTTTTTTCGGTGTCGCGGCCCGGGAAGTGGCGATTTTTCCCGAGAAAACGCCCCCTATTTCCACTTGTATCATGGAATTCCATCCGCGTCAACAATCGGGGGGGCAGTAACGGACGATGGCGGATCGGCGACGCCACGGAAAAAAGCCTTACGCCAAGGCGCGAAGACGCCAAGGAGTCTTTGAGGAAAAACCGCCATCGATAGGCCATGCGATCTCAGGATCCCTGTTTTCTTTGCGTCTTGGCGTGAGATCCGTCGTGATGGGATGTCGCAACGAAATCTTCTCTGTTTTAGCCATAAGATTTCACTACGCCCGCGGGGGTGGTGAGCAATGCGGGCTAGCGGTGGCCGTCGAGCCAGTCGAGTAGATCCGCCACAATTTGATCGCGCTCCGGCTCGTTGAACAGGTCGTGGTACAGGCCCTCGTAGAGCCGCAAGGTCTTGTCGTCCGACCGGGCCCTTGAGACCAACAGTCGACACCCGCGCGGATCGGTGACGAAATCGCCCGTGCCGTGCAGGGCCAGCACCGGCAGCGTCACACGAGCGGCGTTCTCTTGAATGCGCCGGGCCGCCCGCAAAATCTCGTCGCCCAATCGGACCGGAAACCGTCCATGGAAAACCAGCGGATCGTTGCGAAACGCCTCGACCACGGCCGGATCGCGCGACAGAAACCGGCAGCCCAGATGCGTCACGCGCAGGGTGGGCCAGACCCAACTGACCAGCGCGGCCAGTCGCCGCAGCACGGGATACACATTGCCGCCGATCCAAATGGCCGGGGCGCTGAGCACGACGCCCTGCACGTCCGGCGACCGCGTGGCGGCCAACAGCGCAACCACGGCCCCGCCCATGCTGTGCCCCAACAAAAACACCGGCCGAGCCGGATGCCGAGTCGAGACCCGTTCCAAAAACAACTCCGCATCGTCAAGATACTGATCGAACCGGCGAACCCACAGCCGCGGGCCGTCCGACCGACCGTGGCCGCGCAGGTCCATCGCGCAGAGGGCATAGCCGCGCCGATTCAAATCTTCGGCCAATCGGGCGTACCGGCCGCTGTGTTCGGTCACGCCGTGAATCAGCGCGACCGTACCCCTCGGCGCGCAATCCGGCAGCCACGATTGCTCGAACAATCGCAGTCCGTCCCGGGCCTCAAAAAATTCTTCGTGGTGCGTCATCATCGATTGGTTGACGATTATATGGAGCGGTCCCGAGCCCGTCAATCCGGGGGTTCTGTCCGCTGCTTTCGCTCAACGATAAAATAACGGAGCCGGGACATCCGGTCGCTCGACACATGGAGGTTCCACCACGATGACCACGCCGCCTTTCGTTCATCTGCACTGCCACAGCCATTACAGCTTGTTGGACGGGGCCGGCACGATCCCCGGGCTGCTGGAACGAGCTAAATCGCTGCGGATGAACGCCTTGGCGCTGACCGATCACGGCAATCTGCACGGGTCGATCAAGTTCTATCAGAAGGCCAAAGAGCTGGGCCTCCGTCCGATCCTCGGGTTCGAGGCCTACATCGCTCCGGGCAGCCGATTTCACAAAGAGTCCGCCAGCGGCGCCAAGGAGGCCGCGTTCCATCTGACGCTGCTGGCCCGCAACCGGACGGGTTTTCGCAACCTGATCAAGCTGGCGTCCGCCGCGTTTTTGGAAGGCTTTTATTTCCGCCCGCGCATCGACAAGGAACTGTTGACGGCCTGTCGCGAAGGGCTGATCTGCCTGAGCGGCTGCGCGTCGAGCGAATTGAACCGCACGTTGCTGGCCGGCGGCGAGGCCAATTTTCAAAAAGCGTTGGACATCGCCTCCTGGTATCGAAATCTCTTCGGCGACGACTACTACATCGAGCTGCAAAACAACCACTTGGAAGTGCAGCGCATCGCGATGGAACGTTCGATCGAGGTGGCCCAACGATTGGGCATCCCGACGGTCGCCACCAGCGACGTCCACTACATTCTGCGCGAGGACGCCGAGGCGCAGGACATTCTGCTGTGCGTCAACACGGGCCGATTCCGCACCGACACCAATCGGATGCGGATGGAGACCAACGAGTTCTATCTGCGAAGCCCAGAGGAAATGCACGCCGCGTTTCCCGGCATGGAGGACGCGCTGCGCCGCAGCCAGGAAATCGCCGATCGCGTTGACATCGAATTGGAACTCGGCAAGCGGCATTTTCCGGTCTACACGCTCCCGGAAAACAAGACGGCCGAAGAGCTTTTGCTGGAGCTTTGCCTGTCGGGACTGAAGCAGCGTTACGCCGACCGGCCCGATCGCTGCGTCGACGGCCAATTGTCCGAGGAAGTGATGGCCCGGCTCAACCGCGAGTTGGGCGTGATCAACAAGCTGGGGTTCGCCAACTATTTTCTGATCGTGTGGGATTTCGTCCGCGCGGCCCGCGATCGCGGCATTCAGGCCACGGCCCGCGGATCGGGCGTCGGCTCGCTGGTCTCGTACGCGCTGTTTTTGAGCCACGTC
>JBDKUC010000318.1:0-5466 GCA_039679885.1 Thermoguttaceae bacterium | reverse complement strand
CGGCAAGGCGGTCGGGCGAAATTCGTCCAGGCCGCCTTCGATGCGTTTCCCGTTGAGGAACACGCGGCCGCCCTGTTCGACCCAGCCGGGCGCCGAGTTGCTCAGCAGATGCGTCGCGGCCAATCGCGTCTCGGAATAGGGCAACGTCAGCAATTGGGCCGTGCCGTTGTTCGCCAGCAAGGAGTTGGCGATCGTAGCCGCCGAGGCGCCGCCGACGGTCACACCGCTGCGGCCATTGCCACGGCAGGTGACGTTCACGAGCGAGACACCCCGGACGCTATTGAATGCGCTGATGCCGTCGAGTTGGAAGCCCTGCACCGTCAGATCGGCGATGACGACGTTCTCGACATGGAACAGCGTGATGCCCGTCCGGCCGGCGGCACAGGTGAGCCGGTAGTCACGCGGCAACTTCCCAGGTTCGACGCAGAAGTAGATTTGGCCGTCCAGCAGGCACCACTCGCGCGGCCGCAGCTTGGGCGGGCGGTGAGACGCGCCCGTGGCAATTACCCTGGACGCCGGAAGGTCGTTGATGAACAACTGCTGGTAGCTCATCAGGCGGGGGCGGAAACGGAAAACGCCGCCCTCGTACGGTCTCCAGGCCTCCGGCGGAATCGGCGCGGAGCCGTCCAAAAACGCCCCGTTTCCGCGAAGGACGAACGGCCGTTGCGGGCTTCCGCTCAGCCGGCTGCCGACGAGGCTGATGCTCTCGTGGTAGACGAGCCCTGTGTTGGCCATGGTGATTGCGTCGCCATTTTGGGCGAGGCAAAGCGCTCGGCCAAGCGTTCGGACGGGACCAGTCTCGGACGTGCCGCGGGCTTGTTGGCCGGTCGAACGGTCATCGCCAGCCCGGTTGTCGACAAAGATGTCTCGTCCGAGGGAGGGAAGGGCCGATAGGACCAAAATCACGCACAGGCCATGTCGGATCCGCATGGGGTAGCTCCGGCGGGGTGGTTCACTGTCACATCCATTAAGTGTAGCATACTCTGACCGGTGACCGTTTCGCGAAGAGCCCTGCTAGGGTAGCGACTCCGTGGGGTCTTATGAGGTTTGCCAGGACATCAGGAGGACAGACCATTCTTGTCTGTCCAGTGTGTTTCATCTAACATTCGAGACAGACAGGAATGTCTGTCCCCCTGATTCTTATGGAAGTCCAAATCCGCGGCCAAACGATCGAACTCTATCAGGGCGACATCACGCTCCAGGAAGTCGATGCCGTCGTCAACGCGGCAAACAGCCGGTTGGCAGGTGGGGGCGGCGTCGACGGCGCCGTTCACCGCCGCGGCGGGCCGGCGATCATGGCGGACACCAACGCCCGATATCCCCAAGGCTGCCCGACCGGCTCGGCCGTCGTCTCAACGGCCGGCAATCTCAATGCGCGAGCCGTGATCCACGCCGTAGGACCGGTTTGGCGCGGTGGGCAGCACGGCGAGGCCGATCTGCTCCGCAGCGCCTACCGTCGCTGCTTCGAGTTGGCCGTTGAGCACGGCTACCGCAGCATCGCACTGCCCGCCCTGAGCACCGGCGCGTATGGCTATCCGATGGACCAGGCGGCGCAGATTGCCGTCGCGACGGCCGTCGATTTTCTCACCGAGTGCGGCGAGCCGCAGCTTATTCGCTTCGTGCTCTTCGACGACGCGGCCTTTGACACATTCGCTAAGGCATTGGAACGCTATTGTGCGGAATAGTCCGCCGCGGCAACATAGCGTAACCAAAAAACCGTAGGGCGGATTTTCCTCTAAACTGGACGGACTAGGAAGTCCGTCCTACGACGTAATTGCGCGCCCGTTCGCCGAATAGCGTCGGTGTTACTCCCTCAGCACCAAGGGCAACTCAACGGTAATGCAAGTCCCCTCCCCGGGCACGCTCTCGACGGAGGTCTTTCCGCCGAGCAATCTGGCTCGCTCGCGAATTCCTTCCAGACCGAAACACTCCGCCCCGACGTTGCCTGGGATAAAGCCGACTCCCCAGTCCTGAATCGTCACCCGCAGATCGCCGTCACGTTGCTCCAACTTCACTCGGACCTTCTCACTCTTGCTGTGCTGGCAGGCATTGGTCAGCCCCTCCTGCACGATGCGATAAACCGCGTTTTCCACGATCGGGACCAGCCGGTCGAAGGCAACTTCGTCGTGGAACTCGATCTTCGGGCCGTTTTGACGGCGTTCCTCATTGACGAGGTGGACGATGGCCGCCACGACCCCCGATTCGTCGAGGATCGGCGGCCGCACGCCGCTGATCAGCCGCCTGGCGTCGGAGTGGCCCTGGCGAAGCATCGTCATTCCGGCATCATACGCCATGGCTGCGTCTGACGGTTTGGTCTTCTTCGAGTGGTGATAGACCTCGAACTGCATGATCGCGCCAGCGAGGTACTGGGCAAGGCCATCGTGAATTTCGTAGGCGATCAATTGCCGTTCGTGGTCGCTGGATCGCAACAAGTGCCTGAGCGTGCGATGTTCCCGTTCCAGCGTCTCCTGGACTTGCTTGCGTTCTGTGACGTCGCGGAATAGCGAGAGCAGGCATGGGCGTCCGTCGTAGAGAATGCGACGGCCGGTGATGTCGGCATAAAACACGCTGCCGTCTTTGCGGACCACGGGACAGTTCTCGTTGATGGAACGCTGACCCTCGACAACTGCCTGGAACGTGCGCAATTCGTTCGCCAGCTCCTCGGAAGGATAAATGTCCTTGATCGACGCCGCCAACAATCCTTCTTCCGAATAACCGAGCATCTGGCACATCTGAGCGTTCGCTCGCAGAAACCGCTTTGTCGCGACATCGACAATCATGCAGCCTTCGATCATCTCGTCATAGATCGTCTGAAGCTCGTCTCGACTTTGCCGCAGGGCGGTGTTCGCTGCGACCAACTCGGCCGTCCGATCTTCAACCCTCCGTTCCAGTTCATCGCGGGCTTCTCGCAGTGCCTCTTCCGCTTGCCGGCGTTCCGTCCGGTCGATTCCGAGAACAGCGACCGCCGTAACGCCGCCTTCTTCGTCGATGACGGGATAAATTGCATTTTCGTAATACCTTCCGCATCGCTTGTCCTCGAAGCGGACCGGTTTGCCCGTGCGAATGACGTCTGCCACACGTCGGTGTCTCTGCGGGGCCAAGTCTTCGGGCAGGAGGGCGAACACATTCTGCCCGATCATTTCGTCGATCGTCCTGCCCAAACGATGAGCCGCCGTCTCATTGGCGATCAGGATGATCCCCTCCGGGTCCAGCAGCACAAGGGACTCGGGATTGGCGTCGATCAACGCCCGCAATGTCCGCTCGCCACGACGCGCTCTTTCTTCGGCCCGTTTTCGCTCGGTGAGGTCTTCCACGATGCCGATGGCGCTGGTGGAGCGACCGCCTTCGTCACGCAAGAGCGAGACGGTCAATTGGCCCCAGATCACCTGACCGTCTTTGCGAACGTAACGTTTCTCGATTTGGTAGCGCGGGATTTCGTCGCGCCACAGGCGTGGAACAAGAGAGCGATCCGTCTCGCGGTCATCGGGATGAGAGATGGCGGCCAGACCACGGTTCAGGATCTCCTCCTCGGAAAATCCCAGCATCTCGCAGAAACGCTGATTGCAGTGCTGGACGCGGCCGTCGGCGCCGACGAGCACGATGCCGATGGGGCCTTCGTCGAACGCGCCGCGAAAACGCTCCTCGCTTTCCCGCAGCGCCGCCTCGGCTCGTTTTTGGTCGTCGATGTCCGTCGCGTAGCCAAACCAGCCAATGATCTCGCCATCCTTGCCCGCCATCGGAACTGACCGGGCCAGATGCCAGCGATAGCTGCCATCCGACGCCCTCCGCACGCGGTATTCGGCTTCGTAAGGCGTCCCGTTGGCCTGGCTCTCGTTGATCCGTTGCCTGACCACCGCCACGTCGTCAGGGTGAACCGCCTTCATCCATCCAAAACCTTGGGCCTCTTCCGTTGACTGGCCGATATACTCGTGCCAACGACGGCTGCATTGGATGGTTTCTCGACTGGCGTCCGTCCAGTACATCAACTGCGGCACGGTGTCTACCAACGTGTGGTATCGCGCCTCGCTTTGTCGCAACAGCTTTTCCGTCTGCTCCAGGTGGCTGGCCCGTTGCCGCAAGTCGGCCAGTTCCGCGAGAAGTTGCTCAGTGGTTCTAACGTGGTCTTCCATCGGATGATGCCCCAGCTGATTCGGAAGGTCCGACCGCTTCCAATCATACCCTCTCGGCAGTGCTTGCGGAACCAGCAAGGGAGTAGACAAGGGGGCAAGCCCAACGTGCTTCTTTGGCCGTTTTGGGGTGGCTGAAGGCGGATTCGAGTCGCAGTTTCCGCTGTCCCCGCCTGCCGTCCCTCACGTCCGAACGAACGCCGTCGATCCCCTGCCTGCTAATACCTGGGATTTATCCCCTTAAGTCCCGCCCCCTTGATCCCATTCAACGCCGTATCCGAAGCGTTCCAGCAACGCGAGATATGCAACCATCCATAGGAATACCGTGGCCGTAACAAGCATCCAGCTATAGCATTCCTCCCTATTCCTGAGACCAATCGCGATGAGCACTTCCGTGGCTATGAGAACGACCGCGAGTGCCAAGGATCTCGATCCGCGAGACCTTGTCCACATCATCACCCCTACTACGGCAACGGCCAGCGATGCAAAAATGGCCATCTGCTTTGGAAACGGCCATTCGACGTAGTTCAGAATAGCCCGGTGAGGAGGAATCGCGATGAGAACGCCCACAACTGCAAACAAAGGCAGCGCTACCGATGGGATAGTCTGCAACGACGTTGGGTCACGCTGCATGTGAGTGCCGTCGTTTCCCGTTTTCGAGCCTGCAACAAGCGTCGCTGTAACACTTGATGGCTCGCAGCGAATCAACGTGCAGCCTAATGCCCGGACGACAAGCAATGCGAGCCCAGTAACTACTGCCTGCAATAGGAACAGCATCAACCACGTCTCGAAGGTCCAGGAAAATCGGAACGCCCGTTCCATGCAAACGTACGCGCATGTCGCGGCGAGTAGCGTGACAAACTGCCAGGGATACCTCCTGCTGCCAAGAATTCCCCAGATCGACGCGAGAGAGCCACCACCACAAGCAACGCCTACGAGCACCAAGAACCAAGCCGGGCGATAGTATGAGAAGAAGACGGAACCAAGAGTCAATTGAACCACCGCCCCGCAAACGAAAACCATCAGCGTGAGCGTAAATGGGCTGCTACACCGCGTATAGTAATGCATGACATTGCTCCAGGCGTTTAGTGCGATCGCAAATGCAGGCTACAAAGGTGGCGTGATACTCGAGTGGATACAACGGTGTCAAGCACCATTACGGGTGTCGTCGTGGCTCGGTTTCCAGAACGTTGCGGGATGAGTCGAATCCGCTGCTGGCCGCGCCGTCGGAGTGGTCGTATTGTACGACCGGCGTCGTTTGCAGGTCAATTCGTGCTCGTGCGAGAACAGTGACTCCCGACGCTTGAATCCGCCGATCAGTTTTCGACGGTAGGGTGGG
>JBDKUC010000154.1:0-6005 GCA_039679885.1 Thermoguttaceae bacterium | reverse complement strand
GTCTCGATCAGCTCGTCAAGCAATCCGCCGAGAGAATCGGCCAGCGTCTGGGCAGCGTCCGGCGCCGCGGTTGCCGACGGCGATACGTGGCCGGCAGCCGCCTTGGCGTCAGGCGATCGTTTCGCGGCGCGAGATTCCTTTGTGGCCGCCGTCGTCAGGCTGACCGGCCCCCTTCGGCCGTTCGTTTCCGACTCCTGGTGATACTGCAACTGCCAGCCTGTGGCCGCGCGGAACGCCGTCAGCAGTTCGGGAATGCCGGCGATCGTTTGAATCGCGGGCTGAACCGGCTCGGGCGGCTGTTCGGTGTAAAGCTTCAGGTGTTTTCTCTTTGGTGCAGAACGGGCCACGGTGTGTTCGCCAGGGTGGTTTGGGTTCTGGGGCCGGTGCCCCCAAAGGGTTAATCGAACGGACAGAAGTGCGGAAGCGGTTATCTAGCTTGCGCATCTTATGCCACCGGTAGCCTTTAACATCGGCGGCCGACTGCCAAGACCTGAGGCCGAATTGCCGGGAATCGGATGGGCGGACGCTGCAAATTCGCGTGATTCTTCCGGTTAAAGGGCCTCGATCCGTGCGACGGCAGTCTCCGGCTCTGGTTCGGATGGGAGCCCCCCCTTTAAACTACACCGATGCCAGCACTGAACTGATCGGTCATCTTATCAATTCATTGGTATTGCAAACTGACCCGTGAGTAACCTATAATACAAACGCCCAGCAGCCATGGAGGTTTGCGTGCCCAAACTCACTGCCATTCGCAAACAAGCGCTCAACGAGATGATGAAGGAGGCGATCTACGACGCAACGATCGCCGTCATGACCGAGTTTGGCGTGGATGGCCTGACGATGGATCGGGTGGCCGCCGAGGCAGGCGTGGCCAAGGGAAGCTTGTACCATTACTTCGAGAGCAAGCGGTATCTTATCGAGTTCGTCTTCACGAAGACGATCGCTCCCATCGAGCAAGATCTCGAGGAAATCGCTACGAAAGAACAACCGGCCGTTGAGAAGCTGGCGGCGCACTTCCGGAATCTGCTCGAACATATCGCCGAGCGGGCGCAAGTCCATAAACTGCTCTTTGAGGATGAAACCGCACATGGTCTGCTACACCCTCTGGAGCGGCGATTGATGGACGTCGCGTGCCGGCGGATGGCCGCCGTCTTCCGGCAAGGCATGGACGAAGGCGCTTTTCGTCCTGGCGATCCACTGATGCTCGCCAACATGTATTTCGGCCTCTGCAAGGCGGTGCTCCAGACCGAGCCGGAACTCGCAGAACCTGATCAGCGGGAAAAGATCCATCACCTGCTGATCGACACGTTTTTGAACGGGATTGCCACGCAGAACGGGCGTGTTTAATCGATAGTGAGATGGCGGCCGCAATGACCGTCAAGAGGCGGCGTTTGGTCAGCGGCATCGAGTACTGGAGCATGTCAATGAATCGGTGTATATGGAGAGCGTTTGTGGTAGTGGGCTTGCTCGTGAGCCTTCCTTTGGCGGGCTGCAATCGGCGACAGGCGGCGCCTCCGCCGCAGATTCCTGTAGTGTCCGTAGTGGCGATCAAGCCTCAGAAGGTCGTGTTGACGACGGAGCTGCCGGGCCGAACCGCGCCGTTCCTGATGGCCGAGATCCGACCGCAGGTCAATGGCCTCATCAAGAATCGTCTGTTCACGGAAGGTTCTCTGGTGAAGGCCGGTGACGTTCTCTACGAGATCGACTCGGCGCCGTATCAATCGGCTTATGACAGCGCCGCCGCGAACCTAACCTCGGCCAAGGAGGGGGCCGAGCGGGCACGCGCCACCTTGGCCGCCAGCGTCGCCGCGCTGAAACGGCATCAGGCCATCCTGAAACTGGCCAAGACGAACCTCGCACGCTACGAGAACCTCATCAAGACCCGCGCGGTCTCGGCCATGCAGCGCGACCAGGCCGCAGCCGACCTGGACGTGGCCGAGGCCGGTTTGAGCGTCGCCGAGGCCCAAGTCGACAGCGACCGCCAGGCCGTGAACGTCGCCAAGGCGGCCATCGAGCAGGCGGCGGCCGCCCTGCAGACGACGAAGATCAACCTCGGTTACACGAGAATCACCGCCCCCATCACCGGACGCATCGGCCGATCCGCAGTGACCGTCGGCGCGATTGCCACGGCCTACCAGCCGTTGGCGCTGGCCACCATCCAGCAATTGGACCCGATCTACGTGGACATACCTCAATCCACCAAGGAACTGAACCGCTTGAAACGGAGCTTGGCCAACGGCCATCTCAAGGAGAACGGAACCGATCGGGTCAAGATCGTTCTGGAAGACGGCACGGCCTATGCACACGACGGATCGCTCAAGTTCCGCGACGTGACCGTGGACCCGACGACCTGTTCGGTCATCTTGCGAATTGTCGTCCCCAATCCCGAGGCGATTCTTCTGCCCGGCATGTTCGTCCAAGCCGTGATCGACGAAGGCGTCAACGAACGGGCGATTCTCGTCCCTCAGCAGGCTGTCTCTCGCGATCCGAAGGGAAATCCCAACGTTCTGATCGTGGACGCCGAAGGGAAAGTCCAGCCGCGCAGTCTGACCACGGATCGCACCCAGGGCGACAAATGGCTGGTTTCGTCTGGCCTGGCCCCGGGCGACCGCGTCATCGTGACGGGCCTGCAGAAAGTTCAGCGTCTTCCGCCCGGAACGCCCGTCAAGATCGTCTCGGCTGAGGCGGCGGGTTCTTCGACGCCCATGCCCGAGAGCACGACCCAAGCTACGACGCCGGTGAAACGCCAGTAGGAGCGTGAGTCGGGCCACTATCTCTTGAAGCGACGGCAAACGTCGACGGGAACTCGCGATGCTATCGAAATTCTTTCTGGATCGTCCTGTTTTTGCCTGGGTCATCGCCATCATCATGATGGTGTTGGGCGGTCTGGCCATTTACAATCTGCCGATTTCTCAGTATCCGACCATTGCGCCTCCGTCAATCGCCATCATGGCGACCTATCCAGGCGCGTCCGCCGAGACGGTGGAAAACAGCGTCACCCAGATCATCGAGCAAAAGATGACCGGGTTCGACGACATGCTGTATCTGCACTCGACGAGCGACGCCTCCGGATCGTCTCGCATCGAGCTGACGTTCAAACCGGGAACCGATCCCGACTTGGCCCAAGCCAAGGTGCAGAACAAGCTCCAGCTTGCCGAGGCGAGCCTGCCGGAATCGGTTCAGCGCATCGGCTTGTCGGTCAATAAGTCGACGAGGAACTACTTGATCGTCGTGGGGCTGGTCTCGGAAGACGGCAGCATGGACGGCAACGACCTTCGCGACTATGCCCAATCCAACTTGGAGAAGGTCCTGTCGCGCATTCCCGGCGTCGGCGAGGTGACGTGCTTCGGCTCGCAGTACTCGATGCGGGTGTGGCTCAATCCGAACAAGCTTACGGACTACCACCTGACCGTCACGGACGTCATCCAGGCGTTGCAGAGCTACAACGTCGAGGTTTCCGCAGGGCAACTCGGCGGGGCGCCGGCCATCGAAGGACAACGTCTGAACGCCCCGATCGTCGTGCAGAACTTGCTCAAGACTCCCGACGAGTTCGCCGCAGTCCCGATCCGCATCAATGCGGATGGCTCCGTCGTTCGCGTTCGCGACGTAGGACGAACCGAGCTGGGAACCGAGGTCTACGACATCGAAGGGTTCTACAACGGCAAGCCGAACGCCGGCTTGGCCATCCGCCAGGCGCCAGGCGCCAACGCGTTGGAGACCGCGAACGCCATCAAGGCGAAGCTGGAGGAGATGAGCCGCTACTTCCCACGCGGCATGAAGGTCAACTATCCCTACGATACGACTCCTTTCATTCGCGTGGCCATCTGGGAAGTGGTCAAAACGCTGTTCGAGGCAATCTTGCTGGTCTTCCTGGTGATGTACTTGTTCATGGGGAACATCCGCGCGACGTTGATTCCTACGATCGCCGTGCCGGTGGTTCTCCTGGGCACGTTCGCCGCGTTGGGGCTGTTCGGATTCACCATCAACATGCTGACCATGTTCGCCATGGTCTTGGCCATCGGCCTTCTGGTGGACGATGCCATCGTCGTGGTGGAAAACGTGGAACGAGTCATGGCCGAGGAAGGGCTGTCTCCACGGGCAGCCACCGCCAAGTCGATGGAACAGATCACCAGCGCCCTGATCGGCATCGGCCTGGTGCTTTCCGCGGTCTTCGGTCCGATGGCCTTCTTCGCCGGCTCGACCGGCGTGATTTACCGCCAGTTCTCCATCACGATCATCGCCTCGATGTTGCTGTCGGTGGTGGTCGCCTTGATCCTCACGCCGGTGCTGTGCGCATCGCTGCTCAAGCCGGTGCCGAAGGGGCATGAGCCGGCCGAGAACGCCTTCTTTCTCCTGCGGCCGTTCTTCCGCAGGTTCGATCGCACCTTCTTCTGGATCCGCGACCGTTACGTGGCAATGGTCGGACACTCCATGGCGAAGAAGTTCCGTTACCTGCTTGTCTACGTTTTGATCGTCGGCGCCGTGGGCTACTTGTTCCGCAGGCTCCCGAGCAGCTATCTGCCCGATGAAGACCAAGGGGTCCTCATGTGCCAGTGCGACCTGCCGACGGGCGCCACGCTGGAGCAGACCAAGGCGGTTGCGACGCAGATCAATCGCCATTTTCTCGATACGGAAAAAGAGGCCGTCGAATCGTGCATGACGGTTGCCGGCATCGGTTTTTCCGGAAGGTCTCAGAGCAGCGCGATCGTATTCGTCAAATTGAGGGATTGGGCTCTTCGCGAGCGCCCCGACTTGACCGTCAAGGCCGTGGCGGGGCGAGCGATGATGAAGTTCGCCACCATCAACAACGCCCAAATCTTTGCCTTCCCACCCCCGGCGGTCACCGAATTGGGCAATGCGATGGGCGTGGATTTCGAGCTAATCGACCGCGGCGGCATCGGCCACACGGCCCTGATGAACGCCCGAAACCAATTCCTCGGGATGGCCATGAAGGATCCCCGGTTGAAGAGCGTCCGGCCCAACGGCTTGGAAGACGTGCCGGAATACCGCGTCGACGTGAATTGGGATGAGGCCGGCGCCCAAGGCGTCCCCATCAACTCGATCCACTCGACGATCTCCGCCGCCTTCGGCAGCGCCTACGTCAACGACTTCGTCCAGAGCGGACGCGTCAAGCGAGTTTTTGTCCAGGCCGACGCCCCCTATCGCATGTTGCCTCAGGACCTGAACAAGCTGTACGTCCGAAACACCGCGGGAAAGATGGTCCCCTACACCTCGTTCGCCTCGGGCCACTGGACCTCGAATTCCCCCTATCTCGAACGCCACAACGGTTTCTCGGCCATGAACATCTGGGGCGAAGCGGCGCCGGGCCGCAGCTCCGGCGAGGCCATGCAAGCCATGGAGGAAATCGTCAGCAAGCTGCCCCCCGGCGTCGGCTACGACTGGACCGGGCTTTCCTACCAGGAACGGATGTCGACGAAACAGGGCCCGATCCTGTACGCGTTTTCGGTCTTGGTGATCTTCCTCTGCGTCGCCGCGCTCTATGAAAGCTGGACCATCCCATTCGTCAACCTCTTGATGTTGCCCTTGGGCGTGTTCGGCGCTCTGGCAGCCACTTCCCTGCGGGGATTCACCAACGACGTCTATTTCCAGATCGGCTTCCTCACGACGCTCGGCCTCTCGACCAAGAACGCCATCCTCATCATTCAGTTCATCAAGGAACAGATGCGGCAAGGCGAAGGACTGGTCGACGCGACGCTGGCCGCCGTGAAGATCCGATTCCGGCCGGTCATGATGACCTCGCTGGCGTTCTTCTTCGGCACCTTGCCGTTAGCGATGGCAACCGGCGCCGGCGCCGGCGCTATGAACGCCATCGGCACCGCGGTCACCGGCGGCATGCTTTCGGCCACGTTCATCGACCTGATCTTCATCCCGTTGTTCTTCGTCATGGTCTCCACGTTCTTCTCCCGGGAACGGCAGCCGCGGGCCCCCGAACCGCCGCTCGCCCCCGTCAACGCCCCGTGATCTGATCGGACGCCGCCCGCGCC
>JBDKUC010000232.1:0-5943 GCA_039679885.1 Thermoguttaceae bacterium | reverse complement strand
TATTATATTGGCCGCTGCCTTGTCCAACAGGGTCGCCGGCGTTTTCGTGCACGACGAGCCGGTGCGGCACGTTCTGTCCCGAGCGGTCGTTTTCACCCCTCGCTCCGCCGTGTCTAGCGAGAGCCAGCAGTCGCTCTCGCTGCGACGGCATCTTGCCATAGATCGATCTTCCCAAGAATGAGCATCGGAAGCCGATCTTCGTCGATCAGCGCACAGCCGACACTGGCGGCGATATTTCGCCCGCCCGACGTGAAGCGACTGTTCGTGACGACAGCACAGGCGTTGCATTTGTGGAACGCCATTCCCGTAAACGCCTCCTGAATGGCCGTGTTTGGAACGCTGTCAAGGTATCCTTTGACTTGCACCGCAATGCGATGGCCGTCTCTCCTTTGCACGATCAAGTCGACGCCCTGGTCGCCGGCGCCGCCAGTCCGCTCGACGGTGTAATGCAACTCAAGGAAGACCGTTTCAAGGAACCGCTCCAGCTCTGTCCCTCGCATGGCCTTCCAGTTCTGTGACAACAACGAATTGAGTCGAAACTGTTGCGAGTGACGATAACGCTCCAAGTCGCCAGTGAGGCGATGACCTGCTTGCTTCTCTATTGCCAGTTGGCTTGCAAGCTGCGACACTTTCTCGCGCATAGCGTCCTTGCGATCATGCAAATCTGCAAGCGAGTCGCGGAGGAACGCCGCGTTGGAACGAAGATGCGGATCGTCTGGAAGGTACAAGACGCACGCGCCCATGCCTCCGCCAACCAATCCTGCGAGGAGCCCGGTCACGAACGAGAGAGAGATAATCGTAACGAGGCCCCAGGACAGCATCGCGATTACGAAGACGACCGCCCATCGCCAACCAAGCCACTGCGATGGCGTTCCCCGCAAGAGGCGACCTATCGCCAAATAAGAGAGTTCGACACGGAGAAGTGCTCCGCGAGCCGCCAGAGATGGATATGCCCGCTTTGCCTGTGCAATAGCCTGCCGGAGTTCCCCAACATGCCTATCAATGACAGCGATTTGCCCTTCAAGCTCATCGCCAATCGCAGCATTGAGTGCCGCCTGTCCGGCTCCGGTTGCGTCCATTGCTCCCAGCCTCCGTCTAGTTGTCTTGCGACAAGAGCCCGCCACGGGGCCCGCCGCCTCAATCTTCCGCCGCGCGGCCGCCGCCGCGTTCCATCATCTTGCGGTAGAGCTCGACGTACTGCCGGGCGCTGCGGGCCCAAGACCAGTCCTGGCCCATGCCAACCGCCATCAGGCGTTTCCAGAGTTCGGGTCGGCGATAAGCGTCACAGGTCTGGCGCAACGCTTCGCTCAGGGCCAGCGTGCTGTACTCCTGGAACGCGAAGCCGTTGGCGGCCGGGTTCGGCGACTGCGGGTCGAAGCCGATGATCGTATCGGCCAGTCCGCCGGTGCTCCGCACCAGTGGCACCGTGCCATAACGCAGGCTGTAGAGCTGGTTGAGCCCGCACGGCTCGAAGCGGCTCGGCATGAGAAAGATGTCGGCGCCGGCCTCGATTCGATGGGCCAGGGGATTGGCAAACTCGAGCCGCACGGCCACCTTCTGCGGGAACCGCTCGGCCAACGATTGCAGCGCCTTGTGATATTTCGGCTGGCCGGTGCCGAGGACGACCCATTGCACGTCGCTCGATTGCACCCAGCGCGGCATCACATCGAGGACCAAGTCGAAGCCCTTCTGATCGGTGAGCCGTCCGACCATGCCGACCAGCGGCGCATTGGGCTCGTTGGGCAGGCCCAGCTCCTTTTGCAGCGCCGCCTTGCAGATCGGCTTGGCTTGGCCGACCGTCTCGACGTCGTAGTTCACCGCCAGATGCGGGTCGTGCTTCGGGTCCCACTCGCGCGGGTCAATGCCGTTGAGGATTCCGAACAGCACGTCGCGGCGATATTGCAGGACGCCTTCCAAGCCGCAGCCCAGCGGCCCGTTCTGAATCTCCTGCGCATAACGCGGGCTGACCGTGCTGATCGCATCAGCGAAGACCATGCCTGCCTTCAGCAGGTTCAGGTTGCCGTGGAACTCCATCTGCCGCCAGTTGAAATACTTCCAATCGAGGCCGGTCAGCAGCATGTCCCAGTGCCAGAATTGGCCCTGGTAGGAGATGTTGTGGACCGTCAGCAGGCTGGCGATCCGCTCATAACGCGGCACGTTGCGATACTCGATCTTCAGGTAGGCGGGCACCAGGCCGGTCTGCCAGTCGTTGACGTGCAGCACATCGACGTGCAGATCGAGAAGACGGATCGCCTCAAGGACTGCGCGGCTGAAGAAGATGAACCGCTCGCAGTTGTCGCTATAGTCCTTCCCGTCGACGCTGTACAGCTCATCGCGGTCGTAATACTGGTCCTGCTGGACGAAGTAGACCGGCACCGTCGAGTTGGGCATCGTGCTGCGAAGCAGGTGCCCGGTGACCATCTTGCTGCCGATCGGCACGATGAAGTCGATGCCGAGCCGTTCGATCGGCTGGCCGCAGTACCGCGTCTGGCGATAGGCCGGCATGATCAGGGCGGGTTGATGCCCAAGCTTCGACAGCTCGATGGGCAACGCGCCGCAAACGTCCGCCAGTCCGCCGGTCTTCGCAAACGGCACCGCCTCGCTCGTGGCCAAGAGGATGTTCACGATCGTCGATTCCTTCCTTGCCAATGGCAATCGCCAAGCCAGCTTGGCGGCATCGTCCGGCCGCCAATTATCGCCGCTGTTCGCACGCCGCGACAGCCGTGGTCGGCATAACCGTCACTTTTTGCCCCAAAAACCTATCCCCGCGCATTCAATAGATGCCCCATATTACGCAGTCTGTCAAGACAATCGCCAGGACGGTGTGCAGCCGTTCGGTAGTTCCGGCTTCAGCCGGCCTTCGCGGTGAACTCGCCGCCTAAAGGCGGAACTACGAACGACGACCGGATCGGCTCGGCGGTCATCTCCGTCTTGGCCAGATTACCCTCCAAAGAGGTGGCTCATATTCGCGCCCACGCCTCTCTACCATATGCTCGTATTATTCCACCACTCGCGCTGGCTCTTGTTCGGAGACGTCTGTCTTGGCACATGCGGCGAGGATATCGTTGGCCGTCGCCTTGGCGCTGGCGATTCTATTTGTCGGCGCATGGCGTACGCCCGGCGCTCGCTCGGCAACGCTCAGCCCCGCGCAGATCGACCGCGCGATCGAGCAGCTTGGCGACGAGAGCTATCAGGTGCGACAGGCGGCGTCTCGGCAACTGTGGGAGGCCGGCAAGGCGGCGGAGCCTGCCCTGCAGAAGGCCTGCGCCAGCCCCGACCGGGAGGTCGCCGACCGTGCCCGCCGCATCCAGACCAAGCTCCGCTGGGAGATCTACCCCGACACGCCGGCGGAAACGGTCGCCGCGATCAACCTGTTTCGCAAGGGCGACGAGGGGAGCAAGCTCCGAGCTTGCCAGCGGCTGGTCCGTCTCGGCGACGCCCGTCGCGTGTTTCGTCTGATTGCGCTGATCCCAGACTCGAACTCCCGAGAACGGCTCTTTCGCCAGTTCCAATCGCAATTGGACGAAGCGGTCTCTTCGTTGCTCGAACAAGGAGACTTCGACGGCGCGGAGCAGGTGCTGCAATCCTCGCCGAATGAGCAGCAACTGGCGGCCTGGGCCGCACTGCTGCTAATTCGTCAGAAGCTCGACCCGGCGATCGAGGAAACGCGGTCGCGGCTCGGGCAGAAGGCCGAGCCCTTGCAGCAGCGGCGGCTGGCCTATCTGCTGCGCGCCAAAGGCGACGTCCGCGGGGCGCTCGACGCGGCCGAAAAGGCCGACGATCCGTCGCTCGTCGACGATCTGCTCTTCAGGCTCGGCCGCTGGGGGCAACTGGCCAAGCGGATCGAGGCCAACGCGTCAAACGGCCCGATGCAATCCAGCGAAATCAACCGTCTTGGCTACCTGGCCACGTACCACCGTCTAGCCGGCGACAAGAAGGCCCTCGATCGCGATGCCGCCAAGCTGCTCGAACACGGCCGCACGATGCCGAACGAGTCCTGGTTTGCGGCCAAGGCACTGTTGATCAACGGGCGGGTTGACGATGCCCTCGATCTCTGTGCGACCAAGGATCGTCGCCAGTTGTTCGAAATTCTGTGTGTTCAAGGAAGATACCGCGAGGCGTTTCGCCGCGTGGGGCTCGGTGAGCCGCCAGCCGCTCGCAAAGACAGCATGGCGGCCGCGTGGGCCAAAGACGCTGTGGCCGCGCGGAAAGATTACGAGCTCGGCTGTGAGGCCGCCCGGGTGCTCGAGCGGCTCGGCGAGCATGCCGCGGCCGTCGAGTTTGCTGACCAGATGGGCGCCCTGGCGTCGGGCGTTTCCGGCACGAGACGCTCGGCATTGCTTGCAAGCCTCTGCCGCTGCGAGGTCGAACTCAAGCTGGACGCCCGTGCGGTGGCTCACGCCATGGCGATTTTCGGTCGCCGTCCGGAGGACTGTCCCTATCTCTATTACGGTCTCTTCGGCGCTTACGGCCAGACGAACGAGATCGGCAAGATTCTATGGGGCGCGCTCCGTGAGCAGTATCCGGACGAATCGGAAGGCGCCATCCTCAAACGCCTTCGCGATCTGTTGGCCGATCGTCCAAGCGAGTCGTCGATCAAGGAACTTCGCCGGTTGGCGGAACGGGCCGACAACAACCTGGTGGCGGCCGGCAACGGTCCGCAACGTCGCGAAAGATCCTTGCTAGCCATCTCGTCATTCTTCGCCGCGCGGCATTGCGACGCCTTGGCTGTTCGCTACGCGCGCAAAGCCGCGGCCGAATCTGGCTCATCGCAGCTTGCCGCCATCCAGCTCGGCAACCTCTTGGCCGCACGCGGCAACTGGGCCGACGCGGCCCGGGCCTATCAGGCCGCCGTGACGAAAAATGCTCGCGATCCCGTCGCGCTCTACCTGCTTGGCCGCGCGAACCTCCGCCGTGGCAAAGAGGCCGAGGGACATCGCCAGGTCGAGACCGCCTCGATGATGCTATCGCTCGGCGGCGGCTATGCCCGCTGGCGCCTCATCGATTGTCTCGGCCGCGCGAAACGGGACGACGAAGCGCGGAGCCAATGCGAATTGACGATTCGGCTGGTCAACTCTCGGGAATGGGTGGTCAGTGGTTGTCGCCAGTCGTTGGCCAACTTGGCCAGCCAGCGCGGCGACCATTTGGCGGCTGCGGACTATTGGGAAAAGCTCTTGGCGCCGTGCATCGAGACGAGCCGTGGCTTCGCGGAAGCGGCGAACTACATCCGGCTGCCATCGCTGATCCACCGAGAGCGCGCCCGCGGCCTGCTGAAGGCTGGCAAGTATGCCGAAGCCTTGGAAGAGCTTCGCAAGGCGGAGAGCGTGCAGCCGGCCGATCCGCAAGTCGCTTTCGATATTGTGCCCGAGTTGCAGCGAGCCGGGCGCCGCGCGGACGCCGACGCGTTGTTCCGCCGCGCGTTTGACAGGCAGGCGGCCATCTGCCGCGATTTCCCTCGGAGCGCGTTGCATCACAACAGCCTCGCCTGGATGGCTGCCTGCTGCAAGCGCGAGTTGGACAAGGCCCTGGTGCACGCCCGGCGGGCGGTCGAACTCGATCCGAAGGCTTCCTACATCGACACCCTCGCCGAGGTTCATTTCCGGCGTGGTGAGGTGGACGAGGCCATCCGTCAAGAGAAGCGAGCCCTGCAGCTCGACCCGGACTACGCCTACCTGAAACGCCAGTTGGAACGGTTCACGCGTTCCCTCGAACGGGGAGCCGCTGAGGACACCCAACCGCCGGTCGACGAAGAGCGGCGGTCCTCTCCATAGTCGCCAAACTCGCCAAAATCCCCCCAATCGGAAAAATCGGTTGCAGCGTTGTGGTCGCTAGCGTCGATCAATAGAACGAGGTTCTCTGTCAGCAGATGAACCGTTGTTCGATGCAGCAGCGGAGGCGGCGGTTGTGGGCACGATGCGGTCGACACGTTGGATGCTGTCGTTG
>JBDKUC010000428.1:0-13605 GCA_039679885.1 Thermoguttaceae bacterium | reverse complement strand
GGCGCGCCGGCCGAAGAGCGCGCATCTGCGCCGCCTCGTGAATCGCCGAAACGCTCAGATCGGCCGCGCCGGCGCCTCTGGAGGAGGTTGGTCACGCTGTTGGCGGTTGTCGCCGTTCTGGCCATCGTGTCCCCGTTTGCGGTCCGTTGGATCACGACGCTGCTCAACACCGTGTCGACGGACGACGCCTACATCAATGGGCATGTGACGTTCGTCGCCGCTCGGGTTCCTGGCCAGGTGAGCCAAGTGTTGGTTGATGACAATTACCGCGTCAAAAAGGGCGATGTGCTGCTGCGGCTTGACAGCGAACCGTACCAAGTCCAGGTGGCGATCCAGAGGGCCGCGGTCGGCGCCGCGGAAGCGAACCTGGCGGCCGCTCAGGCCCAGGTGCGGGGCCAGTTGGCCCAGACGCGCGCGGCCCGCTATCGCCTGCTGCACGCCATCGAGGATGTGAACAACCAGGTGGCCACGCTCCGGGCGAGCATCGCGACGCTCACCAGCCGGAGAGCAAGCCTGAAGCTGACCGAGGCCAATCTGCGGCGCGGCCAACAGTTGGTGCCAAGCGGCGCGATCAGCAAGGAGGAGTTTGACGCGCGACGCGAAGCGGCCGGCGTCGACGAGGCGAACGTCGATCAGGCGTTGCAGGCGGTCTATGCAATCCGCGTCAGCCTTGGTCTGCCGGGGAAGCCTCCCGACGGGCACAGCCTCGAGGACGTTCCGCCGAATCTCGCGCAGAACTTCTCGCTGGTTCGCCAAGCGGCCGGCGAGTTGGTGCAGACGGCGGCCCAATATGGCTTCTTTCCTCCCATCGAAACGGCCACGCCCGAGGGCATTCTGGAGATCTTCCGCGAGCAAGACCCGGAGAAGAACCTCGAACGGACGTTTGCCAATGCGCCGGCGATCAAACAGGCCAACGCGGCGCTCATGCAGGCCCGGCGAAACCTCGAGCAGGCGGAGTTGAACCTTCGCTATTGCGACGTGGTGAGCGAGACCGACGGCGTCGTCACCCGGCGCAACGTGAATCCGGGCAACAACGTCCAGGCGGGACAATCCTTGATGGCGGTCCGCTCGCTCACGGAGATTTGGGTCGACGCCAACTTCAAGGAGACGCAACTGGCCGACTTGCGCATCGGTCAGCGGGTCGTGTGCGAAGTGGACATGTACGGCGGACGGCGGGAGTTCGAAGGCCGGATCAGCGGTTTCACGATGGGAACGGGGCAGACGTTGGCCTTGCTGCCCCCACAGAACGCCACGGGCAACTACGTGAAGATCGTCCAACGGCTGCCGGTCCGCATCGAACTGACGAATTATGATCCGGAGAAAGGGCCGCTGTTCATCGGGCTGTCGGTCGTGCCCTACGTCTATTACAAGGAACCGCCGACCGGCCCGTACGCCGGAGAAGTGCTGCAGCCGTTGACGCGGCTTCCGGAAGAGACGCCCGAGCCGAGGATCGGGCAGCGGCCGGGGAGTGAACGATGAGCGGCGATAGCTTAGCTGCTGTGCCAGGCCGGCGGGCGGTGAATCCGTGGATTGTCGCAATCACGGTGACGCTGGCGACATTCATGGAGGTGCTCGATACGACAATCGCTGTCGTGTCGCTGCCGTACATCGCCGGCGATCTCGGCGTCACGGTGGACGAGGCCTCGTGGATTCTGACGACGTACTTGGTGGCCAATGCCATCGTGTTGCCGGCGTCCGGTTGGGTTTCGGGCCTCATCGGCCGCAAGCGATTCTATATGAGCTGCGTCTTTCTCTTCACCGTGAGCTCGATCCTCTGCGGCATGGCGCCGAATCTGTCCGCGCTGTTGCTCTGCCGTGTGTTTCAAGGCGCTGGCGGCGGCGGCCTCCAACCCTCGGAGCAGGCCATCCTGCTCGACACGTTTCCGCGGCACAAGATCGGCATGGCCCTGGCCGTCTATGGAATCGCCATCCTGTTCGCACCAATTCTCGGCCCAACGGTCGGCGGCTACATCACCGAGAACTACAACTGGCGTTGGATCTTCTACATCAACGTCCCGGTCGGCTGCGTCTCGCTGTTGCTGACGAGCCTTGTCGTTCAGGACCCGCCGTGGATGGCCGAGGAGCGGCACGCCCGCCGCGGCCGCCCGCTCGACCTGGATCTGATCGGCCTGGGACTGATCGCCTTGGGTCTTGGTGCGTTGGAAGTGATTTACGATCGCGGACAGGAGGACGACTGGTTCAACTCGCGATTCATCACGATCCTGGCGGTCGTGGCCATGATCAGCCTGAGCACGGCGGTGGCGTGGGAGTTGCGGCAACGGCGCCCGGTGCTGAACCTTCGTTTGCTGAAAGACCGCAACTTTTCGGTTGGCTGCGTCGTAATCTACGTCGCGTTTGTGATCGTCTATGGGAGCAACGTGTTGTTGCCGCAGATGCTGCAGTCGGTCTTTGGCTATGACGCCTACACGGCGGGGCTGATCATGTCGCCCGGCGGCATCGCCGTGATGGCCGTGATGCCCGTCACCGGCTACCTGCTGGGCCGCCAGGTCGATGCCCGATGGCTGGTCTTCTTCGGCATGTTGGCCGTCGGGACGGCCAGCTATTGGGCCGGGCTGCTGAACCTCCAGGTCTCGCCGTGGATTCTGGTGGTCCGCCGCTGCGCGCAACTGTTCGGAATGGGCTTCATCTTCGCTCCGATCAACGTGGCGGCCTATCTCTACTTGCCCGAGCACCAGCGGACCAACGCGACCGGGCTGTTCAACATGATCCGTAACGAGGGCGCGAGCCTCGGCATCGCGATCGTCAACGTGGCGCTCGCCCAGCGGAGCCAGCTGCATCAGAGCCGCTTGGTCGAGGGGCTTTCGCCGTTCGATCCGGCGTTTGTCGAGGCTCGCAACACGCTGATCCAGCACTTTCAGACCACCGGCTACGACCCGGTGACGGCGAGCGAGATGGCGATCAGTCAGATTAACCAGTTTCTGCAACAGCAGTCGCTCGGCCTCTCCTACTTCGACCTGTTCTGGATCTTCTCGATGGCGGCCTATTGCGCCGCCCCGTTGGTGTTCTTCATGCGACGTTCCGTTACGGACAAGGGAGCTCCGGTCGCGGCTCATTAGCCGGGGAGATGACTGATGCGCGTCTGGGATGTCGTGTGGCTCATCGTCGCATTGCCGATCATCGTTGTCGGGATCATCTACGTTCCTCGCCACGATGGCCGTACGCTCGATCTGCTCCTGGCCGTCATTCTGCCGACGATCATCGTATGCCGGAGCCTTTTTCGGATCATTTGCTGCTGCTGCAGGGACCGATCCGGAACGCACGATGTCATGCGATGACAACACGAGCGGGACACGCCCTTGGCACGGCAGTTGCATCCCGAAAAGCCGGTCACACGGCCGTCGAAGGCCTTTCGTTTCGCAGCAACCGTTTGCGGATGGCAAGGCAGATCGGGCGACGGCCAAGGCGGTCAATAACTGACCAGCACACATTGGCTCGCCGTGTTACCGACGATGCGATTCAGAAATCTACCCGTAAAGGAGCTAGCAATGCTCAATCCGCAGATTCTCGAAGGCCATTGGAGCCAGTTGAAGGGCAAGGTGCGGCAGCGATGGGGTCAGTTGAGCGACAGCGACGTCGATGAGTTCCGGGGAAACGTCGACGAACTGATCGGGACGATTCAGCGGAAGACCGGCGAAGGGCGGAACGCCATCGAAAGCTATCTGCAGGAACTCAGCAGCAGCGCCGGATCGACGATCGGCCGGGCTGCGGAAACGGCAAGGCAGTACGCTCGTCAGGCTTCCGAGACCCTGAGCGAGTCGGCCCAGCGGGCCACCGAACAGTACCAGGAAGGGCTCGAAGGCGTAAGGGCCTTCGTCCACGACCGGCCGGGTCAGGCAATGGGCATCTGCTTCGGCGCTGGAATGCTCCTCGGGCTGATCATCGCCATGCGGCGACACCGGTAGTCGCCCTGGGCAACTGCGTGCGGAGTCATCCGAAGCGCAGCGAAGACGCCGGTTCTTCGCTGCGCGGGAAATCAGGAGTGGTTCTAGACGCGTGGTCTTGTCCCCTAATCGGCGAGGCAGCCGTGAATGATGAGTTGCAGACGCGAATGGCCGAGCTTCGGGCCGATCTGGGCCGGAATGTCGAGCAGACGGTCCAGAACGCCCGCGCGATGCTCAGTTGGCGGCACTACGTCGCCGAACATCCGTGGCTGTGTCTGGGTGGGGCCGCGACGGCCGGCTTTCTTCTGGTCCCGTCGCGGTCGCGGTACGGCCAACTGAGCCCGGACGCCACGGCCGAGCTGACCTCGCGCGGCATGGTGGTCGTCAAGCCGGAGTCGTTGCCGAGCGCGAAGAAACACGAAGTCCTCAGCAATCTGGCCGGCGCGGCGGCCAAGATGGCCATGCGGATGGCAGTCGCCCGGTTTACGCAGTACCTGGAGAACCGGTTGCGGGCGAGGGGCGAATCGGGGCATGGCTGATCGGACGGAGGTGGCGCATGCGATCACGGGCAGTCACACAACGCGTCAGCAGGGCGGTCGGCCGGTGCGAGTCGTACATCGGCGAGTACCCCGCATCGTTCCTGGCCGGCGCACTCGTGGTAGGAGCTTTCCTAGGATGGTGGATCAAGAGACGTTGAATCGACGACCCAGCGAGGCCCCGACCGAGAAACCGCCCGGCGGGATCGATGGCATCCTCCATCGGCTCGTGCTGCTGGCGGAACTCCAAGCGGAACTTTTATGGAACGACGTCCGGACGGGCCTGCGCCGGCTCTTGCTGACGCTCATGCTCGTTGCCGCGGCGATCGCCGGCATCCTATGCGGCGCCCTGGTCGCCGGGATCTTCATCGGCGAACTGCTCGTCGATCTGGCCGGCCTCCATCGCAGCACGGCCTTTTTCCTGGCGACGGTCATCGACGCGGCGGTGACCATCGGTCTGGCCGTTGCCGCTTACTACTGCCTGCGGTCGAGCGTGACCGTCTTCCGCCGATCGCGCGACGAATGGCGACGGAACATGCATTGGGTCAAGGACGCCCTGGCCAACGCACGATCCGCCGCGTCGCAGGACGGCCGCAAGCCGTAGCGGCCGAGTGGAGCAACCATGACCGGCGACGTGACCTATCTCTATGCCTACGACATCGCGACGGAAGCCGATCTCGGGGCGATCGAGACGAAGCTTCGCGGCACGGCGCAGTGGTTCCGCTTCGGCCGCTCGAAAGACGCGCCCCGGAACTTTCCGTCTTACCGGCCGTTGCTTCTGCAACTGGATGACGTGCAGATCGACGGCCCACTGGGGCCCATGACGTTATCAACGTCGATCAAGCTCTTTTCGGTCGGCGCGATCTCGGTGAACGTCGGGGCAATGGTGTCTTGTGACCACATCTCGGACCTGGTTGCCTTGCGAAGCCTGACGATCAAGGAGGACACGACGTTGGACGATCGAATTCGCGAGATTGCCCAACGTCTGCTGGAGACCATCAGGCCGCAATTGGATTCGCCCGTCGAGACGGTTGGGGAGCCGGAAGTCTACACGATTTTCCGCATTGACCGGCCGGCGACAGCCGGTGCGACGGCGCGGCATGACGAGGAGCGCGCCCTCGAGGACTGGCTTGGGCGACATGAGCGCGAGATCGCCGCGCTGCTGGTCGGCGAAACGGAGGCCGCAAACCTGAGCCCGCAGGAAGTTCGGGAAACGTTGATGCACCGGTATTCGTACTATTGCACCGACGCGACGATTGTGGATTGGGACGCGGCGTTCCTCGTGGATACGCCGGAGGGATGTCGGGACATTCTCTACGTGATCGAGGTGGCCAACCTTCAGCTCGAAGAATTGAAGGTTTACGACGCGGAACTGGATAAGGTTTTGGACAAGGCGTATGACGACGTGGAGGCGACCAGCCGGCCGCACACGTTCCACCAGCGGCAGCAAGTGCTGGCCGGCCTCCGCGAGATCCGGATGGATCTGATGCGCGTGACGGACGAGCTGTCGAACATCACGAAGTTCATCGGCGACTGGCACGTGGCGCGGGTCTACATGGGCTGCGTCGCCCGGTTCCACCTTTCCCAATGGCAGGACATGGTGAGCCAGAAACTGCGATCGCTGGACAGCCTCTACACGATGACGCAGCAGGATAGCACCAACCGCGCGATGCTGATTCTGGAGATGTCTATCGTCGCCCTTTTCGTGATTGACGTGATCGTGATCGTCGCGCTGGGCGTGAAGTGACGGCGTCGCCGGTGGCATGCTTTCGCCGAGCCAGCGGCTCCCGCCGGCTGGCATCGCTCGCGGGCGCTCGCGGCGGGACTTGGAGGCCGCTTCGCCGGCAAAGCGTGTATCGCCGCAGCGCATCCTCGATGATCGGCAGGGCGGCGGCCTGGGGCTGGATCTTGTTCACCACGACCGACTTGCCCTCGAGCTTCTTGTAGTCCTGGAAAAAACGTCGAAGCATGGCCAGATGCGGAGCGGGCAGGTCGTCCGGCTCATGGTAGACGTTGTACTCGGGATCGTCGACGTTCACGGCCAGAATCTTGTGATCGAGCTTTCCGGCGTCGCGCATCGTCATGACGCCGATCGCCCGAGCGTTGATGAGCGTCATCGGCACGACGGCCTCTTGGCAGAGCACCAAGACGTCGAGCGGATCGTCGTCCTCGGCCAGCGTTTGAGGAACGAAGCCGTAGTTGGCCGGATAATAGACGGCCGAGTAGAGGATTCGATCGACGCGTAGAAGGCCTGAGACCTTGTCGAGCTCATATTTGACCGAGGAGCCCATGGGAATTTCGATGACCGCCGTAAACTGCTCCGGCAGGTGGGCGCCAAGCGGGACGTCGTGCCAAGGGTGGCTCATCGGTTCTGCTCGCGGTACTCGGGCGGAACGTAGAAATTGAGCGTGCGCAGCAGTTCTTGGCCCGTGTTTCGGATTTCATGGGCCTCGCCCGCTTCGATCAGGAGCAACGTCTGGGCGCGAAGGCGGCGCCGCCGTCCGTTCACCACCGCGACGCCTGTGCCATCGACCACGTAAAGCCATTGGTCGCTTCGGGCATGGCGGTTTTCGGCACCGCCCAGGGCGGCGCCGGGCGCGACCACCATCTCCGCCGCCTGCGCCCGCCGGTTCGTTAGGGCGACCCGGAATCCCTCGGTAAACCGCAACTGCTTGCTTTCCATCAGCGACCTGACCTTTCTCGCTGCCGCCAGCGGGTAGGTTGCGCAAGCCTCCCACGAACACCGCTTGCCTTCCCGAGCGCGATCATAAGCAAATTGAAGGCCGATGCGGCGCTGCGTTTGCGGGCATGCCGTCTGCGTTGATCCGCACGGAGGGCGTTTGCATGGCCAAGAAGAAGAAATCGAACGACGCTGAGCGGACAAAAAAGGACGGAAAGCGTTGGGTGCAGAACGTGAAGAGCGTTTCGACGTTCCCGCCGCAGTCGCTCTTTACCAGGGACGCCAAGACAATCGCCCGGGCGATGGCCAGCAAGAAGGTCAGCCCGAAGGGGATTGGCTCTGGCATTCGGATGGTCCAATACTTCATCAATCGCGGCGGGAAAGGGCTCTCGCCGGCGCGGCGGGCGGAGCTGGAGGAAGCCAAGAGGCTTCTCCAGGAGAAGGCCCGCCAGAGCAAGTCGCACGGCCGCAAGAGCCGAAGCGAAGGCGGACGTTAGCGAGCGCCGCCAACAACCGCTAGCGCCCGGCACAGCAGGTGATGGCGCGAACGCTAATGCGCCGTCCACGCCAACCGCGCGACGCCCCGCCGGCCCGCCATCGGCCGACCCTAAACTGCTGGGGGCCCCCGCCGCAATCCGCCGGCGATCAGACTAATGATCAGCAGCACCAGAAACACGAAGAAAAGGATCTTCGCGATGCCGGCCGCCGCGGCGTAGATTCCGGTGAATCCGAACAGGGCCGCCACCAGGGCGATGATCAAGAAGATGAGTGACCAGTAAAGCATGATTGGCGCCTCCTTTTCTGAACGCGTCGTCTTAAGACACGAAGACGTAGGCTAGGGCAAGCAAGCCGCGTGCCGGAGATTTTGGTCGCGACAAGTTGGTCTTCACGCGGCCCCCGCAGCGCCGAATCTGGACAGATTGGCCGAACTGCGGCCAAGCGAGTTCAACGCCGGGCGGTCAATAAAGCTTCGACGTGGCTTCGTTCTGTTCGCCGGAACGGCTGACGGTATCAGGAGATCGGGAACGAAGTGCCCGGCTTAGGGGTTCGCCCCAGACGTGGGTCGGCAGTCCACCTGCTTGCCTGGGCGACCGACCGCCCTATGATTCTGTCACCCGGAATCGCCAGTGGTCTGCAGGGCGCTACGGAGCGTGACCGGGCGGGGACCTGCCAACGGAGCAAAGGTTGTGCCATCGTTACTGGTGATTGATAATGACTCGGCGGTCGTCCATGCGTTTCGCCGTAGTCTCCAGGAGATGGAAGTCACGGTGCTGTCGACGCAGACTGGCGCCGCAGCGATGGACTTGTTGGGAAAGTACCGGGTGGACGTGGTCGTCTTGGACACCAAGCTGCCGGATGGCTTGGGGTTGGACGTGCTTCGGCAGATTCACGAGCATGACGCGACGATTCCCGTGATTCTGATTGCCGCCAGCGGCACCGCCAACGACGCGATCGAGGCCATCGCCTGCGGCGCGTTCGACTACGTTTACAAGCCGGTGCATTCCGAGCGGCTGCGCGAGTTGGTCCTTCAGGCGGTTCGCAGCCGACAACTCAGGTCACCCGAAGCCCAGGCTGGCGAACCCGTTTCCGTCGGCCACGAGACGCCCATCGATTCGATGATCGGCGACTGCCTGGCCATGCAGGAGGTCTACAAGGCGATCGGACGCGTCGCCTCGAAGAAAGTCAATGTCCTGATCCTCGGCGAAAGCGGCACGGGCAAAGAGCTCGTCGCCGAAGCGATTCAGCGGCATAGCCCCCGCGCCGGCGCCCAGTTCTTGGCTGTCAATTGCGCCGCGATCCCCGAGCCGTTGCTCGAGAGCGAGCTGTTCGGACACGAAAAAGGCGCGTTCACCGGCGCCGACAACAAGCGGATCGGCAAGTTTGAACAGTGCTCCGGCGGCACGCTCTTCCTCGACGAGGTCGGCGACATGACGCCCGTGATGCAGAGCAAGGTGTTGCGGGTCTTGCAGGAGGGGCGTTTCGAGCGCGTCGGGGGCAACAAGACCGTCGAGACCGACGTGCGCATCATCGCCGCCACGAACCGGAATCTGGAGCAGATGGTCGGCCAAGGGCAGTTCCGGCCCGACCTGTACTACCGCTTGAACGTGTTCAACATCCAATTGCCGCCGTTGCGCGAGCGCGCGGGCGACATCCCCTTGCTGGTCGAGTATTTCCTGCGAATGTATTGCAGGGAACTGGATCGGTCGCCGTGCTCCGCGTCGCCTGAGGCACTCGATTTGCTGATGCACTACTCGTGGCCGGGAAACGTCCGGGAATTGCAGAGCGTCCTGAAGCGGGCCGTGCTAAGGGTCAGCGGCCCGGTGCTCATGCCCGAGTACCTGCCTGCCGACCTGCTGAACAAAGAAAGCCGATCGCTCGAGTTCGACGATTTCGTCGACGAGCGTCTGAGGGCGGGCTCGACGTCGCTCTACGCCGAAGCCTTGGCGTTCACCGAGCGCCTTATGTTGACCAAGGTGCTGAAGCACACCGGCGGGAACCAATCGCAGGCGGCCAAGATCCTCAACATCACTCGCGGCACTCTGCGGAGCAAGATCAGGGAGCTTGGCATCACGATCCACCAGGCGGTCCAGGTTGACGCCGCGGGCGAGACGCCCAGCCCGGCGACCTCCGCGGAGGACACTGTTCCGGACCGCGTCATCGCCGCCGCCTCCTAGGCCGCGCTGGCCTTGCACCGCCGCCTGAAGGCGGAACTACGAACGACGTTGCGGTCCAACCTTACCGGCCCGCAGTGTCGAACACCAGCCCGACGCGCAAGCGAGGGAAGCACGCAGCGCGCGTCGGGCATCGTGTTGAAGCGGCGAGCGATTGGCAGTCGCGTTCGGTCGCCGGGCTACTTGGTGCTCCCCTTCTTGGTCCCCGTGTAGCGTTCCGGTTCCTTGTCGAACTTCTCCTTGCAATCAGAGCAGCAGAAATAGTAGGTCTCGCCGCGGTGCTTGCTCGTGGCCTCAGCCGTCTTCATGTCGACGTCCATCTTGCAGACCGGATCCTTTTTCGTGGCGGTCGTCATCGATGATCTCCTTACGAGAGGTTGGTGGTATAGGAACGGCGCCGATGGGTGCTGACCCGCCGGCGAGCCCCGGTTTGGCAAAGTTAGAAACGCGGCGATCACTTCGAGTGCGCCGCTTGGCGTTGCTTTCGCGTTTGAGCGCCTTTCTTGGCGGATGCCGATCGCTCGGTCTTGCTGCGGCTTGCCGACCGGGCGCCGCCGATTCGGCCCCCTTTCTTCGCTGGGGCCTTGTTGGTGCTCTTGCCACGGCCGGAACCACCGGGGCGTTTGCCGCCGCCGGTCATCTTGTTCACGGTCGCCCAGGCGCGTCGTTCGGCCTCGCCCTCGGGGAGGCCACGCTCCTGGTAGCCTTCCTCGATGTGATGCGATTGCCGCGTCTGCTTTCCCGAGTACTTGGATTTGTCGCCCCGCGGCATGGTCACGCCTCCCATGTGCCGGTGCTAATGCCGGCGGTACTTCCCACTTTGACGCTGATGCTCTCCTCGGCCAGGCAAGTCAACTGCTTGTCAGTCTCCTTTTCCTCGTCGAGGGTCATTTGGAGGAGCCGAGCGACATTGGAGTGGCCAAGCTGTTGGGCGAAGGTTCGCGCGGAACCGTAGCCGGCCATCTCGTAGTGCTCCACGCGCTGCGCCGCGCTGATTAGCGCCGCGTCCTTGACCTCCGGGCTTCCCGTGGCGTCGATGATCTCCGAGCCCTCCTTGATTAGGCCCTTCATCGCATCGCACGTCTCCCGGTTCGCCGGCTTGCCCAAGTCGACGAAGATCTGCTCCAGGCGGGACACTTGACGCTCGGTCTCCTGCACGTGGCGTTGAAACGCCTGTTTCAAGACGGGAGAAGACGCCGCGTCGGCCATTTTGGGCAGCGCGACGCAGAGTCGCTTTTCGCCGTCGTACAGGTCGCTCAGTTCCAACAGGAGGAGGTCTTCCAGCGAGTCCAGTTGCGTATTAAAAAACATGCCCATCGCAAACTCCTTTCATGGTTTCGGTAGGCCGCTTCCACTGCGGAGCAAAACGAGCAGATTCGATACCAATCTGCGGCAGAGCCAAGGAGTTGCAAGGCTTTTTCAGCGACTTTCCTGCTCGTGCCGTGCGCGTTCGTCAACGATAGACAACAGCGGCAGCGAGTGGTGGAAAGCGCTAGCCCGACGCGAGCTAGGGTGGAGAGCACCAGCCCGGCGCGCAAGCCAGAAAAAAGAACAAGAATCGCGGCGAGCCGCCGGGGCCCGTCTCGGCGCCGCGTTGCACTGCGTGACCCGGCCGGTGTGAAGCGAACAGCGGTCAGCCGAATGAAGCGCGCGGCTTGGCCAATGTTCGGCCAACCTGGACGCCGCTCCGCCAGATCCCGCGACTCTCCGGGGAACGCGCGAGCGACTTCCCGTAGGACGGACTTCCTAGTCCGTCCAATTGGGACGGATTGGGAAATCCACCCTGCGGTGTTTTGGTCACCCTGTTCTGTTGCGGCATCTTAGCTCCGCAACGCCGGGCCGATGTAGATGACCGAATCGTTCTGAAGGCGGAAGAAGGAGCCGGGGTCTTGCTCGAGCAATTGGCCTAGCAAGCCGACGGTGCGCGGAATGACAAAGAAGGCCTTGCCGGTCTCGGGCGCCAGCTTCAGGTCGCACAACAGGGCGCCGATCACGCCGTCGACGTTAAAGCATAACGCCATCGATTTCCGCTTCTTGAGAATCGACTCGATCTCGGCGGCCAGCTCGCAATATTCTCCCGCAACGCCGAGTTCCTGGGCGATGCTTAGCAGCGTGCTTGCGCGGGGATCCTTGCCGTAAAGGCCGTAGTAGCGATGGCCGTAGCCGGGGATGCGTCCCTTTTCGCCACCATAGCCGCCGGTGATTTTGTTGATGATGTACGCAGCCAGGTCCTTGCGGTCGGCGATCCGCACGCCGTCGGCCCCGAACACCCGGCCAGCGTTCTGTGCCTGGTGCATCTTCCCGACGAACTCCATCAGGATGCGGGCGGTTCCTTCGCCGGCGCCGGCGTGGGTGTCGCCCATCGCGGTGATGCCGGCGGCCAGGGCCGTCTTGAGCGAGTTGCCGCCAGAATAGGAGGTGATGGCGGCCAGCGACGAGGGCGTGGCGGGCGTGTGATCGACGCACGAGATGAAGACGGCCCGCATCAGGTTCGCCTCCGCGGCGGTCGGCTCGCGACCGGACAGGGCGGTGAACATGGTCGCCTCGATCGGCTTCTGTTTGCTCCAAGCGATCGGATGACCAAGAATCGCCGCCACGAGATCCACGACTTGCGGCACCAGGGCCAGGGCTTCAGCCTGGGCGGGCGAATAGCGGTCGTGGAGGCTGGCGGGCAACGGGTTGACGCCGGAGGCCGGCGCGGTCAACAGACCCGCACTGATGGCCACGTTCATCGGCGAGCCCCCGCGGAACGAGGCGATGGCGGCCTGCCGCGCCGCCTCGCTCGTCGGGTTCGTCGCGGTGCAGAGAGCCAAGTCCTCGGCCAACTGGGTCGCCAACTCGGTGCCGTCGTCCTCCTTCGTCAGCGTTTCGTAAATCATCTGCGGCACGCTGTACGTCCGCATGAGTTGCGGCAGCGGGCGGCCGCGGAAGTACGGCATTCCTTCGATGATGTGCGTCAGGTGTGTGCGGATCTGAACGGCCCGGACCTGACTCTTCAGGTTCTCGAGCTTCTGCTTCGAGATGCTGACCAGCTCGAAGTCCTTGGTCAGCGCGGCCTCGAAGTCTTGACGGCGGCGAGGCAGCACGCGATCGACGAAGGCGACGAGGTCTTCCGGAGTCTTGGCCACCTTGACGCCCGCCCGCTCGAAGGCGTCGACCTTGCTCTCGTAGGTGCCGAAGCGGCCTTCGCCGATGATGGCGCCGGCGTGGCCCATTCGGGAGCCGCGCGGGAAGATGTTCTGGGCGCCCACGCCGGTGATGCGCGCGATGACCGGCTTGGGATAGCGAGTGTCCTGGATGTACTTCGCGGCCTGCTCCTCGTAGTCGCCGCCGACCTCGCCGTTGAGGATGACGACCTTCGTGCGGTCGTCGTTGCGGACCATTTCCAGCAGGTCTTTGAAGCTGGTGCCGGAGATGCGGTCGCCGCCGATGCCGACGACGATGCTCGTGCCGTGGCCCAGGGCGTTGAAGATTTCGGTGGCGATCGAGAGGCACATGCCGCCGCTTTTCGAGAAGATCGCGATTTCGCCCGGGTAGAACACGCCCGGATCGTTCCCGCCGATGGCGCCGATCTTGACCCGATCGAGCGGGTTGATGATGCCGACCGACGCGGGGCCGACCACGCGGACGCCGTAGTCCTTGCCGGCCTGGACGATCATGGCCGAATCGAGCCGCGGCAGGCCCTCGGTCAGGACGTTCACGAGCTTGATCTTGCCGGTCGACATTGCCTCGACGGCGGCGTCCCTGGTTCCCTCGCGTGGCACGGAGACGAGGCTCGTGTTGATCTCGGGATGCTCGGCCAGCGCTTCGGCGAT
>JBDKUC010000409.1:0-5275 GCA_039679885.1 Thermoguttaceae bacterium | reverse complement strand
GTAGCAATCGCAGTTCGATCGCAGGGCGTCTTTGTAGAAGCTGAATTCTTTGATCGACTTGCCGTTCTTGATCTTGACCGGCACGAGCGTCTTGTCGTTCACGAAGGGGCACTTGACGCGAGGATCGCCGATCGACTCGACGGCTGCCTTGATGCCGCTCCGAGCGTAGGTGCGCCGGGCCTCGTTGCAGGGCCGGTCAAAGACCAGCACCCGCTTGGCCCCCGCGTCAAGACACTGTTGCACGATCGCCTTGACGACGACCGGATGCGTGTTGGCGGCCTGTTCGGGCGTGCGATCCCAGCCGATGTTCGGCTTGACGACCACGCGATCGCCGCGTTTGACGAACTGGCTGATCCCGCCCAATGGCTCGAGGACCTTCTTGACCAAGGCCGCGTAGTCCTTGCCCTTCGCGACGGCCAGCAGCGGGCTTTCCGCCGGCTTCCCTTCCGCGGCGAGGATCGACGGAATATCGAAGATCGGCGCGGCCAACCCGACTCCGGCGGACCAGGCCGCCACGCGTTCGAAGAACTCCCTGCGATCCATTGTCGATCTCCCGGTGGTGTTGGGCAAGACAACGCGGTCAGACGACCGTTCGCCCATTGTCGTCCAGGTCGAGGGCCGTTGTCAACTGAAACACCGGCGAGGGCAATTAGTTCCGCGCCGCTCCGTTAGCGGCTATCCAGGAAGCAATCGAATTTGGCAATCGACTTTGGGTGGCACGCCCTGCAAGGGCGTGGTGAGTGTGCGACGGCGGCACGCCGATCTGCCACGCCCTTGCAGGGCGTGCCACCAGGTTGCATTTCACTAGGTCAACGTGGGGCGCGTGCTTGCACGCACCCGTGTTGGGCCGGTGCGCAGGTCTTTTCCGTCCGCCGATGATCGAACGCGTGGTTGCAAGCAACCACCCTACGGTTCTGGTCGGCACACCTGCCCCGACAACTACGAGCCTTGCTGCTCCTGCTCCGGGTCGAGGCCGTTGCGGAGGGCCATCGTTTGCACCGACATCGCTCCGTTGCGCACAAGAATCTGATCGGCCTGGGCTTCCTTCAGCCGATCGCGGACGGCCAGCCGAGGTGGAATGCCCTGGATGTCGACGCTCGTCAGCGACTCGAAGGGCAGCCGGCCGGCGACGACGGCGTGGGCCAGCACGCGACGAAGCAACGCAATATCGTCTTCAAGCATCTCGTGCTGAAGCCGGTCGAACATCTTGACCGCCGGCCCTTCGGCAACCATCGTCGACGAGTAGTTGGCGTTGCTGGCGTCGCTGCTCAGCATGAACTCGGGCATGACCAGCCGGCTGGCGATGGCCCGCAGCTCGGCCTGGAGCACGGCGACGTAACGTGCGGCGTCGATGCCGGCGGCGGGGAACTGGTAATCGGTGCCGGCGGCCGTGTCGAGGATCGTTCCGGGCGCATAGCGGCGGAAGTGGCTCGTGCGGCCAGTCGCCGAGTTGGCGACGCTGAGGTCGGCGCTGGCGGCGACGAAATCGGCCAGGCCGACGCCTGTCGCGGCCTGGTGTTTGCGGATGATGGCGATCGCCGACTGGATTTCGGCGACCACGCTCATGTTGCGGAGGAGTTTTTCCGCCCGGCGAAGGTTCTTTCGGACGGGGAAGAACAAGGGCAGCCCTCGCTTCACGTTGGCATCGACGTTCGCCTTGCGGTGCTGGATCTCATCGGCATCGACGAATCGGCCGCCGATCCAGTAACCCCGCACCGTCTCGACATCGTCTGGGTCCGTCTGCACGCCGAAGCTCGCCGAGGGGTCCGCCGAGCGTTCCCTGGGCGCAGCCACCTCGGCCGGCTCGACGAACCGCACAAGCGTCTTGCCATCGTCGCCCAAGAACAGCCGCAAAAAACACTCCCCGTCGCGGTCCTTGCGGCGGACGATCTCCTGTTGGCGCTGATGCCAACGATTCAAGCAGACGAACTCGTCAAGGACGGCCTGAACGCCGCGCAGCAGCATTTCGTCAGGCATGACGCCGCGGCGGGCGACGGCCCGATAGGCGTGGCCGCTGCCGACGATGTAACTGATGCGATTCTCGTGGCCGTTGATGGCGAACTCGTTCGCGACGGCCAACGCCCGGCACTGCTGGCGGATCTCGGCCAGTTGCTGCTCGTTGGCGAAGGCCATGCCGGTTGCGACGCCTTGGCCCAAGCCGCCCAGCGAAGTCCAGGGCGTCCCGTCGGCGTCGCTGATTGCGTCGGCCGGATCGACGAAGGCATCCCAGAGTTGGTCGAACGCCTCGGCGAGTCGTCGTTCGAGACGCCTTGCCCTGGGGTCAACGTGGGCTGTTGTGGGCTGGGCTCCGTCGAATCGCTCGGTCGCGTTTGCCGTCATGAGTCAGGTTCTCCTGGAATGTCGACTCGCCAACGATGCGCAGCCCGCGCGCAGCGCAAGGCCGGACCGTGGCTGAATGGAAACGCGTGCCTTGAAGACTGCGGCGGCACGCGGCCGAAGCGGAAGTGTGTACGCTCGCCCCAGACTACCAGCGCGATCGGGGCGCCTCAAGCGAGCTTTTCGGGCCAATTCAGCGTAGCGAGACAGCAGGCATGTTGGCCGGCTCCTCATGCCCACGACAGGCGTGGGCATGGCACCCGACATGGCGCCACCCGTAGTTCACCATTTGCCGCAGACAACGGAAGGCCCGGGAGGGTCGCCATTTCACCCATTTTGTCTGGCGTGGCGGTGGCGATGTGCCTACAATGCCCGCCCTGATAACCTCCCCCGACGTGTGGCAAAGGGTCCTTGCCATGAAAAAGCGGCAATTCGATCTCTGTCTAGCCGGCCACGCACTGCTGGCGGTCGCTGTATCGGCTTTCCTTCTGACCTCGACCGCGTTGGCGCAGGCGGGCGGTGGGCGAGGTGGTCGTGGCGGCGGACCGGCCAATCGTGACAGCATGGCCGATCGCTACCGCGGCGCCGTTTCGCCATCGCAACGCAAGTTGACGCTCCACGGAGGCCAGTATCTGGCGACCGACGAAAACCGGTACGAGATCGTCTACATGCCGCTGCAAACGCGGATTTATCTGTATGACAAGTCGTTCCAACCGTTGAGCGCAAGGGACCTCCACGCCGAGATGTCGCTGCAACTGCCTGACGAAAGAGAAGTCCGCCATCTCCCGTTCCGCTACGCTCCGCCGGCACGCTGGGGCGAGCAGGACTACGTCGTCGCGGTGCTCAATGTCGCGCAGCTCAATGACCGGGAGACGCCGATCACCTTCCAGTTTACGGGCCTGCCCGACCGTCAACATCCGACGGCCACGTTCACGCCTGTCTTCACATCGGCCAACGTCCGCCCCTATGTCACCCAGGTCTTGGCCACGAAGGCCGACACGGACGCCGTCGTGCGTCAGCGGGTTTGCCCCGTGTGCGGCCAGCCGCTCGGCGTGAAGCGTCCGGTCGTCAAGGTGCTCATCGCCGAGTTTCCGTTGTATCTCTGCGACGAGGAGTGCATCGCCGCGGTCCGCGAGACACCGCGACGCTTCCTGCCGCAACCGCAGGCCCAAAGGCCGAACACCCGCCGCTGAGGAGCGCTCCGTTGACACGCCCCGTCACTGGGGCTACAACCAGGGAACAACCCTGCGGTGACGATGAGGAGCCAACATGAAGAGGGTGGTCGCGACGTTCTATTCCCTCCTCCGGCCGGCGGCACGACGAGCCACGCCGCCCCGATCGCCGCCCGGGACCGCCCTGGCGTCCGCGTAATCCGCACTGACCGCCGCGTTTCACGCTCGCGCGATTGATCCCTTTTCGTCCGGCTCGGCAGGCAATCGCTGCTCGCCTGTGAGAAGATGATTTCAGCGAGCGTCCCACGGCGGACAATCTGCACCGATGTATTCCGCTCGAAGCGATCGCGCTCTCGGGCGACAGTCTGACTGCTCCGGAAATCGGCGGTATGCCTGCCCGCCCAACCGGCATTGACTTCCTAGGCGACACACCCCATGTTTGACCGGTACCCTGGCGAGTTGGCGGCGATCGGCACCGCCGTCTTTTGGACGCTGTCCTCGATCTTTTTCACGTCGGCCGGGCGGCGCGTCGGCGCCCTGGCCGTCAGTTTCTTCCGCATGGTCATCGCGTGCGCGCTGCTGATGGCCTGCGCGCCGTTGGTCGGCAGCCAGCCCGTCCCGACGGACGCCGGCCTGCGGACCTGGATCCTGCTGGGCATTTCCGGCTTCCTCGGCTTCTTTCTGTGCGACATTTGCCTTTATAAGGCGATGATTCTAATCGGCCCGCGGCTGACCCTGCTGGTCTTCTCCCTGCTGCCCCCGATGACGACCATCGGTTCGCTCGCGATCGGCGAGACGATCACCTTTCGGCAATGGCTGGGCATGTGCATCACGCTCGCCGGCATCGTCTGGGTCGTGCTCGAACGGCCCGACGGCGAGGACGGGGTTGGACCGAACGCGCCGGGACCGCCCGAGAGCTACCCGTGGCCAACCGGCCCGATTCCGCACTCCGTCGCGCGACGGCGAGGCCTTGCTTTGGCGCTGTTCGCCACGGCGATGAGCGCCATCGGAATGGTCTTTTCCCGGGACGTGATGCAGGTCTACAAGGATGTAACGGGGGCAACGTTGATCCGGGTGCTGGGCGCCTTGCCCGGCTACATCGTGCTCCTGACCGTGTTTCGCCGTTGGCCTGCGATGCTTTGCACCATCCGGAACCGCTCGGCCGCGATCCTTCTGCTTGCCGGCTCGTTGATCGGCTCCTTTGCCGGATCCTTCCTCAATATGCTCGCCCTCCGATATTCTTCCGCCGGCGTCGTGACGACCATTACGGCCACGATGCCCGTGCTGATCCTCCCGCTGACCATCTTGGTCTATCACGAGCGGGTGAGCCCCCGCGCGGTCGGCGGCGCCCTATTGGCCGTGGCTGGCGTGGCACTCCTGGTGCTTCGCTCAACCACGTGAAATGTGGTCGGCCACGAAGGTGGAATGTAGGGCCGTTCGTAGTTCCGCCTTTAGGCGGGATTTCACTCATCGCGAAATGGGAACCGCTTCGCCGTGGGCCCGGGTGACTGCCGCGTCGGACCGTTGACATGCCTTGGCGATGCGGCTACAACCACGGATTGATCCGTCGTCCGCCATGACCAGGAGCCCCTCATGCAGACTGCCATCGCAAAGCTCTTTGCCTTTCTCGCATTTTCCAGCGTGTGTTGCAGCGCGGCGTTTGCCCAGAACATCGCCCGACTCGATCTCGGCGGGGCTTGGCAGGTTACCAAGGAAGGGGACCAGCGATCGATTCCAGCGACCGTGCCAGGTTATGTCCACACGGA
>JBDKUC010000405.1:0-30879 GCA_039679885.1 Thermoguttaceae bacterium | reverse complement strand
GGACTACACGGCGCCGCCGGCCTTTTCGACGACGGCGCCGGCCGGCCAGCCCGCCGGCTACGCCAATCCCGCGTTTCTGCCGATCGCCGATCCGCAATGCGCCTGGGAAACGACGGTCGCGGTCGTGCAAGACTATTTCCGCATCGAGCACGAGGAACCGGCCCGGGTGGTCAATGGCACGCCGGTGACCGGAACGATCAGGACGGCGGCCGAGGTCAGCCCAACAGTGTTCGAACCTTGGCGTCATGACACGGCCGACGCCGACCAGCGGGTCGAGAACACGCTGCAAACGATCCGCCGCCAGGCGATCATCCGCGTCACCCCGGCGCAAGGCGGGCAGTGGGTTGACGTGGCTGTCTACAAAGAACTGCTCGACGCGGTGAAGCCCGAACATGCCATGGCCGGCGCCGCCACGTTTCGGTACGACAGCTCGCTCGTCGGCGTCGTGAACCCAATCGCTGGCCAGCAGGTCACGAAAGGTTGGATTGATCAGGGCCGCGATACGTTGCTCGAACAGTACATCATTACGCATCTGCTGAGCCGTGGCGGACAGCCCGCGCCGAACACGATGCGAGCACAGGACCGGTGACTCTGTCGCGGTCGACACTCTGGCGGAGTCAAGAGCTTCCGCCAATCACGCGTTCGCATTGATCGTGGTTCATGCCGATGCAATGGTTGCTGGGTTGGGCGGCCGCGGCTAGAATGCCATATGTTCGATGGTGAGGTGAAGCATGTCGCTGGAAGTCACGCTCGAATTGCCTGCGGACGTCGAGGAGCGGCTTCGGCGCGAGACGCAGAACCTGGACGCCGATGTTACCGAGGCGTACGTCCTGGAGCTCTTTCGCCAAGGAAAGCTGAGTCATGCGGAATTGGCCCGCGTCTTGAGGCTCGACCGATCGGCGACCGATGCCTATCTCAAACGGCACAACGTCTTCGACGGTTCTCTGACGATGTCCGATTTGGAGGCTGATCGAGCGACGCTTGACCGCGTGATTGGCGGGGCTCGTGGATGATCGTCATTGCCGACAGCTCTCCGATCATCGCGCTGATCAACATCGGGCACATCCACTTGTTGCCGGCGCTCTTTGAAGAGGTCATCGTCCCACCCCAGGTTGCGGCAGAATTGGAACGCTGCCGGCGTCCTCCGTCGTTGCGAGATTTTCTTGCCGCATCGCCCAGTTGGTTCCGTCAGCGCAAGCCGACGTCGGTCGAGGCAATCGCCGCTTTGCACGACGGCGAGTCGGCTGCCATCAGTCTTGCTCGTGAACTAGGCACCGACCTTCTGTTGATTGACGAAACGCGAGGACGCAAGGCGGCGACCGAGCGCGGGGTCGCGGTGACCGGCACTGTTGGAATTCTTGAGTTGGCCGCAGACAAAGGGCTGCTCGACTTGGCGGCGGCGTTCACAGCGTTGAAAACGACCGACTTCTGGATATCGCCGGCGTTGCTTGATGCGCGGCTGCGTCTTCATTCTGCTCGCAGAAAACCGCGGTAGAGGTCTGATTCGCACCGAACGGTCTCGCTCCTAGCCCCGAGGGCTGGGCACTTCAGTGCCCAGTGAGCCCTTAGCGTCCGGTTCAACTCACCGTCGACTGCGCGAACGGCGTGGCCATCGGCACGACTGGCGCGGGAACCGCATTCTTCGTTGGTGCTTTCACGGCGACCGGTAGTTTCAGCGTGAACGCCGTGCCCTTGCCGACCGTGCTATCGACGCGAATTCGGCCGTGATGGGCTTCAAGGATGTCGCGACACATTGAGAGCCCAAGGCCGGTGCCGCCCTTGCCGCTGGCGTCCGGGCCTTTCTTCGTCGTGTAGAACGACTCGAAGATGCGCGGCAGTTTGTCGGCCGGGATGCCGCAACCACTGTCGCGAACGACCAGATCGACCATGTTGTTCTCGACGTCTGGCAGCAGCTTGACCCAGAGCCGCCCGCCGTTCGGCATCGCCTGCCGGGCGTTGATCAGCAGGTTCAGCAGCACCTGTTGAATCTGGTTGCCGTTGACATTGGCCAGTGGAATCGGCTGATAGCTCCGTTCGACGACCACGCGGTACTTGTTCATCTCCCGCTCGAGCAGCAACAGCGTGTCATCGACCAGCTTCGCCAGGTCGGTCGGCTCCTGAGCGGCCGTGCGGTTTCGGGCCATGCCGAGCACGGTGTTGGTGATCGTCGCCGCACGGTTGGCCGAGGCCAGAATCTTGTCGAAGCACTTGTCGCGGGTGGGTGCGTCCTTGTGCCGCATGCCCATCTTCGCGTAGTTGAGGATGGTCATCAGCACGTTGTTGAACTCATGCGTGGTCGTGCCCACCAGCTCGCCGAGCGCGGTCAGCCGCTGCGCCTGCCCGAGTTGTTGCTTAAGGATCTCGACCTGCTGCTGAAGACTCAGCCCTTCATCGTTGGTGTTACCTGTCACGACTGCTCCCCCCGAACTTGCAAGTTCACCAGAACGCCGCAACCGCCGCGATGGCCCAAAGCCAGCTTTCTCGCCGTTCTGCCCATTGTGCCTTAAACGTTGGCGCTCCAAGCCTTTAGCTCGTTGGCCGTATCGTCGAACTCGTGTCGCAGACTGTAGCGGACGCCGTTATACTCGGCGTGTCACCGCAGACAGGGCATTTTGCCAAACGCGCGGTCGCGTTCGGCGGGCCAAATAGCGCCGAGACAATAGCCGGCGGTCAACGACCGCCGGAAGGCTTCTGAGAATATCGCAGAACCGGCAATGCACACCGTTGAACTGCTCGAACAAGCCATGGAGCTGGCCGCTCGGCTGGGCTACACGATCCGGCAAGACAGCATGGCCGGCCACGGCGGCTACTGCGAATTGAAAGGCAAGAAGCTCTTCTTCCTCGATCTCGACCTGGGCCCCGACGATCAACTCGAACAGCTCGTCGACACCCTGCGTCTCGATCCAGCCACCGCCTCACAGCCCATCCCCGAGGGACTACGGCCGCTGTTGAGAAAGCTGGAGTTCGAGTAGCCGTCGGGCAGACTGCGGTGTCGTGGAAGATGGAGCAGCCCGCTACGTAGGTCTGACGGATGGGTGGCACGCCCTGAAAGGGCGTGGTAGATCGGTAATCTTCGGCACAACGCTCGCCACGCCCTTTCAGGGCGTGCCACCCAAATTGGACAACTTGTTTCTTTACGCGTCCTTATGGCTCGCGGTACAGCCCGTGCGTCGCAATGTACTCTTCGACCGCCCTGGGGACGCGGTAGCGGATGCTCTGTCGCTGCGAGACGCGGCGGCGGAGGTCGGAGGCGCTCAGGCCAATCTCGGGCATCTCGACCTGATGGCGGCGGATTTGATCGATTCGCGCAGCGCCCGCAATGCCACGAAGGCACTGGAAGTCGATCGGCCCACAGCCGGGCCGGCAGGCGACCACCGGCAGGGCCAGCTCGCACACCCGGGCGGCGTCTCGCCAGTTTGGCAGGTCGAGCAGCATATCCGCCCCCATCAGGAAGAACAACTCGCGATCGGGCTCCTCCTGGCGGAAATGCGTGAGCGTATCGACCGAGTAATTCACGCCGCCGCGATCGCTCTCATAGCGGCAGACCGAGAACGACGGGTTGCCAGCCACGGCCAGTTCGAGCATCTCGACCCGTTGCTGGGCCGGCGTCGGCTGACGGTCCTGCTTGTGCGGCGCGGTTGCGGTCGGCAGGAACCAGACGGCGTCCAGCCGACACTGCTCGCGGCAACACTCGGCCAAGAGCAGGTGCCCATCATGAACCGGATCGAAAGTGCCGCCAAAAATGCCGAGTCGCATTCGCGTGTCCTCAAGTCAACTTACCCCAACAGCCGTCGGGCGATTATTGCCCTTTTCGTTGGATTGCACAATATTTAGGTGAGCCGGCGCGGGCGGACTGCAACGTCCGTTGCAGGCGTTCGTAGTTCCGCCTTTAGGCGGCAAATGACCGGCTAAAGCCGGAACTACGAACAACTTTGCAGTCGTCCGGTGAGCCGGCGGATGATTGGCCGAAAGGATCGGAACCGGCGCGGAGGAACCCATTGACGGGCGTGCGCCGCGCTGTAATATGAGCAACCGCATCGTTGTGCTGCTGTATCGCCTCGACCTGAGAGAGAAAGGGATGATGATGAGTGAGCAAGCATTTCGCGGTCTAGGCACCTTGGCGGTCCATGCCGGTCAGACGCCCGACCCGACGACGCTCTCCTGTGCGGTGCCTATTTACGCCACGACCAGCTATGTCTTCCGCAACACGGAACACGCGGCCAACCTGTTCGCCCTGCGGGAATTCGGCAACATCTACAGTCGGCTGTCGAACCCGACGAACGACGTGCTCGAGAAGCGTTTGGCGGCGCTCGATGGTGGCGTGGGCGCCCTGGCGTTTTCGAGCGGCGAGGCGGCCATCGCGGCCGCGATCGGGACGATTGTCCAAAAAGGCCAGAACTTCATTTCATCGGCCAGCCTCTACGGCGGCACGTTCACGCTCTTCGCCCAGACGTTCGCCAAGCTGGGCGTTGAAGTGCGGTTCTTCGACCCGGCGGAGCCCGAGACGATCAGCAAGCTGGTGGACGAGAACACCCGGGCGGTTTACATCGAGGCGCTGGGCAATCCGAAGAACGACGTGCCTGACTACCGGAAGGTGACCGACATCGCCCATCGGCATGGCGTTCCGGCCATCATTGACAACACGACGCTCACGCCCGTCCAGTTGCGGCCGATCGAGCACGGTTTTGACATCGTGGTCTACTCAACGACGAAGTTCATTGCCGGACACGGCGTTCATCTGGGCGGCGCGGTCGTCGACAGCGGCAAGTTTCTGTGGGCGAAGGAGCCGGCCCGCTGGCCCCAGTTTACCGAGCCCGACCCGTCGTATCACGGCCTGGTGTTCGAGGAGGCGTTGCGGCCGCTGGGGAACATCGCGTACATTACGTATATGCGGACGCACTGGCTTCGCGACATGGGCGCGTGCCAAAGTCCGTTCGGATCGTTCCTGACGCTGCTTGGATTGGAGACGTTGCACCTGCGGGTCGAGCGGCATGCGAAGAACGCGATGGCCGTGGCCGAGTTCCTCGAAAAGCATCCGGCCGTCAGTTGGGTGAACTATCCGGGCTTGCCGAGCCATCGCGACCATGCCAACGCGAAGAAGTATCTGCCCGCGGGGCAGGGCGGCATCGTCGGCTTCGGCATCAGGGGTGGCGCGGCGGCCGGCGTCAAGTTGATCAACCACGTTAAACTGTTTAGCCACCTGGCGAACATCGGCGACGCGAAGTCGCTGGTGATCCACCCGGCGACGACGACTCACTCGCAACTGACGCCAGAAGAACAACTCCGGGCTGGCGTCACGCCCGAGTTCGTCCGCCTCTCGGTGGGCATTGAAGACATCGACGACATCCTGGCCGATCTCGACCAGGCATTGAAAGCCTCGCAGGCATGAGTCACAGCGGTCCCGCGAAAGCCGACGCCTATTCAAGTAGCGACAGTGTGCGACACATGCGGCCGCTTAGGCATGCGAAGCAGGCGAAGCTTGGCGGCCCGCTCAACCTCGAACTCGGCCGAACGCTGCCTGAGGTCAACGTGGTCTACGAGACCTACGGGCGGCTGAATGCCGATCGGGACAACGCCGTCTTTGTCTGCCACGCGATTTCCGGCGATTCGCACGTTGCTCGGCACGACGAAGAGGATGATCCAGGTTGGTGGGACGTCCTGGTTGGGCCGGGCAAGGCCCTCGACACGGATCGCTACTTCGTCATTTGTCCGAACGTTCTTGGCGGCTGCCGCGGCACGACGGGCCCTCATTCGGTCAACCCGGAGACAGGCAGGCCCTACGGCACGGACTTCCCCGTCATTACCGTCGGCGACATGGTCGAGGTCCAACGACAGCTCATCGATCACCTCGGCATCGAGCGGCTCCGCGCCGTGGTGGGGGGCTCGCTGGGCGGGCACATGGCTCTCACCTGGGCCACGCGGTTCCCGGAGCGGCTGGCCGGCGCGATCGCGCTGGCGACGTCGCCAAGGTTGACGAGCCAGGCATTGGCCTTCGACGTCGTCGGCCGGAACGCGATTCTGCAGGACCCTGCCTATTCGGCCGGCAGGTATTACGAAAACGACGACCGGCCGGCCGTCGGGTTGGCCATCGCGCGGATGTTGGGCCACATCACCTACCTGTCGCGCGAAGCGATGATGCAGAAGTTCGACGCCGACCGGCGCAACGCCCGAGAGATCCATACGCAGTTCGAAACGAAGTTCTCGATCGGCTCGTACTTGGCCTATCAGGGCGATCGGTTCGTCGAGCGGTTCGACGCCAACAGCTATCTAACGCTGACGATGGCGATCGACCTGTTCGATCTGGGCGACACGCGGGAGAAGCTGGCCGCGGCCTTGGCTCGATCCACGTGCCGGTGGCTGCTGATCAGTTACACGAGCGACTGGCTCTTTCCGCCGTTCCAGTCGCAGGAGATCGTCGACGCCCTGATCGCCGACAACAAAGCGGTGAGCTACTGCAACGTCCAGAGCGACTGCGGCCACGACGCCTTTCTGCTGCCAAACCAGTTGGGCACCTACGGCGAACTCGCGAAGGCCTTCTTGGAGAACCTCGATGCGAGGGACGACAAGCGGGCGACGGATGCTTCCGATCCCTCTCCCCTCTCCCCTCTCCCCTCTTCTCTCTCTCCTCTCCCCTCGCCCCTCGCTCCGACCAGCATCTTCCACCAGCAGCGGCTCGACTACGAGACGATCGTCAACCTGATTCCGCCCGGCGCCAGCGTTTTGGACCTTGGCTGCGGGACCGGCGGCCTTTTGGCCCGGCTCCGCGATCGCGGCCACCGGCGCCTGATGGGCATCGAGTGGGACGAACAGGCGATCGTGGCATGCGTCCGACAAGGCCTCGACGTCGTTCAGGCCGACCTGAACCAGGGCCTCAGCGGTTTCACCGACGGCCAGTTTGATTTCGTCGTTCTCTCGCAGACGCTGCAAACCGTCCTCGACGTGTCGCGAGTGCTGGGCGAAATGCTCCGCGTCGGACGGCGAGGCATCGTCACCTTCCCGAACGTTGCCTATCATCAGCGTCGCGCCGAGCTGGCCAACGAGGGCCGGGCGCCCCGGGTCCACGCCGAGCAAGGCTTTCAGTGGCACGATACGCCGTACGTCCGCTCGCTCTCGATCACCGACTTCCAATCGTTCTGCCGAGAGCAGGGCATCACCATTCACGACCATATCGCGCTGGATACCGTCGCAGATCAAGTGATCGACGAGAATCCGAACCTGAACGCCGATGTGGCGGTCGTCGTCATCAGCCGGCGTTCGTAGTCCCGCCTTTAGGCGGAAAACGACCGGCTAAAGCCCAATACCGTTGAATTAGCGCCGAAGAACCTTGTTCCCATGCTCTCGCGTGGGAACACACTCGTGGCGACGCTCCTGCGTCGTCGGGATCGCCAATCAATTTCGAGCCAATACGTGTTAGGCTGAGGACGCCGGAGCGTCCAGCCGGTGCGTTCCCACGGGGGACCGTGGGAACGAGATTGTCGGTTGCTTGCTTCATTCAACGGTATTGGGCTAAAGCCGGAATTGCGAACCGGTTTTCCAGGGGCGACTTCCGCGTGATTTGACCGACCACTCCCGGCGGGTATAATGCCCTGGCCCAAGGGTTTTCCCTGCGTCCGGCTGGGCCACTGGTCACTTCTCAACTCGATCTCGTGGGAGGATGTCCGATGGCAGAGGCACACGCTGGGATCGTCAACGTGATGAAAGAGGACCGGCTGTTTCCGCCGCCGGTGGACTTCGCCGCCAAGGCCCGGATCGGCTCGCTCGAACAGTACGAGACGCTGTGGAAGGAAGCCGCCGGCGACCTCGATGGCTTCTGGGGCAAACTGGGGCCGGAACTCCACTGGTTCAAGCCCTACTCGAAAGTCCTTCAGTGGAACGAGCCTTTCGCCAGGTGGTTCGTCGACGGCCAGACCAACGTCTCCTACAACTGCCTCGATGCCCATCTACGCACCGCACGGCGCAACAAGGCCGCCATCATATGGGAAGGCGAGCCGGGCGACGTCCGCGTCTACACCTACGAAATGCTCCACCGCGAGGTCTGCAAGTTCGCCAACGTGCTCAAATCGCAGGGAATCACCAGCGGCGACGTCGTGGCGATGTACATGCCGATGATCCCCGAGCTGGCCATCGCCATGTTGGCCTGCGCCCGCATCGGCGCCGTCCACACCGTCATCTTCGCCGGGTTCGCGGCCGAGGCGATCGCCGACCGGTGCAACGACGCAAAGGCGAAGCTGATCGTGACGGCCGACGCCGGCTGGCGCCGCGGCAAGCCGATTCCGTTGAAGGCCAACGTCGACGCAGCCGTGGCCAAGTCGCCAGCGGTCAAGAGTTGCATCGTCTACAAACGGGCCGGCATCGACGTCCCCATGCGGCCCGGTTTCGACCTCTGGTGGCATGAACTGATGGCCAACGCCTCGGCCGATTGCCCGCCCGAGCCGATGGACAGCGAAGCCCCTCTGTTCATCCTCTACACGAGCGGCTCGACCGGCAAGCCGAAGGGCGTCAAGCACACCACCGGCGGCTACAACCTGTATGCCAAAAAGACGACCGAGTGGGTCTTCGACATCCGCGACGACGATGTCTACTGGTGTACGGCCGACATCGGCTGGATCACCGGCCACACGTACGTCGTTTATGGTCCGCTGAGCGCCGGGGCGACGAGCCTGATCTATGAGGGCGCCCCCGACACGCCACACCAAGGCCGTTGGTGGGAGCTGATCGAGAAGTACAAGGTCAACATCCTTTACACGGCCCCCACGGCCATCCGGACGTTCATCAAGTGGGGCGACGAGTGGGTCGACAAGTATGACCTGTCGAGCCTCCGCCTGCTGGGCACCGTGGGCGAAGGGATCAACCCCGAAGCCTGGATGTGGTATCACCGCAAGATCGGCGGCGGCCGCTGCCCGATCGTCGATACGTGGTGGCAGACCGAGACCGGCGGGATCATGATGACGCCGCTGCCCGGCGCGATTCCGACCAAGCCCGGCAGTTGCACCAAGCCGCTGCCCGGCATTGTGCCCGAGATCGTCGGCGAAGATCGCAAGCCGGTGCCCGTCGGCCACGGCGGATGGCTGACGATCACGAAGCCTTGGCCGGGCATGCTCCGCGGCATCTGGGGCGACGACGAGCGATACAAGACCCAGTATTGGACCGATGTGCCCCACAAGTATCTTTGCGGCGACAACGCCCGATGCGACGAGGACGGCTACTACTGGATCATGGGCCGAATCGACGACGTGCTGAACGTTTCGGGCCACCGGCTCTCGACGATCGAGGTCGAGAGCGCCCTGGTGAGCCACGAAGCGGTGGCCGAGGCCGCAGCGGTCGGCCGGCCGCACGAGATCAAGGGCGAGGCGGTCGCCGTCTTCGTCACCCTAGGTTCCGGATTCGACCCGTCTGAAGAGCTGCGGCAAGCGTTGAAAAACCACGTTCGCAAGGAGATCGGCGCGCTCGCCGTGCCCGACGAAATCCACTTCACCTCGGCCCTGCCCAAGACTCGGAGCGGCAAGATCATGCGCCGCCTGCTGCGCGACATCGCCGCCGGCCGCGAAACGGTCGGCGACACGTCAACGCTGGAGGATTACAGCGTCTTGGCGCGGCTCAGGACGGAAGAGGAGTGATCATGCGACGATTGGCCACGAAAGAACACAAGGAGCGCAAGGAATGAAGACAGTGATGGAGCTTTGCGACGTGGTGCGAGAGACGGCCTATGCGATTCACGTATACCACGGACATGGACATTTGGAGAAGGTATACGAAAACGCATTGACCCATCGGCTGCGGAAGGCGGGCATCGACGTCCAACAGCAACATCCGCTGACTGTCTACGATGAAGACGGAACGATCATCGGCGAGTATTTCGCGGACCTGCTCGTCGACGGTCGCCTGATTGTCGAACTGAAGGCCGCCCGGTCGATCGCCGACGACCACGTCGCGCAGATTCTTGGCTACCTGAAATCGGCCCGTCGCGAACATGGAGTGTTAATCAACTTCGGCAGCTACAAGTTCCAGATCAAGAAGTTCATCTTCAGCCACGAAGGAACGCAAAGAGCACAAGTCGAGCCGGAGCAAGAAAGCTCGCAATTGTAGCCCCCTGGAAGCCACGAAGACAATCCTCATTCTTCCGCGCTCTTTGCGCTCCCTGCGATCCTTCGCGGCCATTTCAGGCGCGAGTGGCCACAAAACGGGTCGCCACGAAAGAATACAAGGAACGCAAGGAACGAAGACAACGTAATAGCGAAGAGCCCCTGGAGGCCACAACGCGAGTGGCCACAAAACGGGTGGCCACGAAAGAACACAAGGAACGCAAGGAACGAAGACAACGTAATAGCGAAGAGCCCCTGGAAGCCACGAAGACAATCCTCATTCTTCCGCGTTCTTTGTGTTTCCTGCGATCTTTCGCGGCCATTTCAGACGCTCAGAGCGCCATCGTTGCCGTCCGTGGGGGCAAGCCGATGCGAAAAGCGTCGCGATGCCCTGTCGGCGAGAGAATGCGAGTAATCGCCATCGCCAACTCGGTGAAGCCGGTGTTTTTATCAACGCACGCAGCGCCGTAACGCGATCGCCCGTCCGCCGCGCACATATCGTCGTTGGCCGTGTAAAAAATCAGCGGCAGGCTGGGTGCCACCGAGTTGAGCTCCTGGGCCAACTCGAGGCCGTCCATGCCCGGCATCCGCACGTCGAGCACCGCCACGTCGACGCGTTCGACGCCCGCTGCGTGCAACGCCTCTTCCCCGTCCTCGGCCAGAATGACTCGATAGCCTTCCTCTTGGAACACCTGCTTACACAGCTCTCGGAAAATCCGGTCATCATCGACGAATAGAATGGTCTTCACGGGCTTTCCTTTTCTCTTGATGCTTACCCACCCAAGCCCACCCTCATGCCTTAGTTTAACGATCGTCCGGACCGCGGGAATCCGAGGTATCCTGTAAAGGCAGTCAGCCGATTCCCGGCCATAGCCTAGGGAATTCCCTTGCCTATGACTCGGCCCGCTTCAGGCGGTACAAGACTTGCGAATTCAGCAGCGGCCCGATCCACGGCAGTGGCGACCACCCCCGACGGAGCACTCGCAGACCGGCGGCGGCGAACCGTGGCGGCAGCTCGCAGTGGCGGAAACCGACGTGGCCCGAGATGTACGTCGCCGCCTCGTCCCGAACGCAACGCAGCCCCAAGGACGCCCGCAAGATGTTCCCAATAGCGGCCTTCTCATACGACTCGCCGATCGCCCAACGCACCAGGTTTTTTCCCAGCGATGCGGGGCCGATTTCGACAGGCACCGTGATGATGGCCATCCCCTCGGGCCTCAGCAGCCGGCGAATGTCGGCCAGCACGCGCCGCTGCTCCCTTTCCGGCAGATGTTCGAGCACCTCGCAGCAAGCGATCCTGTCGAAGCTCGCGTCGGCAAGGCCGCCGGTCTCGGCCGTGGCCTCGATTCGCCCCGCGCCGGCCGCCTTCCGCAGCTCGCCAAGCTGCGACGGCATCGGGTCATAGCCGACCAGTTCGCACGTCGGCCAGCGCTCGGCGATCAACCGCAGCAAGTGTCCGTCGCCACAGCCATAGTCCAAAATCCGCTGTCCTTCAGAGACCGCGAGCAGATCGACCGTTCGGGCGAACCGCCTTCGATGACTGAATCGCTTGATCGCGAAACGGCTATCGACCGTTAGATGAGAGTAGGGCATAAGCGACCAGTGGTCAGTGGCCAGTGGTCAGGATAGTGGATAGTCGGCAGTCGGCAGTCGGCAGTGGGCAGTGGATAGTCGGCAGTCTGAGACGCTGCTCTAGCCGTCGAACTTGCTCACCAACAGCGAGATGTTCTGGCCGCCGAACCCGAAACTGTTGTTCAGGGCCATCCGGCACGGGTGAGGCCGCGCAACGTTCGGCACGTAATCCAAATCGCAGTCCGGATCGACGTTCTCGTAGTTGGTCGTCGGCGGCACGATGCTGTCGCGAATGGCCATCAGGCAGATGATCAGTTCCGTGGCGCCCGCCGCCGCGATCAGGTGGCCCATCATGCTCTTCGTGCTCGACACGGGGACCTTGTACGCTTGATCGCCGAACACCTGCTTGATGGCCAGGCTCTCGACGCGGTCGTTTACCGCCGTGCTCGTGCCGTGCGCGTTGATGTAATCGACGTCGCTCGGGCCAACGCCGGCGTCGGCCAACGCCATGTTAATGCAAGTGATGGCGCCGCGGCCCTCGGGATGCGTGTCGGTGATGCGGAAGGCGTCGGCCGTCGAGCCGTAGCCGACCACTTCGCCATAGATCTTCGCGCCGCGAGCCTTGGCGCCTTCGAGGCTTTCGAGCACGACCATGCCCGAGCCCTCGCCGAGCACAAAGCCGTCGCGGTCGCGGTCGAAGGGGCGCGACGCTCGCGTCGGCTCATCGTTGCGTGTGCTCAGCGCGGTCAGCAGGTTGAAGCCCGTGACGCCGAACGGATGGATCATCGAGTGCGTGCCACCGGAGAGCATTACATCGGCGTCGCCGCGGCGGATGATCTCGACGGCCTCGCCGATGGCCTGACTGCTGGCGGCACAGGCGGTCAGGCAGTTCATATTTGGCCCTTCGGCGCCGAAGAGGCTGGCCAAGTGCCCCGCCGGCATGTTCGGTTCCTGCTCGAGCTCAGTGATCGGGTGCAACCGCTCGATGCCTCGGGAGATGAACTTGGCGACATCGAGCTTGTCGCCTCCGTCGAGGCCGGCCATCATCATGTCGGCGAAGCGGTCGAAGTCCTGTTGCCCCTCGCCGCTACCGGTGTAGACGCCGAACCGGGTCGGGTCGTACGGCGTCCGGCCGCCGTTGACGGGCCGAAAATCGAGACCCGCGTCGGTCATCGCCTGCTTCGCCGCCCCGACGGCAAAATGCGTGTGCCGGCCCTGGAACTTCCAATCGTCCGGGTTCTCGCCCACTTTCGAGACGTCCCACCCGCGGACCTCGGCGGCGATCTTCGTCGGGAATTGGCTGGCGTCGAACAGGCTGATGTAGCCGACGCCCGACTCGCCCGCCCGGAGCCGTCGCCACAGTGTCTCGACATCGGTTCCCAGCGGTGTCACGCAGCCAACGCCGGTAATCACGACTCGTCGTCTCATCGCTCGATTCCTTTGCTCACTTCTTCACCAATAGCCCGCTCGATCCGACGGAGCGTTTCGGCGCCTCTCACTCAGTGCACCCGGGAATGACATGAAAAACAAGCGGCGAGCGGGCGGAGTGGCGACCGTCAACAGCGATGGATGCTAACAGGGATTGGCACCTGCGTCAACCGCCACCGACGGCGGCGTTTGCAGGGGATCGGACGGCAGCGTTGACAGTGCAGGGGGGCGGAGTATAGTGTTTGTGGAAGGGAAGTACTGATGACTCAAGGCGCCGAGAAGCTGAAAGAAGAAGTGCTGCGGCTCCCCACGGAGGACCGCGCCGAATTGGCTTATTGCCTCATCCGTTCCCACGACGAAGACGGCGAGGACATTCAGTCTGCCTGGGAGACCGAGCTCGAGCGAAGGTGGCAGGAGATGGAGAGCGGCACGGTGGTCGGCCAGCCTGCCGAAAGCGTGTCCGCCGATCGCCGCAGAAGCTGACCGTAGGAGCGCGCCGCAACCTTGGCCAACTTCGTCTGGCTTGGCGGCGATCCGCAGGTCAGCTCTTTCCTTTCGCCGCGTCGACAAGATACTGGGGCGGCCTCTGCGGGCTGCCGTCGGCCGCCACGCCAATGTCGAAGGCCCCCAGAAGGCGCATCATCCGCAAGAAGCTCTCTGGCTCAAAAAGGCTGTTGAGCGTCGGGTGGTTCAGGTGCGCAAAGACGACCTCCGCCTCGGCGTGGAGCTGGTCACCCTTATAGCTCGTGGTGGTCACCATCGCCCCTTCCGGCCGCACGTATTGGATCGTCGCCGTGTAGACCAGTTGGTCGCCGGGTGTCGCCGCACAGTAGAATGTGGCCTTGGGAACCTTCGCGAGCACGACCTTTTCACGGAACTGGTTGTGCTCACTGACCAGCAGCCCGCCCGTCTGCGCCATCCCCTCCAAGATCAGGGAGTTCGGCAGCATTGGGTAGTGAGGGAAGTGGTCGTGAAGGTGGTCTTCCGACAGCGAAATATTCTTGACGGCCTTGGCGTACCGCCCGCTGTGAAACTCCACGAATCGGTCAATCCAGTACCAGCGCATGGCAGATATCAGCTTTCGTCGGTCAGCGATCAGTCTGCGGGGACGGTGACTTCCGCATAGCCCGTAGACGTTATGCTGAAGCATAACCTACGTGAAATCATGCCGAAGCGTCACCGGCCGCTGATCGCTGACTGCTCTTAGTCGGTCAATTCCACTTTGCTCTCGACGAAGTGGCACATGTCGGCCACCGTCAGCACATTGGCGAACTCTTGCACCGCGGGGTTCTTCGCGAACTGGTCGAGGTTGACGAACGGCATTCGCTTCCGCAATTCGGCAATGCCTGCCTCGTTGACCCGCCCATCCTGGACAAAGTCGGGGTTGGTGAAGATGTCTTCGGGCGAAAGTTCGCTTCGCGGAATCTTGATGTCGAACGCCTTCTCCAGGCGGAAGAAAATGTCGAGGAAGTCGATCGACTCGGCTCCCAAGTCGCCGGCCAGCGTCGCCTGTGGGGTCACATCCTCCTCATCGACACCCAGGGCCTCGACCAGTGCGGTCCGGATCTTTTCGAAGACTTCTTCTTTCGTTGGCATAGCTTTACTCATCTCCCTGGCTAAATCGAAAATCTATCTTCACCGTGTGCCTTCAACGCACCGCCACAAACAGCGATGCCTCTCTCGCGCACCGTACACTAGTCGCTGCCTAATGGCTCCCCAAACTCAATCCGCCGTCGACTCTTAACACCTGGCCGGTCACATACGACGCATCGTCGCTGGCCAGAAACGCCACGGCAGCCGCAATCTCTTCCGGCCGGCCAATGCGGCGGAATGGAATAATCTTCTGAATCTGGTCTCCCGCGATTCCCCGCACCACCTGGCTCATGTCCGTCTCGATCATGCCGGGGGCGATCGCGTTCACCCGGACGCCTCGCGGCGCCAATTCCTTCGCCAGCGCCCGGGTCAGGCCGTTGATCCCTCCCTTGCTGGCCGCGTAATTGACCTGTCCGCGGGCGGCAAACTCGGCCGCCGTGCTCGACAGGTTGATGATGCTGCCGCGGCGTTTCATCATCATCGGCTGCGTCACCGCGTGGCAGTAGTTGAACGTGCCGCCCAAATTCGTGTCGAGCACGTCGCGCCATTGTTCCTGCGTCATCGCCCCGAGCAGGCCGTCCTGCACGATTCCGGCCGAGTTCACCAGGACGTCGACCTTGCCCCACTTGTCGAAGAGCGAATCGACAATTTCATGCGCCCGCTTCAAGTCGCGAACGTCCGCCTGGACAGCGGACACCCGCCCGTCGGGCAGCGCCAGTTCGGTCACCAACGACTCGGCGGCCTGCTGGTTGCTCTGGTAGATGAAGGCCACAGTGGCCCCCTCCGCGGCCAAGCGGGCCACGCAGGCCCGTCCAATGCCGCGGCTTCCCCCCGTAACAATCGCCGTTTTTCCGTCAAATCGCATAGATCATCAGGCCGGCTTTGGCCGGCCGCTAAACCGTTACGTCGCTTCTTTGCCGACTTCCGACCGCTCCGGATACAGTACCGCCAACTGGCAGCGAAGCTCCTCCCGGCCGGCGGCGTCGGCCTGGGCATGTTGCGGGGTCGAGTCCGCCAGATTGTAGCAGGCCAGCGTCAGCTTTGCGCCGACGACCAGCCGACCGTTCACCGTGCCCGATGCCTTCAACTTCGCCTCGCCGTCGCCAAGGCTCTGCAGTTCCGCCGTGATGGTGATCATCTGCCCCGGCTCAACAAACTGCGCGTACTTGGCATTGTTGACTTGCTTGAGCACCACGATGCTATGCGTGAAGTCCTCGGTCGCTCGCACCAGCCACGCGCTCGCCTGCGTCAGCGCCTCCAGCATCAAAACGCCGGGCATGACGGGGAACTGCGGGAAGTGGTCGGCCAAGTATTCTTCGGCCAGCGTCAATGACTTCACCGCCGTGATGCACTTCCCCGGCTGCAAATCAACGATGCGGTCGATTAACGAAAATCGCATGGACTAATGTCTCGGTCCGGGCCGTGCATGAAACCATCTGAAAAACTCAAACCCACTAGTATAGCCATCGGGGTATTGGTTCACAACACCTGACGCCCTGACTGTCATTTTGGCAGAGACATGCGGGTCCCGCTCTGGAATAAATCGCCGCAACCTCTTGGCCATCAATGGTTAACGTCATCGCCGCTTGACTCTGGCATAGGCTTTGCAAAAACTTCACGACAAGATGCGGCTTCCTGCCAGCCGCATTCTGTACACCGAACACCGTGAAAAAGGAGGCTTGTCATGGCTTTTGGTTATCGTTCGACGCGGACTCCGCTGAACCAGCTTCGCGACGAAATGGACCGTTTGCTGACCGGGTTCTTAGGTCCCGCAGAAGGCATCCTGCCTGGCATGTTCCGCAACCAGCCTGCCGCCAACGTTTGGGAGCGGGAAGATGCCCTGGTGGTCGAAATGGAGATTCCTGGCGTCAAAAACGACCAGCTCGATCTGTCGGTCACCGGCGACGAACTGTCGATCCGGATCCAACGGCAAGAGGAGGCCGAGGAAGGCGTTACCTTCCACCGCCGCGAAAGGCCGGTCGGCAATCTGAACCGGGTCATTCATCTGCCGTGCGACGTGGATGCGGACCGGGTGGAAGCTCAAATCCGGGACGGCGTGCTGACGATCACGCTTCCCAAGGCCGAGAGCGCCAAGCCGCGGAAGATCAACGTCGCCGCCGGCTAAACCGTGTTGTGAGCAGGTTGTGGACCTGCCTCGGACGAAGAGAACGATCCGGCAGGCTGACAACCTGCCCCACGAAAAATCGGGCGGGTCCAGGACCTGCCCAACAAAATAAACGAAAGGAAGACAGACATGGATAGCGAACCGAACGTTACGAAAACCACCGCCGAGGTCCCGGCAGCAGAGCGCACGCGGTGTGGCTCTTGCTATCGCCCTAACGTCGATATCCTCGAGCGGGGCGACGAGTTGCTGGTCGTCGCCGATGTCCCCGGCGCTAAGAGCGACTCCATCGATATCCACTTCGAGGATGGAATGCTCGAAATCCGCGCCGAGGTGCCCGAGCGGCACGAAGATCGCGGCGACTTCCTGCTCCGGGAATATGGCGTCGGCGACTACTACCGCACCTTCCAAGTCAGCGAGGCCATTGACGCAGGCAAGATCTCGGCCAACTACGCCGACGGCGTGTTGACCTTGCATCTGCCCAAGGCGGAGGCCCTGAAGCCCCGCAAGATCGCCGTGGCCGCAAGCTGATGCGATGCGAAGACAGAACACGTTGTCGCTAGTCTCCGCTGATCGCCTCCGATGGTCGCCGATCACCGCGGAGCAGTGTTTCCAATTCAACGATAGGAAGGAGAACCAAGATGAGCTTAATTCCCTGGAGAGGCAAGCGTGAATCTGAAGGCGGCGAGCTCTCGCCGATGGTCGCGCTTCGCAGCGAGATCGACCGGCTCTTCGATTCCTTTGTCCGCGAGCCGTTCGGCGCCCTGGAATGGCCGTCGTGGGGACCGGGCAAGTGGGCCCCGCCGGTCGACGTGGCGGAAAACGACAAGGAAGTCACAGTCCGCGCCGAACTGCCCGGCATCGATCCGAAGGACATCGAGGTGACGGTGGTCGGCAACCAGATCGTCCTCAGCGGCGAAAAGAAGGAGTCGACCGAAACGAAGGAGAAGGGGTTCTACCAGAGCGAGACCCGCTACGGCTCGTTCCGCCGCACGATCCCATTGCCCGACGGTGTCGATACCGAGAAGGTCGACGCCCAATACAATAACGGCGTCCTGACGCTCCGCCTCGCGAAGAGTCCGCAGGCCGCGAGCAAGCGGATCGAAGTCAAAGTGACCTGACGCGTTGACGCAATCATCGAACGAGGGATGAAAGACAGTCGCTTGCGGCTTCGCGCTAGCGTGTGGTCGAGACGCCACCGCGCGAAACCGCAAGCGATGTTTCTGCGCAGGAGGACAGACATTCTTGTCTGTCGCGCATTCCTGATTATTGCGCATTTCAGTCTGTCACGCATTCTTGTCTGGTTTGGCAACCAGGGCGTCGGGCCCAGGACGACTGCAAAGTTGTTCGTAGTTCCGGCTTTAGCCGGTCATTTGCCGCCTAAAGGCGGAACTACGAACGCCTGCAACGGACTTTGCAGTCCGCCTGCGTCGGGCCCACCGGGCTTCTTGCATGCGGCGGCCGTTCCTATAATGGACGGAAACGTTCTGCGGGAGCGGTGATGAATCACGAGGCATCGGCTACGGCGGCGACTGCCATTCGCGTCGGGGCAGTGACCTACCTCAACGCGAAACCCTTGGTGGTGGCGCTGGAAGAGGTGGCCCCGCAGGTCGAGGTCGTGCTCGATTACCCGAGTCGGCTGGCCGACGCGTTGGCCGAAGGCCGACTCGATGTGGCGATGATCCCGTCGATCGAGTACGCCCGGGGACAACGCGCGCGCGGCTACCGGATCATTTCGGACGCGTGCATCGCGTGCAACGGACGGGTGGCGAGCGTCAAGCTCTATAGCCGCGTGCCGGTCGGCAAGATTCGCACGTTGGCGCTCGATGAGGGCTCGCGGACGAGCGCGACCCTGGTGCGGATTTTGCTCAAAGAGCGATTCGACGTCACTCCGGCAACGACGCCGTTGCCGCTGGGCTCTGCGCTTGGCGATTCGACGGCCGACGCCGTGCTGCTGATCGGCGATCGCGGGATGCTGATCCCCGACGGCGACTTTGAGTTCGTTTGGGACCTTGGGGAAGAGTGGACGAATTGGACGGGTCTACCGTTTATCTTCGCCCTATGGATCGCGGGTCCGGGAGCGAACCTGCCTGGCGCGGCGGCGTTGCTCGAAGCCGCCCGCGACCGAGGCGTCGCGCGGCTGGCCGAGATCGCGCGGCATGAGGCGCCGGTCGTTGGCGTTCCGGAGGCGGAATGCCTGACCTACTTGCGTGATCGCCTCAGGTTCCGCTTCGGACCGCGGGAGCGGCAAGGGCTCGAGCGTTTCTATGAACTGGCCGGAAAGGTCGATCTCGCACCGCCCGACGTCAAGCTGGAGTTTTACGGCGCGTCGCCGACCTGAAGCTCCGCGTTCTCCGTGCCTCCGTGTTGATTCGCACCGAACCATGTCGCAGCCGCTATCTAAAATCCTCGACAAGGCCGTCGCCGGCCGGCGCCTTTCGCCGACCGACGGCGTTGCGCTGCTCCAGTCGCACGACCTAGCGGCCCTGGGATGTGCGGCCGACGCCGTGACACGCCGCCTGCACCCCGAATCATTTCGCACGTACAACGTCGATCGCAACATCAACTACACGAACGTTTGCACGAGCGGCTGCCGGTTCTGCGCGTTTTCGCGCAAGCCGGGTGAGGCGAGTGGTTACGTGCTCTCGCGCGACGAGTTGCACAGAAAGATCGCCGAGACCGTCGAGTTGGGCGGCAACCAGATTCTGCTGCAAGGCGGCCTGCATCCCGACCTGCGGATCGAGTGGTACGAGGCGTTGCTCTCGGAGATCAAGCGGGACTTTCCGCAGGTCAACGTCCACGGATTCAGCCCGCCGGAGATTGATTACATCGCGACGATCTCGGGGCTGACGATCCGCGAGGCGCTCGAGCGGCTTCGCGCGGCGGGCCTGGGCTCGCTCCCCGGCGGCGGAGCAGAAATCCTCGTCGATCGAGTTCGGACGGCGCTGAGCCCTTGCAAGGCCACGACCGAGCGGTGGCTCGATGTGTGCCGGCAGTGGCATGGGTTGGGCGGCCGCGGTTCCGCCACAATGATGTTCGGGCACGTTGAAACGCTGGCCGACCGGGTGGAACACTTGGAGCGATTGCGCCAGTTGCAGGACGAGACACAGGGTTTCACGGCCTTCATCTGCTGGACGTTCCAGCCCGGCAACACGGCACTGGCCAGCGCGGCGAAGGTCGGCGCGTTCGAGTACCTCAAGACGCTCGCCGTCAGCCGGCTCTATCTGGACAACTTCGCCAACCTTCAAGCGAGCTGGGTCACGCAAGGGCTCGCCGTGGGCCAACTGTCACTGCGATTTGGCGCGAACGACATGGGGAGCGTCATGATCGAGGAGAACGTCGTGGCCGCGGCCGGCACGAGCTTTCGGGCCACCGAGGCCCAACTGCGGCGAGCCATCCAGCAGGCTGGCTATGCCCCTCGCCGGAGGAGCGTCTTTTACGAGCTGCTGGACGAACGTTCGTAGTTCCGCCTTTAGGCCGCAACGGTGAGAAATGCGGGTCAAGCGGCCGCCGGAGAGCCCATGGGATTCCGTTGGGTGGCACGCCCTGAAAGGGCGTGTCGCGTGTTGTGCGGCAGTTTGCCGATCTACACGCCCTTTCAGGGCGTGCCACCCGTATCTCTTTACGCGGTCCTTAGGCGGCTGCATGCGAAGAAGGCAACGGCCGCCTAAAGGCGGAACTACGAACAGCATGGCCGCCTAAAGGCGGAGCTACGAACGGAACGGGCGTCTTAGGCGGAAGTACGAACAGCCGCTTCGTAAGGTACACTTGGAGAAGGGTTTCTTTCTGCCGGCATTCCATGATCGACGTCCACGAACTGGCCAAGAGCTATTCTGATCTGCGGCGGGGGCGCTTCGAGGCGCTCCGCGGCGTCAGTTTCCACGCCAAGCCCGGCCAGATCTACGGGCTCTTGGGTCCCAACGGGGCAGGCAAGACGACGGCCCTGCGGATCCTGAGCACCTTGCTGCGACCAACAGCCGGCACGGCCACGATCAACGGCTACGACGTCGTGCTTCAGTCGGCGGCGGTCCGCCGTCAGATCGGCTTCATGTCGGCCAACACGGCCGTCTACGATCGGATGACCGGCTGGGAGATGGTCGAGCACTTCGGCCGGCTGCACGGCATCGCGAAGGACGAGCTGGCCGATCGGATGGAGTCGCTTTTCGCCCGACTGAAGATGAACGACACTCGCGACGTGATGGGCGCAAAAATGTCGACCGGCATGAAGCAGAAGGTGTCGGTCGCTCGGGCGGTGGTCCACGACCCGCCGGTGCTGATCTTCGACGAGGCGACCAACGGGCTGGATGTTCTGGTCGCCCGGGCGCTGCTGAACACGGTGGCCGAGCTTCGCGACAACGGCAAGTGCGTGATCTACTCGACGCACATCATGCGCGAGGTCGAAAAGCTCTGCGATCGCGTGGCCATTATCCATCGCGGCTGCGTCCTGGCCGAAGGCACGCTTGAAGAACTCCGCAACCGTTACGGCGAGCCGGACCTCGAGGAACTGTTCTTCCAACTGATTTCGCAGCACGACGAGGTCGCCGGCGGATGAATTTGTCGAACGTCAGACTGATTCTTGGCCGGGAGGTCCGCGACCAGTTGCGCGACCGGCGGACGCTGTTCATCATCGCCGTGCTGCCGGTGATGCTCTATCCGTTGTTGGGCTTGAGCCTGTTTCAGATTGCCCAATTTACGCAAGAGCAGAAGTCGCGGGTGCTGGTGGTGGGGGCAGGCAAGCAAGAGACGACGCCGCCGCTATTCGAGCATGGCCGATTCGCGTCATGGCTCTTCCCGAACCCGAAGGCCGCCGAGTTGTTCGAATTGCACTTCGACGCGCACGAGCCCGGCGACAAGCAGTCGGCCGAGTCGCTGCAAGAAGACGCGCGGGAACAAGTGAGACTTGGCGCCTACGACGCGGCCCTTTCCTTCTCCCCGAAGTTTGCGGACCAGTTGAGCGCGTTTCGGAAGTCGATGCGTGACCGCAGTCGCGGAACGCCTGCGGCCGGCTCTTCGGCCAAACGCAGCCGTGGGGCGTCGGAGGAGGTTCCGGTTCCGGAGATCATTGGCAGCACGGCCAGCGACAACTCGCAGATGGCCTGCGCTCGGCTCTATGACGTGCGTTCGCGTTGGACGCAGCGGCTTCGGGAAGACACGCTGGAGCTGAGCGGCGTGCCGAAGAGCCTGGTCCGCCCGGCGCCGGCCGGCTTCACCGATGTGGCCAGCCCGAGTCGCCGCGAAGGGGCCATGTGGTCGAAGATCCTGCCCGTGCTGTTGCTGCTCTGGGCCCTGACCGGGGCGTTCTATCCGGCGATCGACCTCTGCGCCGGCGAAAAGGAGCGCGGCACGCTGGAGACGCTCCTGAGCAGCCCGGCGGCGCGGAGCGAAATCGTGCTGGCCAAGCTGATGACGGTCATGCTGTTCAGCGCGATTACGGCCGTGCTGAACCTGGTGACCGTGGGGCTGACCGGCTGGACGATTCTGGCGCGGCTGCCGGGATTTGGCCTGCCGCCGCCGGCGGCGATTCTGGCCCTGTGCGTGGCGTTAGTGCCCGTCGCGGCGTTGTTCGGCGCGCTGTGTCTGGCCCTGGCGGCCTTCGCCCGCAGCACGCGCGAAGGGCAATACTACCTGATGCCGCTGCTGTTTCTGACGATGCCGCTGGTCATCCTGCCGATGTCGCCGGGGGTGAAGCTCACCCTGGGCAACAGCCTGATTCCGGTGACCGGCATCGTGCTGCTGTTGCGGAGCATGTTGGAAGGCGACTATCTTCCGGTGCTGCAATTCGCGCCCGCCGTGGCTGGCGTGACGATCGCGGCGTGCATCTTATCCATCCGCTGGGCCGTCGAGCAGTTCAATTCCGAGTCGGTGCTGTTCTGCGACAGCGAGCGGCTCGATCTCCGATTGTGGATCCGCCACTTGTTCCGCGATCGCGGGCCGACGCCCACCGTCGCGGCCGCGCTGTGCTGCGGCCTGGTCATCGTCATGTTGCCGTACGTCGCCGGCTCGCGTCTGGCCGCGGCCACCAACTTGAACGGATTCGTAACGCTCACGCTTCTGACCCAGCTTGGCATGATCGCTGCGCCGGCAGTCTTGATGACGCTGCTGTTCACCCGCAGTCCTCGGCAGACGCTGTTGCTCCGGCTTCCGGCGTGGTGGACCATCCCGGCCGCCATCCTGCTGGCGGTGGCGCTGCACCCGTCGGTCTGGATCGTCAAGTCGGCGATCGACCGAATGTATCCGATGAACAATGCGTTTCGTGAGGCGATGAGCAAGCTTGCCACGCAGTTCGGCGAGTCGAACATCTGGCTCCTCCTATTGCTGCTCGCGCTGATGCCCGCCGTATGCGAAGAAATTGCCTTCCGCGGGTTCGTTCTCTCCGGCTTCCGGCATCTGGGGCACAAATGGCGGGCGATCATCCTGAGCGCGGTCATGTTCGGACTTGCGCATGGCGTTCTCCAGCAATCGTTGAGCGCCTCGCTGATCGGCGTCGTGATCGGATATCTGGCCGTGCAAAGCGGGAGCATTCTGCCCGGAATGGTTTTCCACCTGACCTACAACTCGCTGGTGATCCTCAACGGCTCGATTACGGCCGCGATGCTTCCGGCCTGGGCCGTCTCCAATGGGCTGGCGGTCGCCGGCGAAAAAGGCGGTTGTCAGTTTGGATGGCCGGTGGTCCTCGGCGGCGCGGCCGTTGGCCTCTTGCTGCTCCTTTGCTTCCGCCGGCTGCGCTGCGTCATGTCGGCCGAGGAATCGCTCACCGAAGCGATCGGCCGCGCATCGGCAGGGGAACTACTGTAGTGATTCAGTCTGTCGGGGATTTGTGGGTGCCATGCTTGCTAAGCGAGCGCAGCGAGACAGCAAGCATGTTGGCCGTCGAATCATGCCCACGCAAGCGTGGGACATGGCGCCCATTCGTCCCGAGTGATGCAACATACAGACCGTCATTTCTGAGACAGTACACTACCTGGTCGTTCTGGTCGTTCGTCGTTTCGGCGTTGGCCGATCATTTTCCGCCTAAAGGCGGGACTACGAACGCCTACGGCCAGCCCTGCGCACAATAGCCCTCGGGTTGCGGCTCCCCGCACATTGACGGTATATTCACCTGAATCGTCCGACTTTGCCCCCTGCCGGCTGCCCACTGCCGACTGCCCACTACCCACTGCCAACTGCTCATGTCCTCCGATACTCCAGCCGCCGATTTGCCGAAGCAATATGACCACGCCGCCGCCCAAGAGCGATGGTATTCTTTTTGGGAACAGCGGGGGTACTTCCATAGCGAGCCGAACGCGGCGCGGCAGCCGTATTCGATCGTCATCCCGCCGCCGAACGTGACCGGAGCCCTGCATCTCGGCCACGCCCTGAACAACACGCTTCAGGACATCCTCATCCGCCAGAAACGGATGCAAGGCTTCGAGACGCTCTGGCTGCCCGGCGTCGATCATGCGGGCATCGCCACCCAGGCGGTCGTCGAGCGGCGGTTGCTGCAAGAAGAGAAGCTGACCCGGCACGAACTGGGCCGCCAGGGCCTCGTCGATCGCATCTGGAAATGGAAGGACGCCTATCAGGCCCGGATCATTGGCCAACTGAAGCAGATGGGCTGTAGCTGCGATTGGCAGCGGACCCGCTTCACGCTCGACGAGCAGTGCGCCCGGGCGGTTCGCGAGACGTTCTTTCAACTTTTCAAGGAAGGCAAAATCTATCGCGGCAAGCGCCTCGTCAACTGGGACACGTTCCTGCAAACGGCCGTCAGCGACGACGAGGTGTTCCACGAGGCCGTGAAGGGGAATTTCTGGCACTTCAAGTACCCGGTCGTCGATCCGAAGCCGGGCGAGCCGACGCACGTGACCATCGCCACGACACGGCCGGAAACGATGCTCGGCGACACGGCCGTTGCCGTGCATCCCGATCCGTCGGGCGCGCTGGACCAGGCCGAGTTGGATCTTCGCCAGCGGTTGGCCGACGCCCCGGCCAAGGAGAAGCCGGACCTGGAGAAGCAGATTGACGACATCGCCGAACGGCGGCGGGAAATGCTGCCGCGACTCGAGCAGCTTCGCGACATGGCCCGGCGCGGCGTCAAACTCGAATTGCCGCTGACTGGCCGGCAGATTCCGCTCATCGCAGACCAATGGGCGAAGCCCGAGCTAGGCTCCGGCTGCGTGAAAATCACGCCAGCGCACGATCCGAACGACTACGACGTGTGGCAGCGGCACGAGGAGATCGGCGCGATCAACATCCTCAACGTCGACGGCACGCTGAATGACAACGTGCCGGAAAAGTACCGTGGGCTTGTGGTGAAGAAGGCCCGGGCGGCGGTCGTGGCCGATCTCGAAGCGGCCGGGTTGTACAATCCGGAGACCGACTGCGAGCCGCGCGACATCGACCTGGCCCACAGCGACCGCTCGAAGACGCCCATCGAGCCGATGTTGATGGATCAGTGGTTCGTCAAGATGGACCAACTGGCCCAGTCGGCGATGGACGCCGTCACGTCCGGCCAGGTGAAGATCATCCCCGACCGCTACGCGAAGGGCTATCTCGATTGGCTCAGCGAAAAGCGCGACTGGCCCATCGGCCGGCAGCTTTGGTGGGGACACCGGATTCCGGTGTGGAGCCAACCAGTAGCGGACAAATACACCTGCGAACATTTCATGGGGCAATTGGAGGAGTTGCACAAGGCAAGACCCGATCTGATTGCATATCGAGTAGAACTGGATCACGACTTAGACAATGCCCGCAAAGTAGGCGGTGTTGAATATCAAGTTGCCAAGATCGAGCGACCTTATGCAACGATTCATGTTTCCATTAATGATGGCGCTTCCCAACAGACTATACGCCTGCTAGAGAATCAAGGGTTCTTGCAGAGCGAAGACGTTCTCGACACCTGGTTTAGCTCGGCGCTCTGGCCGCATTCGACGTTGGGCTGGCCGGAGCAGACCGAAGAACTGAAATACTACTACCCGACCAGCGTGCTCATCACCAATCGCGACATCATCACGCTCTGGGTGGCGAGGATGATCCTGATGGGCTTGCACAACGTGGATAAGAAGCGGTATGGCGTTCGGGACAGCCTCCCGTTCCACGAGGTCTACATCCATCCGAAGATTCTCGACGGCTACGGCGAGGGGATGTCGAAGTCGAAGGGGAACGGCGTTGATCCGCTCGACGTGATCGAGAAGTTCGGCGCCGACGCCCTGCGGTTCGGCATGGCCTATCTGACGACCGAAACGCAGGACGTCCGTGTGCCGGTCGAGTTCGAGTGCCCGCACTGCCAAAAGCTCATCGAGCAGACGAAGCAGAATCGCGTCCTGCCGCGGGTGAAGTGCAAGCACTGCCAAAAGGATTTTTCGACCCAATGGGCCGAGAAGGCGGAGGACAAGGCCCTGCCGCGCGGCGCGGTCGTCAGCGAGCGGTTCGAGCTTGCCCGCAACTTCTGCAACAAACTCTGGAACGCCTCGCGGTTTGCGCTGTTGAACCTCGAAGGATTCGACCCCGGCCAGGTGTCCGACGACGAACTGATGGTCGAGGACTCTTGGGTGTTGAGCCGGCTTTCGACGGTGACGCAGCAGGTGACCGACGCCCTGGCCGAGTATCGCTATGCCGACGCCGCCCGGACGCTCTACGACTTCGCCTGGGACGAGTTTTGCAGTTTCTACGTCGAGATGGTCAAGGGCCGGCTGCAAGATGAGCGGCAGCGGGTGGTCGCCCAGCGGTTGGTGGCCCACGTGCTCGACGTGCTGCTGCGGCTCTTGCATCCGATGATCCCGTTCTTGACCGAGGACGTGTGGCAGCGGCTCGGCCAGGTCGCGCCCGAGCGTGGCGTTGACACGGTCGAGCAGGCGGCCGAGAGCATCATGGTCGCCCCTTGGCCCGAGAGCGATCCGGCCCGGCGAGACCCGGAGATCGAGGCCCAGTTCGGCCGGTTCCAGGAAGTGCTCCGGGCGGTCCGCGACATCCGCGCCCGGCAGGGCGTTGCCCCGAAGACGCCCCTCCGCTTCTCGGTCCGGTGCGATGCGGCCACGGCCAACTTGCTCGATCCGATGAAGGACTATTTCTCCGCGATGGCCAACGCGGAGCCGGTCGCCTTCGGCCCCGAGGTCGCTGCCCCGCCGTTGAGCGCGAACGTGACGCTCTCCGGCCTGGAGGTCTACGTCGACCTGGCCGGGCTGATTGACGTCGAGGCCGAAGTGGCCCGAAAGCGTCAGGAGATCGAGAAGCTAACCGGCTTCATCGCGGCGAAGGAAAAGAAGCTCCAGCAGAAGAACTTTGTCGAGCGGGCGCCCGCCGAGGTCGTCCAGAAGGAGCGGGACAGCCTCGCGGACCTTCAGGCCCAACTGGCAGCCGCCCGAGAAGTGCTGGAGCGGCTGGCCGGCGGCAGGTAGCCGGCCGGAGCCGGGTGCGCTTCTTGTTAGGGCAGGAAATCCTGGCAGGGCTTGGCACGCCCGCCGGGTTTGGTACAATATGCATTGTCGTTCGTCCGATGAATAGCGGTACGGTCGACGGCCGGATGCGGCGAAAGCCTGTAAGTGGCTGATCCGCAAAGACTTAAGCGACACGCCTCCTTAGCTCAATTGGTCAGAGCATCTGACTCTTAATCAGAGGGTTCACAGTTCGAGTCTGTGAGGGGGCACTTAAAGCCTGACGCAACAACGCGTTGCGGACAGGTTTGCGGGAGAGTGGCCACGGGGCGACCCTGGCCGGAACCAGTGGCGGCGCTCTACGATGCGTTGCCAACCTTCCAGCAAGCTCTCCCACCTTAATTGCTGGATAGGTCGGTGGTCTCATGGCTCTGTCACGGGACTATTTTGCAGCGTTTCACACGCGCTACGTCGCCGGCATCAACGCGACCGACGACGCCGTTCTCGGTCTGTTGATCCGAACCGACGCGTTGACCGAAGTCGTTGACCTGATCGAGAAGCGTGGCGACCTCCTCCAAGAGCGGATCGAGCGGCTCGAACGAGAGGTTAGTAACCTCCGTGAGCAGATGTTGACATCGCACGTTGACGGGACATGGGACGAAATCAGACAGGATGAGCACAAGTTGCGTTTCAAGACCGCCGTAGAGACTCTCGACGTGCGGGTAAAAGCACTGGAAGAAAAGGTTGGGGAGCGGTCCTAATGAAAACGCTGCCGCGTCGGTATGTCGTGCTGATTTGCCTTGTCGTTGCGGCCTTCATCGCGTTCGTTTGGCCGACGCCGTACTGGTATACCCACGTTGGGGACAGTGTCTATCGAATCAATAGGTTTACCGGAAGCCGCGAAAGGATCATTGAATACCTACGGCTGACGCCGTAGGTGAAGATCACAAAACACTGGGCGCGCCGCCTGAAGTTGCCAGACCAAGGACGGCACGCCCAGCGGGAAAGGTTTGATCAGTGAACCCCGACGGAACAAACACGGAACACGTCGTCTTACGGTCGAGACCGCACTACATCGTGCATCATCAGCACAAGATTGTCAGCGATCTGCGGGGCAACGGGCATTTTCCTGAATGCCCGGTTTGCCAAGCGAGTGTCATTTGGACCGATGCGACACCACCGGACGCAGATGAATATACGCACCTCCGCGTTGACCGTCAATAAGCGAGTGCTTATCATTCGAGGATGGATATGCAGGGCTCAGATTTATTGTCTCTCTTCACCTCACACGTGAGATCACGCCGTCGTGAGCTTGGGCTCACCCAGCGCGAGCTTGCCGATCGCATGGGCGTCTCGCAGGCATATGTGGCTGGGATGGAGAGCGGCGTCAGTACGCCTGGGCTTAACGTCGTGGCGAAATTCGCCGAGGCGCTGAACACCACTCCCATAGCGCTTTTGACTACCGAGGAAATCTTTTCAACCCCCTGACGCGGAGTTCCGGTATGACCGATCCCGGCATCAACCCGCAGGTGGACGCCGTGAAGTCATCTATTCTCGCGGGAATCATCGGCTCCGTCGGACTGGTCGTCCTGCTCCTTGTAGGCGCGGCTCTGGAGTGTATCCTCTCCGACTCACAGGGCCAGTGGCTGGCTAAACAAAAGTGGATGGCCGGATTTGCGTCGGGGGTGGTTCTTGTCAGCACTTTCTGCGTAGTGCGTGGCGTGTATGCGGTGGCGACGGCTCCCTGGTCCATCACGACAGCCGCACTGCGGAAAATCTTCAGACGCCCGGTTGACAGACATAAGTAGTTAGTTATAATCAGCCTTCACGGTCAGGATTGATCGTGGAGGCAATCTTCGACACGAGGCCCTAAGGCACGCTGAAACGCCAGGTTTACCGCGATTCGCTCCGGTCCCGTTTCCACGCCTGACATCTCGCCTCGACGCCGCCGGTTGCTTCGCCAGTACGATGCTTTCGTGACAGATCAACCGCCTACGGCGGGGGCGCGCTTCGTCGCCACTTCTTCGTGGATTGGAAGACGAATTGATTGCCTCCTGGCGGCGGCTCGCTCTCGCCGTAGACGGTTGACTGAACTTTCCTTGCTGGAAGGTGGGTAGGACGCGCCGGCGCGGCACAAAGGGCCGAACCTTGCTGGATAAGGCCCTTTGTGTCCCGGCAGCAATTGGGTGGACGTGTGCAACGATTGTGCGCGTTTCTCCGGCACGGCTGAGCCCGTGCCGTGGGCTTGGAGCAACTCCAGAATGGACGCTTTTTTCTCATTCGTTGGTGACCACTGCGCCATAGCGTTGATTGGGGCAGGCTGTCACCACCAACCCGGGAAAAAGCACGATGATTTGCTCCAATGGTCCGCGCCGCCTGTCGCTCTCCCTCGACCGCCTGTTCTCGAACTATTATCTTCCGCTGCGGCTGGCCGGCGGGAGCCGCAAGACGATCGCGGCCTATCAGACGGCCGTCAACCACTGGACTCGCCTTGTCGGCTCGCTCGCCGTCTCGCGGATCGACACGAAACGGTTTGCGATGTTCCAACGCCGGCTGCTGGCCGACGTGGGCGCCGCGTCGACCAACACCTACTGCCGGCATCTGATGGTCTTGCTCCACTTTGCGGCCGACGAGGAAGTGAACCTGATCGGCAGGGCTCCCAAGTGGTCGAAGCTCAAAGAGCCCAAGCGGACGCCGCTGGCCTTGACAGTCGAAGAGTTCGCGACGGTTTTGGAAACCGCCCAAAATCTGCCTGGAACGATCGCCGGTTATTCGGCAGCGGAGTGGTGGACAGCGCTGTTGTTGGTGTGTTGGGAGACGGGGCTCCGCTACAGCGCCCTTCTCATGCTCCTGTCGGTCGATGTTGTTTGGGACTCGTCTGGGCTTTACTGCCAGGCCGAGCCTCAAAAGGACAAAGAGGCGATGTGGTTCGATCTGCCGCCCAACGTTCTGGACGCCATTCGTGCGATTTACGATCCGCAACGGGAACTCCTCTTTCCTCGCGACGTGACGGTCGAGACGGTCGGCCGTTGGTTTCGCGAGATCCTCGACGCCTCGGGCGTCTACGCCCCGAAGGGATGCGGAATGCGGTTTCATCGTATCCGCAAGAGCAAGGCCAGCTATACGGAAGCCCTGGGCGGCAACCCGACCCAGGCGCTCGGGCACTCGGCCCGATCAGTGACGGAGCGGTATCTGGACCCTCGCATCGTCAAACCGGTCAAGCAGCCCTTCATGCCCTCGCCCGTGGGTGGCTCATCGGCCCGCCCGCAGTTGCGCATCTGCGGCTAGGTCACGGTCCATCAACGCGTCCACGTTCTTCGCTAGGGCGTGTTCGGCGCATACTCTTGCATGTGCGTGTCTCGCTTCCACTTGGAGTACTCCGATGATGACGCTCTCTTACTACGCTGAGGCGTGCAACTATCCAGGATGCTACGATCCGGAACACGTCAATCGTTCGCTTCGCTGCTATTGCGAGTCCTTGGGTATTGAGCGCGATGTCCGGGAATTGACTGGGCCGTGGTGGCATGTCGATGAATTGTTAGAACTTGTCTTCGGTGTAGCTCGGGACGCTCTGGACGCTCGGGACGCTCTGGACGCTCGGGACGCTCGGGACGCTCTGGCCGCTCGGGCCGCTCGGGACGCTCGGGCCGCTCTGGACGCTCGGGACGCTCTGGACGCTCGGGACGCTCTGGACGCTCGGGACGCTCTGGACGCTCGGGACGCTCGGGACGCT